>NZ_CP019952.1:759771-1062156 GCF_002021815.1 Pseudomonas parafulva
CAGAAGCTGTGCGCATCGCCAAGAACATCAAAGGCGTCAAGAGCGTGATGGCTGACGGCCTGAAAGCTGAATAAGGATCGTCCTGTCGGCCAAATGGATTTGGCTAGCTACAACAAAAGCCCCGGCCTGTGCCGGGGCTTTTTCGTGTGCGGTCTAATTAGGCCGTGCAGGCTTTGCATTAAGCCTGCCGTTGGAAGTCAGTCGGCATCCAGATGCATCGGCGTCACGACGCGGCCATCTTTCTCGGGCTGCCCCAGGTGGGTATCGATGAAGTACACCCTGTCGTCCTCAAGCTTGGCCTTGTCCACCAGGTAGTCCTTTATGCTGCTGGCGCGCTCCTGCCCCAGGGTGCGTAACAGGGCTGTGCTTTCGGCCCAGGATTTGAGCACGGCGTTACGAAGGTTGGCGGTGCGCGCGTCACGGTCAAGCTGCTCCCATTCGGCAGGGGGCTGTTGCTTGAGGCGACTGCGGTAAATGCCTTCGAGCATCGCTGGCTTGTCAGCCTCGTCGACCACCATCAGGGACGCACTGGCCGGGACCTTGTCGCCGCGCCGCTGCAGGATCTTGTACCAAGTGGCCTGGTATTCCCGTTCCAGGCGCTGCTGGGCAAGGATGGGGCCGTCACTTGCCTGGGCGCTAGTGCCTTCGATTTCCAGGCGCAGTTCCGGCCGCTTTCTCAGGCCCTCGGCGAGCTTGTCCAGGGACGCCTGAGCGTCGCCTGCCAGCTCGCTGGACCCAGGGGCGAAAGCGACGGTGCCCAAGTCTTCGGCGCCGCCTCCGGCAACCAGGCCACCGATGAGCTTGAACGGTGCCTGCGCGGCGCGCAGCACAAGGTTGCGCAAGGTTTGCCACACGATCGGCATTACGCTGAACTGCGGGTTGTTCAGATCGCCCGCAACGGGCAACTCGATTGAAATCTTGCCGTGCGTATCTTTGAGCAGTGCCACTGCAAGGCGAATCGGCAGATCGACCGCGTCCGGGCTATCTACCTTATCCCCAAGCTGCAATTGCTCAACGACCACCTTGTTTTCGGCTTTGAGTTGGCCCTTGGTAATCAGGTAATGCAGGTCCAGGTTCAGCCGGCCTTTGCGGATGCGGTAGCCGGCAAACTTGCCCGAGTAGGGTGTAAGGGTAGTCAGTTCGACGCGTTTGAACACGGCGGCGATGTCTAGGCTCGCGAGCGGGTCGAATGGGTTGAGGCCACCTTTGATGGTGACGGGCGCGTACCGGTCGACCTTGCCTTGCACATCCACTGGGGCAGGGAGGGGCTTGCGGTTATCGATGGTGCCGACTTGGCCGTTGAGCTGTTGCACGGCCGTGGCGAAATTGGGCGTGAGCGACAGGTCGGCGAAATTGGCCGAACCGTCCTTGATCACGATCTGACCAATGCGGATACCGAGTGGCTTTTCCGCGGTGGCGCTTGCAGGCTGGGATTTAGCCTTGGCAGGCGCATCGGTTGGCTGTGGAATCAACAGGTCATTGATGTTGGTGGTACGGTCTTCATTGATGATGAAGCGTGCATAGGGCTGTTGCAGCGTCACCTTGTCGATCGACAGGGCATCGCCATGCACATACGTCAGGCCATCGAGGTTGACCTGCTGCCATTTGACGAAGTCCCGGCTCTTGATGGTGTCGAGGGTGTGCAACTGATTCACCTGGGCCTTGCCGCTCACCGTCAAGGCCAGCGGCGATGCGCTTTTCAGGTCCACCTTCAGGTCGCTGTCGAGCATGCCGCTGCGCAGCTCCAACAGAATGTAGGGGTTGATGTAGGCTTGCGCCAACCGCAGGTCGATGTCCCGGGTGCCGACATCCAGCTTCGCCCACACCGGCACCAGGTTGACCTGGCCCTGCCCTTGCAGGGTGCCTTGCTTGCCGATGCCGGTGTCGAACTTGACCGTGAAGGGCTTCCGGTTGAGGCTATCGAAGCCCTTCAAGTCAGCGTTCAAGGGGCCTACGTCCAGGGTGACCGGCTCTTTTTGCGTGCGGTCTGCCAGGTGCACGCGGTAGTTCCTGAGCTGGACATCGTTGAGCAGCACCTGCCAGGGCTTGCTCGGGGCCGCTGGCGTCCGCGGTGCCGCCGCAGGCCCTGCGGTGGGCGGCTCGGCCTTTTCTGATGGCGTTGGCTTGCCAGGCTCGCCGGCAAACAGCACCTGCCAATCGAGCTGACCGCCCTTCTCCAGCGCCGCCCAGGTTTCGAGCTTTTCACTGCGCACTTTGCCGACCGTTACCTGTTGCTTGACCAGATCGACGGAGGCATCACTCAACTCCAGACTGGCGAGCCTTGCCAACGGGCGACCGTCCGGGGCCTTGATGGCAAAGGGCGCCACCCGCACCGACGCTTTTTCCAAACGCAGTTCGGTCTTGTCTGCCAGGTTGAGCCGATAATGCGTGCTCAGGCTGAGCTTGCCGTCTTCCAGCACCAAGGGCACGGCATCGCGCACATAGGGCCAGAACAGCTTCATCTTGCTGTCGCTGACCTTGAGCGTGCCTTCGGACGCGATAGGCGCCAGGCTCAACGTACCCTGCCAGTCGATGCGTCCACCGTTGGGGCCGTTGGCCACCATGGTCATGTCGGCATTGTCGTTGGCAAGGGTGCTGAGGTTCTTCAGCTCCAGGCTAAGGTTGTCATAGAGAAACTCGATCGGCTCGCTGGGACGCAGGTCTTCGAAACGCACAAAACCCTGCTCGAGCTTGATGCTGCCGATACGCAGCGGGAAAGGATCGCCTGGGGGGGTATCGGGCTCGCTTTTGCTGGTGGGCAGTTGGAAAAGGCGCGTGAGGTTGAGGGTGCCATCTTTGGCGAACAACACTTCGGTGCGCGGTTTGACCAGCTCGAGGGCATCAAGGTGCAGCGCGCCGGTCCACAGGCTGTCCAGCGACAGGTTAGCGTACAGTTTTTCGAAACCGACCTGCTCTTTGCCGGGCTCACCGATCTGGAGGCCCCACAAGGTCAATTCGAGACTGAAGGGGTTGAACTCGGCCCGTTGCAAGTTGGCCGGCACCGTGGCGTAGTGGGCAAGCTGCTGGTTGGCGATACGCAGTGCCAAGCCCGGAAGAATGAGAAAGCCAAGCAGGCTGTACAGGGCGAGCAACGCCAGCAATGCGCCGATGGCGCGAGTCAGTCCTTTGTACATGAATCGCTTCGTCTGTCCGGGGCGGGATGCCTTGGAGTATGGCACGTTAAATCAGTTCCGCTGAGTGTCGCCCAGTGCTTATTCGATGCCCATGCGGCGCCTTGCCCTGTGCGCAGAGCCGTCGCGCATGGCCCAGCGCAATACCGGGGCGGTGCCATGCACGCCTAGGTGGATCAACCGTTTTTGCCAATGGCCCTGTTCGAGGCCAAGCTGCTGTTGTGCCCACTGGGGCAGTAGCTCGATACCGGCGTGCAGCATCAGCTTGGCTACGGGTTTTGCCAGCCGGCTGGGTGCCGGGGCGTTGAGCAGAATACCGATGACTTCCTGGCTGCGGGCATCGCAGCTCAGCTGTGGGCGCATCTCATGCAGGTAGTGTGCGACCTCACGGCGCGAGCGGGGCACGTCATGGGCGCCCAGACGCTCGGCGATCAGGGCGATTTCCTGGTAGTAGGCGTCCTGGTCGGCCAGGGACAAGCGGGGGTTGCGGTAGCGCAGGTGTGCGGCCAGAAAGCTGCTGACCTCGGCCACATGCACCCAAGTCAGCAGGTGGGGGTCGCTGGCTGCGTACGGGCGGCCATCCGGCGCCGTGCCTTCGACTTGCAGGTGGATCCGACGCACTTTTTCGATCAACCAGTGCGCATCTTCGGTCGCGCCGAACGTGGTCCCTGAAATGAACTGGCTGGTGCGCCGCAGGCGTCCGATAAGGTCATGGCGAAAGTTGGAGTGATCCCAGACCCCGGCGAGTGCCAGCGGGTGCAGCAACTGCAGCATCAGCGCGCTGATGCCGCCGACCAGCATGCTAGGGAAGTCACCGTGCACGCGCCAGCTGATGCTGTTGGGCCCGAACAGGCCAGGGTCGCCTTTGGGCGACTCCAGGTCGAGCTGGCCCAACGCCAGGCCGGTGAGGCTCATGGCTTGTTTTTCGATACGACGGCGAAGCGCTTCCATGGTGACCTGCAGGGCTGGGCAGCCTGGGAAGCGGCTGCCGGTTATCGGTTCAGGCGAGTGTCGATCAACCCTTGGACGACGCCCGGGTCGGCCAGGGTGGAGGTATCGCCCAGGCTGTCGAGCTCGTTGCAGGCGATCTTGCGCAGTATACGCCGCATGATCTTGCCCGACCGTGTCTTGGGCAAAGCCAGCGCCCATTGCAGTAACTCGGGCTTGGCGAAGCTACCTATCTCCTTGCTGACCAGCGCCAACAGCTGGGCCTTGAGATCTTCATCGGGGCGGACACCGTTCATGGTGGTCACGAAGGCGTATACGCCCTGGCCCTTGAGATCGTGGGGGTAGCCCACCACGGCTGCTTCGGCCACGCTGTCGTGAAGCACCAGGGCGCTTTCGACCTCCGCCGTGCCGATGCGATGCCCGGACACGTTGATCACATCGTCCACGCGCCCAGTGATCCAGTAATGCCCGTCGGCATCGCGCCTGGCGCCGTCCCCGGTGAAGTAGTAGCCGGGCATGGGTTTGAAGTAGGTGTCGACCATGCGTTGGTGATCGCCATGGACAGTGCGAATCTGCCCAGGCCAGCTGGCCTTGATCGCCAGCAGCCCAGCCCCTGGACCCTCGATGACCTGGCCTTTGTCATCAAGCAGCACCGGCTGCACGCCGAACATGGGTTGGGTGGCACAGCCAGGCTTGAGGGTCTGGGTGCCGGGCAGTGGCGTGAGCATGATGCCGCCGGTCTCGGTCTGCCACCAGGTATCGACGATGGGGCAGCGGCGCTGTCCGACCTCATTGAAATACCAGTGCCAGGCTTCCGGGTTGATCGGTTCACCCACGCTGCCCAGCAAGCGCAGGCTTGCACGGGAGGTACTTTGCAGGGGCGCATCCCCTTCGCGCATCAGCGCGCGCAGGGCGGTGGGTGCGGTGTAGAAGATGTTGACCTGGTGCTTGTCCACGACTTGCCAGAACCGCGAGCTGTCGGGGTAGTTGGGCACGCCTTCGAACATCAGCGAGATGGCGCCATTGGCCAAGGGGCCATACACGATGTAGCTGTGGCCGGTGACCCAGCCGACGTCGGCGGTGCACCAGAAGACTTCCCCCTCCCGATAGTCGAACACCACATCGAATGTCATGGCCGCTTGCAGCAAGTACCCCGCCGTGGTGTGCAGCACGCCTTTGGGTTTGCCGGTGCTACCGGAGGTGTAGAGGATGAACAGAGGCGCCTCTGCCTCCATCGGTTCGGGTGGGCAGGCTTCATCGGCCTGCTCGATGGCGTGCTGGTACCAAAGGTCGCGACTATCGTCCCAGGCGACATCACCCCCGGTTCGCCGCACTACCACGACGGTACTGACGGCCGGGCAACTGGCCAACGTCTTGTCGACATTCTGCTTGAGGGCGATTCGCTTACCGCCGCGTACGCCTTCATCAGCGGTGATGACGGTGCGGCAGTCGGCGTCCAGGATACGGTCACGCAGCGCGTCCGGGGAAAAACCACCGAACACCACGGAGTGAACAGCGCCTATGCGCGCGCAAGCGAGCATGGCGAAGGCGGCTTCGGGGATCATCGGCATGTAGATGCACACCCGGTCACCTTTGGCCACGCCTCGCGACTTCAATACATTGGCCAGGCGACACACCTGGCGGTGCAGTTCACGGTAGCTGATGGCCTGGGTGTCGCTGGGGTCGTCGCCTTCCCATAGCAGGGCGGTCTGCTCGGCCCGTGTGGCCAAGTGGCGATCGATGCAGTTGTAGCTGACGTTCAGTTGGCCCCCGTCGAACCAGCGGGCCTGGCCGGTGCGCAGGTTCGATTGTTGAACCTGTGACCAAGGCCTCATCCAGGTCAGGCGCTGCGCTTGAGCGGCCCAGAAGGTGTCCGGGTCTTCGACCGACTGGCGGTACAGGCGGTGATAGTCGTCCTGGGACAGGGCTGCCGCCTGGCTGACGGCGAGGGCGTGCGGGTATTTTCGAATATCGAACATGGCGGTGGTCCTGCTCTTGTGAGGGGCGAGGGACGGCAACGGTTAATGGGTAGGACAGTTTTGCGGGGAGGGGTGTTCCACCGGTTCGGCGATTGGGCGGGTACGGTCGATAGGGGCTATGAAGCCGTCGACAGGCTTGCTGTAGGGGCTTGGCCCACGTGCGATAGGCGCTGCGCAGCAGCCCCGGCAATTGCCCAGGGGGCGAATTGCAGAAGCTGCGGCGCATCTCTTGATGCCTTGCCTGGCGAGCACAAGCCCTGCCAGGTAGAGGGCTGATCAGCCGCGATGGCGGCCGCGGAAGTAATTGATCAGGCCTTGGGTAGACCCGTCCTCGGCCACCTCTTCCTGGCTGCCTACAAGACGCTGGTACACGCCCTTGCCCAGTTCCTTGCCCAGTTCCACGCCCCATTGGTCGAAGGCATTGATACCCCAGACCACGCTCTGCACGAACACCTTGTGCTCATACATGGCCACCAGGGCACCCAGCCGGCGTGGGCTGATACGCTCGACCACCAAGGTGTTGCTCGGGCGATTGCCCGGGATGACCTTGTGCGGGGCAAGCTTCTGCACCTCGGCTTCGCTCATGCCCTTGGCACGCAGTTCGGTCTCGGCTTCTTCTCGCGTCTTGCCCAGCATCAGCGCCTGGCTCTGGGACAGGCAGTTGGCGTACAGCCATTGGTGATGGTCGGCTACCGGGTTGAAGCTGACGACCGGCACGATGAAGTCGGCCGGGATCAGCTGCGTGCCCTGGTGCAGCAACTGGTGATAGGCATGCTGGCCGTTGCAGCCCACACCGCCCCAGATCACAGGGCCGGTCTCGGTTTTCACCGGGGTGCCGTCCTGCAGCACGCTCTTGCCGTTGGACTCCATGTCCAGCTGTTGCAGGTGCTTGGTGATGTTGCGCAGGTAGTGGTCGTACGGCAGGATCGCATGGCTGCTGGCACCCCAGAAATTGCCGTACCACACACCCAGCAGCGCCAGCAGCACGGGCATGTTCTTCTCGAACGGCGCGCTCTGGAAATGCTGATCCATGGTGTAGGCACCGGAGAGCAGTTCCTTGAAGTTGGCGGTACCGATGGCCAGCGCAATCGGCAGGCCGATGGCGGACCACAGCGAATAGCGCCCACCGACCCAGTCCCACATCGGAAAGATGTTCTCTTCGCGGATGCCAAACGCAACGGCGGCGGCCTTGTTGCTGGACACGGCGATGAAGTGGCGGTACAGCTCGGCTTCCGAGCCGCCCTGGGCCAGGTACCAGGTACGCGCGGCCATTGCGTTCTTCAGGGTCTCGAGGGTGTTGAACGACTTGGACGAGACGATGAACAGGGTGGTTTCGGCGCGCAGGCTGGCCGACAGTTCGTGGAACTCGCTACCGTCGATGTTCGCCAGGTAATGGCAGCGTACACCGCGCTGGGCGTAAGGCATCAATGCTTCGGATACCAGTTCCGGGCCCAGGAACGAGCCACCGATACCAATGTTGACCACGTCGGTGATGGGCTTTTCGCTGTAGCCACGCCACAGGCCATCATGAATGCGGCCGACCAGCTCGGTGATCTGGTTGAGCACCTTGTGCACTTCGGGCATGACGTTCACGCCGTTGACGCTGAGCTTGTCACCCACCGGGCGGCGCAGGGCAGTGTGTAGCACCGGCCGGCCTTCGGAGGCGTTGATGATCTCGCCGTTGAACATCGAGGTGATGGCGTCCTTGAGGCCCACTTCGTCGGCCAGGTTCACCAGCAGGTCACGTGTCTGTTCGGTGATCAGGTTCTTGGAATAATCCAGGAACAGGCCACAGGAGCTCAGGGAGAATTGTTCGAAGCGCTGAGGATCGGCGGCGAAAGCTTCTCGCATGCTGAAGCCTTGCATGGCATTGCGGTGCTGCTTAAGCGCCTGCCAGGCGGGTAGAGCCGTGACATCGTGGGGGGTACGGTAATACGCCATTGCGCGGGGGTCCCTTGGTCCGTGGTGATGCGTTGGACACGGCAGTCATTGCCGGGTTCAGGCTGGCATCATTATAGGCAAAGGCCCGGCGCTGGGAATGGGGGGCGCAAAAGTAGATGGGGTGCCTAGGCACCCCAGGCCGTTCAGGCCGTCTTGTCCTGCACCTGCACGTACAGGTTGTCGATCAGGCGGGTGTTGCCCAGGTAAGCCGCCGCGATGACCACCAGGTCTCGGTCATCGACCATGGCCGGGCGCAGGGTCAGGGCATGTCGAACTTCCAGGTAATCGGGGCGCAGACCGGCTGCGCTCAATTGGGCCTGGCCGTCGGCCACCAGCGCGGCGAAGTCCTTTTGGCCACGGGCGATGGCAGCTGCCATCGTCTGGAGCACGCGATACAGCACAGGCGCCGTTGCCCGCTGCTCGGCGGTGAGGTAGCCGTTGCGCGAAGACAGTGCCAAGCCGTCTGCGGCGCGCACTGTAGGCAGCCCCATCACCTGGATGGGCATGTTCAGGTCGCGCACCATGGCGCGAATGACTGCCAGCTGCTGATAGTCCTTTTCGCCAAAGACCGCGAGATCAGGCTGCACCATGTTGAACAGCTTGCTGACCACGGTGGCCACGCCTTCGAAGTGCCCTGGCCGACTGGCGCCGCACAACCCTTCTGACAGGTTGGGCACGCTGACCCGCGTCTGCACGCTCATCCCGTCCGGATACATTTCGTCCACGGCAGGGGCAAACAGCAGGTTGCAGCCCGATTCGACCAGCAGTTGCTGGTCGGCTGCCAACGTGCGGGGGTATTTGTCCAGGTCTTCATTGGCCCCGAACTGCAGCGGGTTGACGAAGATGCTGGCAACCACGAAGTCGGCGCATTGCGCAGCCTTTACCACCAGGGCCGCATGGCCGCTGTGCAGGTTGCCCATGGTGGGCACGAAGCCGATGCGCTTGCCTTCGCTGCGGGCGCGGGCTACGGCGGCGCGCAGCTCCGGCACGGTCTTGACTGTATTCATGCGCTGAACCCGTGTTCACTGGCGGGGAACGTGACTTGCTTGACGGCCTGGACATAAGCGGCGAGGGCGCTGGCGATGTCAGGCTGGCCGTCCATGAAGTTTTTCACGAACTTGGGTACCCGGCCGCTGAGGGACAGGCCGAGCATGTCATGCAGCACCAGTACCTGGCCATCGGTGGCGCTGCCGGCGCCGATGCCGATGACCGGGATGCGCACGGCCTGGGTGATCGCTGCGGCCAGTTCGCTGGGCACGCATTCGAGCAGCAGCATGGCAGCGCCTGCGGCTTCAAGCGCGATGGCATCGGCCTGCATCTGCCGGGCTTGTGCCTCCAGGCGACCTTGTACCTTATAGCCGCCGAGCACATTTACGGTCTGAGGCGTCAAGCCCAGGTGGGCGCACACAGGCACCCCACGCTCGGCCAGCAGCCGGATGGTCTCGGCCAACCAGGCTGCACCTTCGATCTTGACCATGTGGGCGCCTGCCTGCATCAGCGCCGCGCTGTTGGCGAAGGCTGATTCGGGGGTGGCGTGGGCCATGAACGGCAGGTCGGCGAGAATCAACGCGCCGTGATTGCCGCGCTTGACCGAGGCGGTGTGGTAGGCCATGTCTGCCGTGGTGACCGGCAAGGTGCTGTCATGGCCTTGCAAGACCATGCCCAAGGAGTCGCCCACCAGCAGGACGTCGACGCCGGCCTGGCTGGCTGCCTTGGCGAACGTCGCGTCATAACAGGTCAGCATGGCGATTTTTTCACCCTTGGCCTTCAGGCCATTGAGGGTGGAAAGGGTTACTTCAGGCATGTAGAGAGTTCCTCATTCTGGCGCCAGGGGAAACGACTGCATGCAACCTGAGTAGTCATCTTCCGCAGCGGCACATCATCGCGCGTGATGTTCTGGCACAGGTCCGTCCGGGCCTCGATAGGGGGGCGCAACACAGGGGTGCCACGCGGGTCGCCTATA
Source organism: Pseudomonas parafulva (assembly GCF_002021815.1). Lineage (NCBI taxonomy): Bacteria > Pseudomonadati > Pseudomonadota > Gammaproteobacteria > Pseudomonadales > Pseudomonadaceae > Pseudomonas > Pseudomonas parafulva. The sequence goes on from NZ_CP019952.1 coordinate 769,734, forward strand.
GTCGTGAGCGAAATGAGGGAAGTCAATCACCCTGTTACCGCATTGTTACGATGAGGTTGTTGCTGGCGTTACTGCCCTAACGAACGGCCGATTACAGGCGTTCGAGGCCAATGTATGGGCAAGCGGCGAGCAGTTGGGACAATTGGCGGCCATCGGCAAGCCGGAAGTCTGCAGGGACCAGTTCGGCCAGCGGATAGAGCACGAAGGGCCTGGCATGCATGTGATAGTGCGGTACCTGCAGGCGCGGCAGGTCCAGCACCTGGTCGCCGTACAGCAGAATGTCCAGGTCGAGGGTACGGGGCCCCCAGCGTTCCTTGCGCACCCGGCCCTGGTCGTTTTCGATGGCCTGCAAGGCATCGAGCAGGTCAAGGGGCGCCAAGGCGCTGTCGAGCGCGGCGACGGCATTGGTGTAGCGGGGCTGGCCCGGCAGTAGCGAATCGCTGGTGTACAGCGCCGAAGCGGCCACCAGACGCGTCGCCTGGACCTGATCGAGTGCGTCCAGCGCGCTGCGCAACTGCTCGGCCGGGGCATCCAGATTGCTGCCCAGGCCGACGTACACGCGGATGCTCACTCGAAGGCCTCTTCACCACCGCGCTTGCGCTTGCTGTTGCTGCGCTTGCGCTTGCGGGACGCACCGCCTTCATCACGGCTGCCCAGGTCGCGGATCATGTCGCGGCGCTCGCTGTCATTGGCTTCCTGATACTCGGTCCACCACTGACCAAGGTCATCGGTTTCTTCGCCAGCGCTTTCGCGCAGCAGCAGGAAATCGTAACCGGCACGGAAGCGTGGGTTGTCCAGCAGCATGTCGGCGCGTTTACCGCTGCGGCGCGGCAGGCGTTCCTGCATGTCCCAGATCTCGCGGATCGGCAGGGTGAAGCGCTTGGGAATGGCAATGCGTGCGCACTGCTCGGCGATCAGGTCATGGGCTGCACCGTTCATGGCCGGAATCGGCGGCACCCCCTGGTTCTGCAGGTGCAGAACGCGCGCTGGCAGGGCAGGCCACAGCAGGGCTGCGAACATGAAGGCAGGCGTTACCGGCTTGCCTTGCTTGACGCGCAGGTCCGTATTGCTCAACGCCTGGCTGATCAGCGTGTGGGTATAGGTGGGGCGGTCCTCCAGCGCCTGGGCACTGGCGGGGAACAGGGGTTCGAACAGCTGCAGGTCGACCAGCATTTCGAACGCCATGGCGCCCTGGCCCGAAAGGAACAGCTTCAGGCTCTCTTCGAACAGCCGCGCCGGCGGTATTTCACGCAGCAACGGCGCCAGTTCGCGAATCGGCTGGACGGTGTGCTTTTCGATACCGAAGTCGAGCTTGGCTGCGAAACGCACCGCACGCAGCATGCGCACGGGGTCTTCCTGATAGCGATGGGTAGGATCGCCGATCAGGCGCAACAGGCGATTGCGCACATCGTGCACGCCGTTGGCGTAATCGAGAATGCGCTCGCTCACCGGATCGTAGTACAGCGCGTTGATGGTGAAGTCGCGGCGCTGCGCGTCTTCTTCCAAGGTGCCATACACGTTGTCGCGCAGGATTCGCCCGCTGGCATTATGGGACGAGCGGTGGCTGTCGCCCTGATCGTCCTCGGAGTGAGGGGCGCGGAAGGTGGCGACTTCAATGATTTCACGGCCGAAATGCACGTGAACCAGCTTGAAGCGGCGGCCGATGATACGCGCGTTACGGAACTCGGCACGCACCTGTTCGGGGGTGGCGCTGGTGGCCACGTCGAAGTCTTTCGGCGTGATGCCCAGCATCAGGTCGCGGACACAGCCACCGACCAGATAAGCCTGGTAACCGGCGCTCTGCAGGCGCTCGACGATGTTCACCGCATGGCGGGTGAACTGGTGGCGCTGCAGCGAATGCTGGCTTTTGTTGATCACCTCGGGCGTAGTGCGCCGGTGGTGCTGGCCCGGTACGGGCGGGCGGAACGACTGGAACAGCTTCTTCAGCATGGGATGCACTGTTTGAAGGAATGTTCGGCCAAGAATATGAGAATGGCCGCATGATGGGCGGGGATTCTAGCATTTACTCGCGGGATGGTGTAGGCGGTCGCAGAATGCCTGCCCAAAGGCAGAAACGACAAGGGGAGCCTAAGCTCCCCAAGAAGTCGTTGCATGTGCTCTTATTGTTTTTTTGCGGGCTTCTTGTTTTTGTTGAGTGCCCTGCCACTAAGCGTGAAGCTTGTGGACGACCCCCAAACCAGGGGTAAAGAGCAAACGGATTGCTTTGGCCGCTGATGTCACGTTGATCGTCGATCCATCCAGTTCAGGTGCTGCTTTATAGTGCAGTTTTTGTTGTTCTCTGCCTGGGTGTGGGGCAAGCCCCAAACATGCATCCTCTCCAAAAGAATCAGTTAGCTGCGCCTCCGCCGTCTTGTTCTTATTGTGCGTGAGTCGTTTCGTCTTGTTCTTATTGTGGGTTGCAGTGCTTGTTATTGTTTTTGTACTAAGCATATAGCAGAAGGCGTGCCAACTTTGGCTGGCCCAGCAAATCCGGGGGTTTGGCTATTTTTCCAGGGAAGCATGCCAAGTGCGCGGCGTGTTTTTCGTTACCGTTTACCTCGGCAACTGTTACGCACCTGCAGGCAGGTAACAGTTTTTTGCGGCGGGGGGATGCGGGGGAATCAGCCTGAGGTCCCGTTACGGGGAAGAACCTTGCAGGGTGACCGAAGACGGGCAGGAGACGCCTCCTGCCCGGTCGAATCAGTTCTCGCTGGTGGCGTTGCTTTTGCGGCGTGGAATGCCCAGGCGCTGCCTGCGCTCCCAAAGGCACTTGCGACTGACGCCCAGCTTGCGTGCCAGCTCGGTCTCGGTCATGTGGTCCTGGTGCTCGAGCACGAAATGCTGGAAGTAGTCCTCCAGCGACAAATCTTCGGTCGGCTCATGACTGGCCGTGGCGGCACTGGCTCCGGTCAGCGCACTGTCGAGCAGCTCGTCCTCGTCCAGATCGCTGAGCTCGATGTCGATGCCCAACAGCTCCGCCGAAATTTCCGGGCTTTCGCTCAGGATGACTGCGCGTTCCACGGCATTTTCCAGTTCTCGCACGTTGCCGGGCCAGCTGTAATGACGAATGGCCTGCTCTGCTTCGGGTGAGAAGTGCAGGTCGTCACGCCCGATCCGCGCGCACTGGCGGGCCAGGAAGGCACTGGCGATTTCGTTCACATCGCTGCCGCGCTCGCGCAGGGCAGGTAGCTTCAGCGCGATCACATGCAAGCGGTAGTACAAGTCTTCACGGAACTGACCGGCCTTGGCCAGGTTTTTCAGGTCCCGGTGAGTGGCCGCGATCAGGCGCACGTCGACCTTTTGCGACTGCACCGAACCCACCCGCCGAATCTCGCCTTCCTGAAGCACGCGCAACAGGCGCGCCTGGGCTTCGAGCGGGAGTTCGCCGATCTCGTCAAGGAACAGGGTGCCGCCGTCAGCGGCCTCCACCAGCCCAGCCCGACCTGCGCTGGCACCGGTAAAGGCGCCCTTTTCATGACCGAACAGCTCGGACTCGATGAGCGTCTCGGGAATCGCTGCGCAGTTGACCGAGATCATCGGTGCCTTGGCCCGTCGCGACAGGTTATGCAGCGCACGGGCGACCAGTTCCTTGCCGGTACCTGACTCACCCTGGATCAGCACATTGGAGTCGGTAGGGGCGACCTTGCGGATCTTGCTGAACATGTCCTGCATGGGGGCGCAGGAACCGATGATGCCGATATCCCCATTGGTCGCCGGTGCGTTGCCTTTGTCCCCCGGGGCAGCCTTGGAGGAGGCCAGGCGTGGCTCAGGGGCTGCAGGTGGCGCGCTTGGTCGATCACGCAGGATGCGCGCAACGGCCTGGAGCATTTCATCATGATCGAACGGTTTGGCGATGTAGTCGACCGCACCCATTTTCATCGAGTCCACGGCCGAGCGCAGGCTTGCGTAGCTGGTCATGATCAGCACCGGCCTACCCTCGCCGAGCTTGATCAGCTCGGTACCGGGGGCGCCAGGCAGGCGCAGGTCGCTGACGATCAGGTCGAAGGTCGCAATGCTGAAGCGTTCCTGTGCTTCCTGCACCGAGCCGGCTTCGCTGACTTGGTACTGGTTCCGTTCGAGCAGGCGTCGCAGGGCCGAGCGGATGATGGTTTCGTCTTCGACGATCAGAATATGCGGCATTGATTCAATTCTCTCGACGGTCTCGATTTTCAGGGGACGTCGCTACGACATGCCGGGGCAGGGTCACGCGGATCCGGGTGCCACGTTGCCGTTCGATATCGGCCGGGCTGTCGATGGTGATTTGTCCATAATGCTCCTCCACGATGGAATAGACCAGCGCAAGGCCCAGCCCGGTTCCCTCGCCAGGGTCCTTGGTGGTGAAGAAGGGTTCGAACAGGCGATCCATGATGTTCTTCGGAATGCCGCTGCCCTCGTCCTCCACGATCAGGTCGACCGTGTGCTCGCAGCCCACGGTGCGCACGCGAATCGCGCTGCCGGGTGGAGACGCGTCCCGCGCGTTGGACAGCAGATTGATCAGCACCTGGGCCAGGCGTTGCGGGTCACCCTCTGCCCAGTGGTCGGGGTCGCACAGGTTGAAGAACTGCACGTCGAAGTTACGCCGATTCAAGGCCAGCAGGCCAATGGCATCCTGGGCCACTTCTGCCAGGCACACGGGCTCTTCACTGTTCTGATGGCTGCCGCCTGCGTGGGCAAAGCTCATCAGCGATTGCACGATGCGCGACACCCGCTTGGTCTGTTCGAGGATCTGGCTGGACAGCTCGATGATTTCCCCATCGCCTTCGCGCTCCTCGCGCAGGTTCTGCGCAAGGCAGGCGATGCCGGTGATCGGGTTGCCGATCTCGTGGGCCACACCCGCCGCCAGGCGGCCGATGCTCGCCAGGCGTTCAGAGTGCACCAGCTTCTCTTCCAGGGCCTGGTTTTCGGTCAGGTCTTCCACCAGTAGCACCAGGCCACTGTTGCCTGGGGCCAGCGGTTCGTCGATGGCGGCCTTGTGCAGGTTCAGCCAGCGCGGCTGGCCGTCCAGGGCCAGGCGCTGTTTGTGCAAGTGTTCATCCGGCACATTGATGAAGCCTTGCAGCAGGCCACGCCAGGGTTCGGCAATGGTGATCAGGCGCGAACCGACCACGTGCTTGGCAGCAATGCCGGTCAGCTCTTCCATGGCCTTGTTCCACATGAGGATTTCCTGGTCCTTGGCCAGGGAGCATACACCCATCGGCAGCTCCTGAAGCGTTTGGCGGTGATAGCGGCGCAAGGCGTCGAGTTCGGCAGCCAGGCCGGTCAGGCGCGAGTGGTAGTCCTCCAGCCGGCTTTCGATGAAGTGGATGTCTTCAGTCACATAGTTTTCATTGCCCGACTTGTAAGGCAGGAAGGTCTCCACCATGTCCTGGGCCACGCTTGGGCCCATCAGGCCGGAGAGGTTGGCCTCGATGCGGTCGCGCAGCCGACGCAGGGCGTAGGGGCGCCGCTCGTCGAAGGGCAGGTACAGGTCGCGCAGGGCTTGCTCCACTTCCTTCTGTGCGGCCTTGGCGCCCAGTGGCTTGGCCAGTTGGGTGGCGAACTCCTGCGGCGAGGCCGCATGCAGTTCGCGGCGCTGGGGGCGGCGGACGTTGTCGACGGCGCAGGCTTCGGCGGCGGCCACCTCCTCGTTGCTGGCATTGGTGAACAGGGAAATCAAGGTGAACAGCAGCACGTTGGCGGCCAGCGATGCAATGGCTGCCATGTGCCAGCTGGTGTCGTCCAGTACGTAGATCATGTCCAGCGAGGGGATGTAGAAACCCTGCAGGTTACCCAGTAGTGGCAGCAGCATGGTGCCCATCCACACCAGGGTGCCTGCCACCAGGCCGGCAATGAACCCCCGCCGATTCGCCGTGGGCCAGTACAGCACCGACAGGACCCCCGGCAGGAACTGCAAGGTGGCCACGAACGCGACGATGCCCAGGTTGGCCAGGCTCTGGTGGTTGCTCTGGGTGAGGTAGAACATGAAACCGGCGGTGATGATGGCCACGATCAAGGCCCGGCGCGTCCACTTCAGCCAGCGGTAGATGTTGCCCTCTGCAGGCGGCTGGTACAGGGGCAGGACCAGGTGATTGAGCGCCATGCCCGAGAGGGCGAGGGTGGTCACGATGATCAGCCCGCTGGCTGCCGAAAGCCCCCCGACATAGGCCAGCAGGGCCAATGCCTGGTTGTTGGCCGCGATGCCCAGCCCCAGGGTGAAGTATTCCGGGTTGGTACTGGCGCCCAGGCGCAAGCCGGCCCATAGCACCAGGGGCACGGCCAGGCTCATCAGCAGCAGAAACAGCGGCAGCCCCCAGCTGGCGCTGACCAGCGAACGCGGGTTGAGGTTTTCGGTGAACGCCATGTGGTACATGTGCGGCATGACGATCGCCGAGGCGAAGAACACCAGCAGCAAGGTGCGCCACGGGCCCTCCTGCAAAGGCGTGTGCAGGGCCGCCAGCGCCGTCTGGTTCTGCAGCAGCCAGACCTCCAGGCCATGGGGCCCGCCGAAGACACCATACAGCGCATAAAGGCCGATGCCACCCAGGGAGATGAGCTTGATCACCGACTCGAAGGCGATGGCGAAGACCAGCCCCTCGTGCTTCTCACGGGTGGCGATGTGCCTTGAGCCGAAGAAGATGGTGAACAGGATGATAAGGGCACAGAAAGCGAACGCTACCCGGGCCTTGACCGGCTCCCCGGTGAGGATGCTGATGGAATCGGCCACGGCCTGGATCTGCAGAGCAAGCAGCGGCAATACCCCGATCAGCATGATCACCGTGGTCAGCGCCCCGGCCCAGGTGCTGCGAAAGCGGAAGGCCAGCAGGTCGGCTAGGGACGATAACTGGTAGGTACGGGTGATTTTAAGGATCGGATACAGCAACACCGGCGCCAACAGGAATGCCCCTGAAACCCCCAGGTAACAGGCCAGGAAGCCATAGCCGTACTGGTAGGCCAGCCCCACCGATCCGTAAAACGCCCAGGCGCTGGCATAGACCCCCAGCGACAAGGTGTAGGTCAGGGGGTGGCGGATGATCGAGCGCGGTATCAAGCCGCGTTCGCTGACCCAGGCCACGCCGAACAGCACCAGCAGGTAGCCGGCACTGATCAGGATCATCTGGGTCAGGCTAAAGCTCATCGGCATCTCGTTGGCTCTGCAGGATGAAAGTGACGACGATCAGGATGAGCCAGAGCAGGTACGGGCGGTACCAGGCTCCGGTGGGCTCGATCCACCAGTCCATGATGGCCGGGGAGAACAGGTAGATCCCCACGACCAGAAGCAGGACCAAACGATAGATGTACATGCGGGCCTCGACGGTTGGGCGCTGCGGGTGTGGATCTATTATTGGCGCATATGGCGTGGCGGATGCTAGCGGGAATCGGCAGCGTTGGCCAAGGGTTTGAATTTCATGGCCTTTTGATTCAGGCGGGCGGGTTATTGAAACCCGGCCTAGTGCAAGTCGGCCTCAGGGACCGTGGTGCGCTGGGCAATGCGTTCGGGCCGCCACTGGGCACGTGCCACGGCCAGTACTTGGGCTGGGGTGGCGCTTGCGAGCTGCGCGGGCGTGTCCTGGCCCAGTGCCCTGAGCGCCCGCAGCAGCAGCGGGGTAGCCTGGTCGGCCTGCAGGGGCGGCGAGCGGTAGGACTTGCCCAGCTTGTGGCCATCAGGCTGGACGATCAGCGGCACATGCAGATAGCGCGGCTGCGTGAAACCCAGCAGCTCCTGCAGGTACAACTGACGGGGGGTGTTGTCGAGCAGGTCGGCACCGCGCACGATGTCGGTGATGCCCTGCCAGGCGTCATCGAGCACCACTGCCAACTGATAGGCATAAAGCCCGTCACGGCGCTGGATGACGAAGTCGCCCACTTCCCGGCCCAGGTGCTGCTGGTACTCACCTTGCACCCGGTCGGTGAAACGGTAGGTCAGCTCCGGCACCCGGATACGAATGGCCGCACCTTCGCGGGCGTGCCCGGCATTGCGACAAAAACCGGGGTAGATACCGCCGTATGCTTCCAGCTGCTTGCGCGAACAGGTGCAGGCGTAGGCCAGGCCCATGTTGAACAGGCGGTCGACCACGCTGGCATAGGCATCAAAGCGCTGGCTCTGAAAGGCCACTTCGCCATCCCATTCCAGACCGTAGCGTTCCAGGGTTTGCAAGATGGCATCGCGCGCGCCGGGCATTTCCCGTGGCGGGTCGGTGTCCTCCATGCGCAGCTGCCAACGCCCGTCCACGGCTCGGGCGTCCAGCCAGGAAGCCAGGGCGGCTACCAGGGAGCCGAAGTGCAGGAAACCGCTGGGGGTGGGGGCGAAGCGGCCGGTGTAACGGGACTGGGTCATGGTCGGGCAGGGTACATAAATGAAGCGGGGCGCATGATGCGCCCCGGCTGGAGAAGAAGACGATCAGCCTTTGCCGACGGTCTTTTCTTTCTTCTCGGCAATTTCCTTGCAGTCGAAGCACAGGTCAGCGGTCGGACGGGCTTCCAGACGGCGCAGGCCGATCTCGATACCGCAGGAATCGCACCAGCCGTATTCTTCGTCCTGAATCTTCTGCAGGGTCTTGTCGATTTTCTTGATCAGCTTGCGCTCGCGGTCGCGGTTACGCAGCTCGAGGGCGAATTCTTCTTCCTGGCTGGCACGGTCGGCCGGGTCGGGGAAGTTCGCCGCTTCGTCCTTCATGTGGTCCACGGTGCGGTCCACGCTCTGCATGAGCTCGCCTTTCCAGGCATTGAGAAGCTTGGTGAAGTGCTTCTTCATGGGCTCACCCATGTATTCTTCGCCCTTGGTCTCTTGATAGGGCTCGACACCGTACATGGTTTGACCGGTTTTTTGCTTTTCTACGGTGGACATGAATAGACCGCCTCTCACTCATCTGATCCTATGCGCAGGATGCTCCATCTCCGGCGACCGCCGGCCCTGCGACTGCGAGCCGCCGAACTTACCAGATAGATCGGGGGTGCGCTAGCCCGCCCGATCCTGCTTACTGACACCGGCGCAAACCATACGTTCGATTGCATGCAAGGGTAGAATCCAAAGTTTAGACCCGATTGAGAGAAGGACATGGCCCAACCCTACAGTGCGCGCAGCCGCGCCATCGAACCCTTCCATGTCATGGCGCTGCTGGCGCGTGCCAATGAGCTGCAGGCAGCCGGGCATGACGTGATCCACCTCGAGATCGGCGAGCCGGACTTCACCACGGCAGCGCCCATCGTCGCCGCAGGGCAGGCCGCCCTTGCCGAAGGCCACACCCGGTACACAGCCGCCCGCGGTCTGCCTGCACTGCGCCAGGCAATCGCCGGTTTCTATGGCCAGCGCTATGGTCTTGACGTTGACCCGGAGCGCATCCTGATCACGCCAGGTGGCTCCGGTGCGCTGCTGCTGGCCAGCAGCCTGCTGGTCGATCCCGGCAAACATTGGCTGCTGGCCGACCCGGGCTACCCGTGCAATCGCCACTTTCTGCGCTTGGTCGAGGGTGGGGCGCAGTTGGTGCCGGTAGGGCCTGAGGTGAACTATCAGCTCGATGCAGGGCTGGTGCACGCACACTGGAACGCCGATACGGTCGGCGCTCTGGTGGCTTCACCTGCCAACCCGACGGGGACTGTACTGGGGCGTGATGAGCTGGCCAGCCTTGCCCAAGCCACGCGCGCCCGCGCCGGTCATCTGGTTGTGGACGAGATCTACCACGGCCTGACCTATGGCATGGACGCGCCCAGCGTGCTCGAAGTCGACGATTCGGCCTTCGTACTAAATAGCTTTTCCAAATATTTCGGCATGACCGGCTGGCGCCTGGGTTGGTTGGTGGCACCCGAAGATGCCGTGGCTGACCTTGAGAAACTGGCGCAAAACCTCTACATCAGCGCACCTAGCATGGCCCAGCACGCCGCGCTGGCCTGCTTCCAGCCGGAGGCGCTCGGGATCTTCGAGGCGCGTCGTGCGGAATTTGCCAAACGCCGTGACTACCTGCTGCCAGCCCTGCGCAGCCTGGGTTTCAAAATCGCCGTAGAGCCCCAGGGCGCGTTTTACCTGTATGCCGATATCAGCGCCTTCGGGGGGGATGCCTTCGCGTTCTGCCGACATTTCCTGGAAACCGAACACGTGGCGTTTACCCCGGGGCTGGACTTCGGTCGCCACCTGGCCGGCCATCATGTACGTTTCGCCTACACCCAGAGCCTCCCGCGTCTGGAACAAGCGGTCCAGCGTATCGCCCGTGGCCTGCAGAGCTGGCAGGGCTGATGCGTTTTTCTCCTGCCCTTGAACAAGGTCGGCTGCTGCGCCGGTACAAGCGCTTTCTGGCCGACATCGAACTGCCCACTGGCGAGCAACTGACGATTCATTGCCCCAACACCGGCTCCATGCTCAATTGCATGCACGAGGGTGGCCTGGTGTGGTTCAGTCGCTCCAGCGACCCGAAACGCAAGCTGCCAGGCACCTGGGAAATCAGCGAAACCCCACAAGGGAGGCTGGCCTGCGTCAACACCGGGCGCGCCAACCCATTGGTGGAGGAGGCGCTGCGTGCGGGGATCATCACCGAGCTGGCAGGTTTCACTGCACTCAAGCGGGAGGTGGCCTACGGTGAAGAAGGCAGTCGTATCGATTTTCGTCTGGAATTCGACGGTGCACCGGCTTATGTGGAAGTCAAAAGCGTGACCCTGGGTTACGCCGACAGCACCACGGCAGCGTTTCCGGACGCCGTCACCCAGCGCGGTGCCAAGCACCTGCGCGAGCTGGCCAAGCTGGCGCGCCAGGGCATACGGGCGGTTCAGCTGTATTGCGTCAACCTGACGGGTATAGAGGCCGTGCGACCGGCCGATGACATCGACCTGGCCTATGCCCAGGCCCTGAAGGCTGCGGCGGCCGAGGGGGTCGAAGTGCTGGCCTATGGGACCCGGCTGGATGCCGAGGGCATCGTCATTGACCGGCGCCTGCCGGTGATCCTTACGCCTTGAGCCAGATGCCCTGGCTGTCTTCGAGGCAGTCCAGGGCCTGCAACGCCTCGCCTTCGCAAGGCCCGGACACACATTCGCCCGTTTCGATCAGAAACAGCGCACCGTGGTGGCTACAGTGAATAAGGCTGTTGCTGTCGTCCAGAAAACGTTCCTGCGGCCCGTTCAAGGCAATGCCACGGTGCGGGCAGCGGTTGCGGTAGAGATAAACGCTACCTTGGCGGCGAACGCCCAGCAGGAGGACGCCGTCTACGTCGAACGGGCGGCTCTGGCCTTCGGGCAAGCCGTGGGAGGGGCAAAGAAAGTGCATGGCGGGCCTGACTCTGGGTGCGGTGATCGACTTGACGCGTCAATGCGAACAATTATCAAATGGCTGTCATTCGCTGCGCCTGGCTTTGCATGGTGCGCAGTTCTGCCGCCCGCTACAAGGTGTGGGGGCCAAACCGATGAAGGAAATCCAATGATGCGTCGCCTTGCCGCCGTGCTTGTTCTCGCCGCCAGCCCACTGCTCTGCGCCAAGGCCCTGGCAGCCGACCAGCCGAGCCGTTGGGTCAGTGCGGGCGGCGCCTTGAGCGAGTGGGTGGTGGCGTTGGGCGCTGAGCCGCGGCTGGTCGGCGTCGATACCACCAGCCAACATCCAGCCTCATTGAAAGCGCTGCCCAGCATTGGTTATCAGCGCCAGTTGTCCGCTGAAGGCATTCTGAGCCTGCGCCCGGATAGGTTGATAGGTACGGATGAAATGGGCCCAGCGCCGGTGCTGGCGCAAATCACCAGGGCCGGCGTGCCCGTCGAGGTGTTCTCCAGCCAGCCCGATATCGATGCCGTGGGGCAGAACCTCAAGCGCCTGGGCGAGCTGTTGGGGGCCCAGGCACAGGCTGCACGTGCGACCGCAGACTTTCGCCATCAGCTCGACCAGTTGCACGACAAGGTACGCCAGGCACAAGCCGGGCAGCCCGCGCCCGGCGTGGTGTTGCTGGTAGGTCATGCAGGGGCCAGGCCGCTGCTGGCAGGCGCCGGCACGGCAGGGGACTGGGTCTTGAAGCAGGCCGGGGGACGTAACCTTGCAACCCATCAGGGCTACAAGGACTTTTCCAGCGAGGCGCTCGCGGCGTTGGACCCGGATGTCATCGTGTTCTCGGACCGCGTGCTCGCCGATCAAGCCGCCTTGCAGGCCCTGTTGAAAGAAAACCCTGCACTGGCCGCCTCGCGTGCAGTGCGCGATCAGCGTCTGGTTCAGCTCGACCCGACCCTGCTGGTCGGAGGGCTGGGGCCGCGCTTGCCCGCCAGCCTTCAGGTGCTGGCGGCAGCGTTCTATCCTTCGGCCAACATCCGCTTCGCGCCATGAGGCCACGGGTTCGACCGCGCACGTTGTTCATCTGGCTGGGCTTGGCATGCATGCTCGCCATCCTGCTTTCGTTGTCGTTGGGGCCCGTAAGCCTGCCGTTGACCGATACGCTGCAGGCCAGCTTGCGGCTTGTGGGTGTGCCGCTTTCAGCGGAGGGTTTGCAGCAGGCGCAGATGATCATTGGCCAGATCCGCCTACCGCGCACGCTGCTGGGGCTGGCTGTAGGCGCAGTGCTGGCCTTGTCCGGGGTGGCCATGCAGGGGTTGTTTCGCAACCCACTGGCAGACCCTGGGCTGGTGGGCGTGGCGGCCGGTGCGGCGGTTGGGGCGGCAGTCGCGATCGTTGGGGCTCGGTGGCTGGGTAACGTCCCCGAGGGTTTGTCACCGTATCTGTTGTCGCTTTGTGCGTTTCTCGGCGGGCTGGGTGTGACCGCGCTGGTCTACCGGCTGGGCAGGCGCGACGGGCAGACCAATGTGGCTACCATGCTGCTGGCCGGGGTTGCCATGACCGCACTGGGCGGCGCGACCGTGGGGCTTTTCAGCTACCTGGCCGATGACGCCACCCTGCGCACCCTGACGTTCTGGAACCTGGGCAGCCTCAATGGCGCCAGTTACGCGCGGATCTGGCCTCTGCTGCTGGTCGCGACGGGCATCTCGCTCTGGCTGCCTCGCCGGGCGAGGGCGCTCAATGTGTTGATGCTGGGGGAGTCCGAAGCCCGGCATCTGGGTATCGACGTCGAGTGCTTGAAGCGGGAGTTGGTGTTCTGCACGGCATTGGGCGTCGGGGCGGCAGTGGCTGCAGCCGGCTTGATCGGGTTCGTTGGCCTGGTGGTGCCGCACTTGGTGCGACTGCTGGCCGGCCCTGATCATCGGGTGGTATTGCCTGCCTCGTTGTTGGCAGGGGGCGCTTTGTTGCTGATGGCCGATCTGCTAGCGCGACTGCTGTTGGCGCCTGCCGAACTTCCCATCGGTATCGTCACTGCCTTCATTGGCGCACCGTTTTTCCTGTACCTGCTGATCCGAGGACGCGCGTGATGCTGCAAGCCGAAGGCCTCTACCTGCGCCGTGGTAAACAGGACGTTCTGCGAGGTATCGACCTGCAGCTGGCGCCTGGGCAGATCGTCGGTGTGTTGGGCCCTAACGGTGCGGGCAAGAGCAGCCTGCTGGGGGCGCTCAGTGGCGAACTCGTGCCTGCGCAGGGGCGGGTGACGCTGCAAGGGCGTCTGCTGTCGGACTGGGCCGGCCCCGAGCGCGCGCAACGGTTGGCGGTGTTGCCGCAGGTGGCCAGCCTAGGCTTTGCCTTCCAGGTGCAGGACGTCGTGGGCATGGGGCGCATGCCACACGCCACCGGGCGCCAGCGTGACGCGCAGATTGTGGAGGCGGCATTGCAGGCGGCAGACGCGACCCACCTTGCACAACGCAGTTATTTGGCGTTGTCGGGTGGCGAGCGCCAGCGGGTGCACCTGGCACGGGTGATGGCGCAGTTGTGGCCGGGCGAAGAGGGCGTGACGTTGTTGCTCGACGAGCCGACCTCCATGCTCGACCCGCTGCACCAACACACGACCCTGGAGGCGGTGCGTCGTTTCGCGGACCGTGGCGCTGGCGTTTTGCTCATTCTGCATGACCTTAATCTTGCAGCACGGTACTGCGACCGGATCCTGTTACTGGAACAGGGACGCAGTTACGCCCTGGACAGCCCTGCCAGTGTGCTCACCCCAAAGGCGCTGAAGGCTGTCTTCGGAATCGACGTCATCGTGCAGGCGCATCCTGAGCGGGGGCATCCGTTGGTCATCGCCCGCTGAAATAGAAGCAGGATGTGTTCATGAAGCTGTCGGACATTCGCCTGAACAGCCAGGCAAAAAAAGACCCGGCAAATTGCCGGGTCAATAACCGTGATTAGCCTGATGAGGAGATAATCTGAGAGTCCGAACCAAGGGCTCTGAGGTTATCCAACCAGTCTTGCGACCAGTTGTGATAATCATAACGATTCTCATTCATGGGTCAATAGCTTATTGCACTTTATTTTTTGCCTCGCGCTGAGTCGCGGATTCCAGCTGCTCGAGCAGTGCCGCCTTGCGCGCATGCGGCAGCGCTCTCCAGTTCACATCCAGCAGGGCGCCCTCGATGGCGAACAGCAGGACCTTGGTAGCGCGAAAGCCGCGAGCCTTCACCGCCAGGTAGGCCTGGACTGCGCCAAGCCGCCGCAAATCCGACGAGCTATGCACCCCGGCAGCCTTCAGCCACTGGACTGAAGTCTTGCCAAGGTTTTTCAGGCAGTAAAGATCCTCGCTCATCACGCCTCCTTGCGATGGTTGAGGAAAGAGCGGATGCCGTTAGAGGAAGTGTAGCGGGGCAGGACAAGTGCGCGGCCTTTTAACAAGGCCGCAGGTCGAAGGCGCGTTGCTTGAAATGGCGGCTTGCCGTGTCAGGCATCAGAGCCCGGGCAAGCGCTGACGGATTTGCTCGATGACATGGTCCATGCTGCTGCTCGCCTGGGTGTCTACCGGCGTGCTCAACGCGACTTCCTCGGCAGCCAACGGCTCACGGCTTGCCTGCTGGGCCTGAACGACTTCCAAAGTAGCGTCCGACGGGTCCTGGCTCTGCGCCTGGCGTTGCTGCAACCAGCTGCTGATCACGGCATCCGGGGCATGGCAGTCGAGGATCAGGAACGGTACGCCAGTCTGGCTGGCGACGTCGGCGGCAGCCTGGCGCTGTGCATGCTTGAGGTAGGTGGCGTCGAGCACCACCGGCAAGCCTGCCCGCAGCACGGTAGCCGCAATCTGATGAAGGCGCTGGTAAGTGGCAGCACTGGCCTCTTGATCGTAGATGCCTGCGCTCAACTGGCCCGTCGCGTCTTGCGCCTGCTCGCCGAACAGACGTTTGCGTTCCACATCCGAGCGCACGCGCACGGCGCCCAGCGCTTCGACCAGGCGCATGGCTACGTGGCTCTTGCCGACAGCCGAAACCCCATGGGTAATGGCCAGCAGGCGTGAAGGGATGGCGCTGTAGCTTTCTGCGAGATTGGCGTAGTTGCGGTAGGTGCGCAGGGTCGTGGCCTTCTGTACGCCATCGGCGTCGGCAGGCATGCTGAACAGCGCGACCTTGGCACGTACCAGTGCGCGGTAGGCCTTGTAGAAGTTGAGCAATTCCAGCCCTTCATAGTCTCCGGTCAGTTCCAGGTACTGGCTGATGAAACGCCGGGCCAGGCACTTGAGCCCGCGGTCCTCCAGGTCCATGGCCAGGAAGGCGGTGTCGGCATAGACGTCGGTCAGGCGGAAGGGCTCATTGAACTCGATGCAATCGAAGATCACCACCTGGCCATCAATCAGCGTGGCATTGCCCAGGTGAATGTCACCGTGGCATTCGCGAATGAAACCTTCGGCCTTGCGGCGTTCGAGCAGCCCATGCAAACGGTCGAAACTGCTGCGCGCCCAGGCTTGCAGGGCGTCGAGCTGTTGCAGATCGGCCTTGTCGCTCAGAAACGGACGGATCTGTTCGAAGTTCTGTTCCACCGGTGCCATCACGCTCTCGGGCGTACCCAACGGGTGCTCCACGGGCACGCGAGGCGCCTGCAGGTGGAACTCGGCGATCTGGCGGGCCATCTGGTCGACGTGGGCAGCGGTCAGCTCACCGTTGGCCTGGAGCGTGGAGAGCATCTGTCCCTGTGGGAACTGACGCATTTTCAAGGCGAACTCGATTGCCTGGCCCTCTCCACCGATCTGCGGGGCGTCGGCGCTGCCGGTGATCGGCAGCACCTCCAGGTACAGACCGTCGGTCAGGCGTTGATTCAGGCGCAGTTCTTCGTTGCAGAAGTGCTGGCGCTGATCCAGGTGGGTGAAGTCGAGGAAGCCGAAGTTCATCGGCTTCTTGATCTTGTAGGCATACTCACCCGTGAGCAATACCCAGGAGATATGCGTCTCGATAAGGTGGAACCCATCCACGGGGTGGGGGTACAAGGCAGGGTTCTGCAACGCAGTGATGAGGGCTTGGCTCACGGGAAATCCTTCCGGGGGCAGGGAATTCGAATCGGCCATTATGGTCAATGGTGCCGTCCCTGCCTACCGCCGGGCCGCCTGCCCAGCCTCAGTAAAGTGCGTATAATCCGCCGCCATGACTCGATCTCGAAATTCCCGTACCCCTAAAAAACGCCCGACCGGCCGCTCCCGTGCCTGGCTGGGCTGGGCTTTGAAGCTCAGCCTGGTCGGCTTGGTGATCATCGCCGGCTTCGCGGTCTACCTCGATGCCGTCGTGCAGGAAAAGTTTTCCGGCAAGCGCTGGACCATCCCTGCCAAGGTGTATGCCAGGCCGCTGGAGCTGTTCACCGGCCAGAAACTGAGCAAGGATGACTTCCTCACCGAACTCGACGCGCTGGGTTATCGCCGTGAAAGTGCCGCCAACGGGCCAGGCGCGGCAGCGGTGAACGGCAGCACGGTAGACCTCAATACCCGTGGCTTCCAGTTCTATGAGGGCATGGAACCTGCCCAGTTCGTGCGTGTACGGTTTTCCGGTGATTACGTGGCAGGGCTTGCGGGCGCCAATGGCAAGGCCTTGGATGTGGTCCGGCTGGAGCCGCTGATGATCGGCGGCATTTACCCTAAGAACCTCGAGGATCGCATCCTGATCAAGATCGACCAGGTGCCCAAGTACCTGCTCGAAACCCTTGTGGCCACTGAAGACCGCGATTTCTACAGTCACATGGGCGTGTCGCCCAAATCCATCGCGCGGGCCATGTGGGTCAATACCTCGTCCGGATCGATGCGCCAGGGCGGCAGTACCCTGACCCAGCAGTTGGTCAAGAACTTCTACCTCACCAGTGAGCGCAGCCTGAGCCGCAAGCTGACCGAGGCGATGATGGCGGTCTTGCTGGAACTGCATTACGACAAGCGCGAGATCCTGGAGGCCTACCTCAACGAAGTGTTCGTCGGTCAGGACGGCCAGCGTGCCGTGCATGGTTTCGGCCTGGCCAGCCAGTTCTTCTTCAGCCAGCCGTTGTCCGAGCTCAAGCTGCACCAGATCGCATTGTTGGTCGGCATGGTCAAGGGCCCGTCCTACTACAACCCGCGCCGTTACCCGGAACGTGCGTTGGCTAGGCGTAACTTGGTACTGGACCTGGTCGCCGAACAGGGCGTGGCCAGCCAGGCCGAAGTGGATGCGGCGAAGAAGATGCCCCTGGGCGTCACCAAGCGCGGCAGCTTGGCCGACAGCTCGTTCCCGGCCTTCCTGGACCTGGTCAAGCGCCAGCTGCGCCAGGACTACCGCGACGAAGACTTGACCGAAGAGGGGCTGCGAATTTTCACCAGCTTCGACCCGATCCTGCAGATGAAAGCCGAAACCTCGATGAACGAGACGTTCAAGCGCCTGGCCGGGCGCAAGGGCGCCGACGAGGTGGAATCGGCAATGGTCGTGACCAACCCTGAAACCGGCGAGGTGCAGGCCCTGATCGGCAGCCGCCAGTCGGGCTTTGCCGGCTTCAACCGCGCCATCGATGCCGTGCGCCCGATTGGTTCTCTGGTCAAACCGGCGGTGTACCTGACGGCCCTCGAGCAGCCGAGCAAGTACACCCTGACCAGCTGGGTGCAGGACGAACCGTTCTCGGTCAAGGCTGCCAACGGACAGGTGTGGCGCCCGCAAAACTACGACAGGCGTTCGCACGGCACCATCTACCTGTACCAGGGGCTGGCGCATTCGTACAACCTCTCCACCGCCAAGCTTGGCCTGGAAGTAGGTGTGCCGAACGTGATCAAGACCATTGGGCGACTGGGTGTGGATGTGGACTGGCCGGCGTTCCCATCGATGTTGCTGGGTGCAGGCGGGATGTCGCCGATGCAGGTCGCGACCATGTACCAGACCCTGGCCAACGGTGGCTTCAACACGCCGATGCGCGGTATTCGCAGCGTACTGACGGCCGAAGGCGAGCCGCTCAAGCGCTATCCGTTCCAGATCCAGCAGACATTCGACCCTGCGGCCATCTACCTGGTGCAGAACGCCATGCAGCGGGTCATGCGGGAAGGCACCGGGCGCTCGGTGTACAACACCTTGCCGCGTACCCTCACCCTGGCGGGCAAGACCGGTACCAGCAACGATTCGCGTGACAGCTGGTTCTCAGGCTTCAGCCAGGACCTGCTGGCGGTGGTCTGGATGGGGCGCGACGACAACGGTAAAACGCCCTTCACCGGCGCTACCGGCGCGCTGCAGGTGTGGACCAGCTTCATGAAAAAAGCCGACCCACTGCCGCTCGACATGCCCCAGCCCGACAACGTGGTGCAGGCCTGGATTGATCCCTACAGCGGCCAGGGGTCTGACAGCAGCTGTCCGGGGGCCGTGCAGATGCCGTATATTCGCGGGAGTGAACCGCCTGCCGGCGCGACCTGTGGCGGCGAGCAGAATCCAGCTGAATCGGTCATGGACTGGGTCAAGGGCTGGATGAATTAAGCACAGGCTGCATTGAAGAGGTGTGACGTGAACAAGTGGCTGTTTCCTGCCGTGACGGCGCTGGTGGTGCTCCAGGGGTGCTCCAGCGTGCCTCGCGGCAATATACCGGTGGTCGACTCCAGTACCCGCGTGTCCAACAGCGAGCGCGTCACGGCCAAGCGCCAGGCCCCTGGCATCAATGCCGGCACGCCCCAGGCGCAGACCCTGCCGGAAGACTCCGGCGTCACGGTGATGATTCCCCAGGGGGCCGGGGCGTCCGGCATCCAGACGTTCCCTGCCGGCAATGGCGCGGCGCCTATCAGCACGACGCCGATCACTACCGAGCCGGTCAACGCCCAACCGATCACCACTGACCCTAACCCCATTGCCGACGAGCCTTTCGATATTGCGTCGATGAACAGCGCGTCGGCCCCCAAGGCCAGCAGCGCGCCAACCGGTATTCCGCGTAGCGGCGCTGGCGGCGGGTTGTCTGCTGACGAACAGCTCGATGGGCCGGTGCTGGCACTGCTGACCACCGCTCAGACGCAGCAGGGCAGCGGCGATTTCAACGGCGCTGCCTCGAGCCTAGAGCGGGCCCAGCGGATCGCGCCGCGGGAGCCGCAGGTACTCTACCGGTTGGCGCAGGTCAGGCTGTCCCAGGGTGACGCCCCGCAGGCCGAGCAGTTGGCGCGTCGTGCGCTGACCTATGCCAATGGGCGTCCGAGCCTGCAGGCCGAGTTGTGGAACACGATCGCCCAGGCGCGTGAGAAGCAAGGCGACAGTGCCGGGGCAGCGCAGGCACGGCAAAAAGCACGGGTGAGCTCGTGACGGTGCAGCCGCGGGTACTGGCCATCGCCGACCACCTGATGCTGATCGAGCGTGAGTTGCAGGTGCAAGGTTGGTGGGACGACGAGGCGCCTGAGGACGATGCACTGGAGAGCACGGTGCCCTTCGCGGTCGACACCCTGCGTTTCGAGCAGTGGCTGCAGTGGATTTTTCTGCCGCGCATGAAGATCATCATCGAGTTGGGTCACCCATTGCCCAACGCGTCGGGGATCCTCACCATGGCTGAAACCGTGTTCGTGAACCGGCCGGAGCAGAGCCGGGAGCTGCGCCGGCTGTTGGCAGCATTCGACCAATTGATCGCCCCGACCGCCTGATTTATTCCAATTTTCCTTCAAGGGTCGCAGATTGTGGCCCTTTTTTATAGAAATCTTAATTTTTCTGCTGCTTTAGTGATTTTTAGTGGTGCCAGGAATTCATCTTGGCTGAAAATTGGCAATAATTTTTCTTGACTTGTCGCCGCCAAATCACAAGAATCCAACTTCCGCTGTAGTGGGACTGCCAGAAGCAGACCCGCTAAGCAGATCATGAGGCGCACACCCGCGCCGACCTGTTACACCCCGCAACGCGTTACCTCGCGCTGGGTGGGAAACCCCCGCAACACTCTGGGGAGCTCCCAATACTTGCTCAGTCAGTGCTGACGTTCGCTCATGCTCTGCTTGGCAGTAAACCTATTAAGACCCGCCTGTTGGGGCGGTATTCTGGCGTTTTAGAGGTGAACAACGTGGAGCTTTTATCTGGCGCTGAGATGGTCGTCCGCTTCTTGCGCGACGAAGGCGTTAAGCACATCTACGGGTACCCTGGTGGTGCTCTCCTGCACGTCTACGACGCGCTGTTCAAGGAACCGGAAGTCGAGCACATCCTGGTTCGCCACGAACAGGCGGCGACGCACATGGCTGACGGCTACGCCCGCGCTACCGGCAAGGCCGGCGTGGTGCTGGTGACGTCCGGCCCGGGTGCGACCAATGCCATCACGGGCATTGCCACTGCCTACATGGACTCCATTCCGATGGTCATCCTGTCCGGCCAGGTGCCTAGCACCATGGTAGGTACCGATGCCTTCCAGGAAACCGACATGATCGGTATCTCCCGGCCTATCGTGAAGCACAGCTTCATGATCAAGAACCCGACCGAGATTCCGGAAATCCTGAAAAAAGCGTTCTACCTGGCGCAATCCGGCCGCCCAGGTCCGGTAGTGGTCGATATCCCCAAGGACATGACCAACCCGGCCGAAAAATTCGAGTACGTGTACCCCAAGAAGGTCAAGCTGCGCTCTTACAGCCCGGCGGTGCGCGGGCATTCCGGGCAGATTCGCAAGGCAGCAGAAATGTTGCTGGCCGCCAAGCGCCCGATCGTCTACGCCGGCGGCGGCGTGATCCTGGGCGGTGGGTCCGAGTCCCTGACCGAGATCGCCAAGTCGCTGAACCTGCCGGTCACCAATACCCTGATGGGGTTGGGCTGCTTCCCGGGTACCGATCGCCAGTTCCTTGGCATGCTGGGTATGCATGGCAGCTTCACTGCCAACATGGCCATGCACAACGCCGATGTCATCTTCGCCGTCGGTGCGCGTTTCGACGACCGTGTGGTCAACGGCCCGGCCAAGTTCTGCCCGAACGCCAAGATCATCCATATCGACATCGACCCGGCTTCGATCTCCAAGATGATCAAGGCCGACGTACCGATCGTTGGCCCAGTGGACAGCGTGTTGTCCGAGATGATCGGCATTCTCAAGGAAATCGGCGAACAGCCTGAGAAGGCGGCGCTGGATGCCTGGTGGAAGCAGATCGATGAATGGCGTGGCAATGGCGAACTGTTCCCTTATGACAAGGGCGACGGCAATGTCATCAAGCCGCAGAAAGTCATCGAGACGCTGTGCGAAGTCACCAACGGTGATGCCTTCGTGACCTCGGACGTGGGTCAGCACCAGATGTTCGCTGCCCAGTACTACCGCTTCAACAAACCCAACCGCTGGATCAACTCCGGTGGCCTGGGCACGATGGGCTTCGGCTTCCCGGCAGCGATGGGCATCAAGCTCAATTTCCCGGATCAGGACGTTGCCTGTGTAACCGGTGAAGGCAGCATCCAGATGAACATCCAGGAGCTGTCGACCTGCATGCAGTACGGCCTGCCGGTCAAGATCGTCAACATGAACAATGGTGTGCTGGGCATGGTTCGCCAGTGGCAGGACATGGCCTACAACGGCCGTCACTCGCACTCTTATGTCGAGTCGCTGCCTGACTTCATCAAGCTGGCTGAGGCCTATGGCCATGTGGGCATCCGCATCACCAGTCTGAAGGACCTCAAGCCCAAGCTTGAAGAGGCCTTCGCGATGAAGGATCGCCTGGTGTTCATCGACATCGCGGTTGACCGCAGCGAGCATGTCTATCCGATGCAGATCAAGGACGGCTCGATGCGTGACATGTGGCTGAGCAAGACGGAGCGTACCTGATATGCGGCACATCATTTCCCTGCTGCTGGAAAACGAACCGGGTGCCTTGTCCCGTGTGGTCGGCCTGTTCTCCCAGCGCAACTACAACATTGAAAGCCTGACCGTGGCGCCGACCGAAGACCCGACCCTGTCGCGTCTGACGTTGACCACCGTTGGCCATGACGAAGTGATCGAACAGATCACCAAGAACCTGAACAAGCTGGTCGAAGTGGTCAAGCTTGTCGACCTGTCGGAAAGCGCTCATATCGAACGCGAGCTGATGCTGGTCAAGGTCAAGGCCACCGGTGCCCAGCGTGCCGAGATCAAGCGCACCACGGATATCTTCCGTGGCCAGATCGTCGATGTGACTGCCAGCGTGTACACCGTGCAGCTGAGCGGCACCAGCGACAAGCTGGACAGCTTCATCCAGGCCATCGGCACTGCATCGATTCTCGAAACCGTGCGCAGCGGCGTTACCGGCATTGCCCGTGGCGACAAAGTGCTCAGCATCTGAATTCAACAATAAATTAGCGATGGCTCCATTGGGGCCGGGATATAACCAGGGGTATTTCATGAAAGTTTTCTACGATAAAGACTGCGACCTTTCCATCATCCAGGGTAAGAAAGTCGCCATCATCGGCTACGGCTCCCAGGGCCACGCTCAGGCGTGCAACCTGAAAGACTCCGGTGTGGATGTCACTATCGGTCTGCGTAAAGGTTCGGCCACCGTTGCCAAGGCAGAAGCCCACGGCCTGAAAGTGACCGACGTAGCTTCGGCAGTCGCCGCTGCCGACCTGGTCATGATCCTGACCCCGGACGAATTCCAGGGCCAGCTGTACAAGCAGGAAATCGAACCGAACATCAAGAAGGGCGCTACCCTGGCGTTCTCCCATGGCTTCGCGATCCACTACAACCAGGTGGTTCCACGTGCCGATCTCGACGTGATCATGATCGCCCCGAAAGCCCCGGGTCACACCGTGCGCTCCGAGTTCGTCAAAGGTGGCGGTATCCCTGACCTGATCGCTATCTACCAGGATGCTTCGGGCAACGCCAAGAACGTCGCCCTGTCCTACGCCTCGGGTGTAGGCGGTGGCCGTACCGGCATCATCGAAACCACCTTCAAGGACGAGACCGAAACCGACCTGTTCGGCGAGCAGGCTGTGCTGTGTGGCGGTACCGTCGAACTGGTCAAGGCTGGTTTCGAGACCCTGGTCGAAGCCGGCTATGCCCCGGAAATGGCCTACTTCGAGTGCTTGCACGAGCTGAAGCTGATCGTTGACCTCATGTACGAAGGCGGTATCGCCAACATGAACTACTCGATCTCCAACAACGCCGAATACGGCGAGTACGTGACCGGTCCAGAAGTCATCAACGAAGAATCCCGTAAAGCCATGCGCAATGCACTCAAGCGCATCCAGGACGGCGAGTACGCGAAGATGTTCATCTCCGAAGGCGCTACCAACTACCCATCGATGACCGCCAAGCGCCGTAACAACGCCGCGCACGGCATCGAAGTCATCGGCGAGAAGCTGCGTTCGATGATGCCGTGGATCTCGGCCAACAAGATCGTCGACAAGACCAAGAACTAAGGTTTATCGAACGATGAAAAACGCGGCTTAGGCCGCGTTTTTTCGTTCTGGCAGCCAGCTTCTGGTATAAAGCAGACCAGTGGCCCGCCGTCAGAACCTGTTTAGCGGGCCCGTGTCGAACTTTTTCCATCCTGTTGCAAGGTACCCTCCATGAGCGAACGTCCCGAAGAGCCGAACAAGCCCTCCGACGCCGAAAGCCTGCTACCTGTCGATGAGCACATTGAAGAGGGGCATGACGACGAAGGGCGCAAGGTGCGTCATCGCGGCATTTATCTGCTGCCCAACCTGTTCACTACCGCGAACCTGTTCGCTGGTTTCTATTCCATCATCAGTTCGATGAACGCACAGAGTGCCCTGAGCGCTGGCGACCCGCGCGAAGCGAGCAAGTATTTTGCCTTTGCTGCCATTGCCATCTTCGTGGCCATGGTGCTCGATGGCCTCGATGGCCGGGTAGCGCGCATGACCAATACCCAGAGCGCCTTCGGCGCCGAGTACGATTCGCTGTCGGACATGGTCGCCTTCGGCGTGGCCCCCGCGCTGCTGGCCTTTGGCTGGGCGCTGGGTGACATGGGCAAGGTCGGCTGGATGGTGGCCTTCATTTATGTGGCCGGTGCTGCGCTTCGTCTGGCGCGTTTCAATACACAGGTGGGCACCGCCGACAAACGCTACTTCATCGGCCTGGCCAGCCCGGCTGCAGCCGGCGTGGTGGCCGGTACGGTATGGGCGTTCAGCGACTATGGCATCCAGGGCTCGAAGCTCTCGTTCCTGGTGGCGCTTCTGGTGGCGGCTGCGGGCATGCTGATGGTCAGCAACATCAAGTACAACAGCTTCAAGGAACTTGACCTCAAGGGGCGCGTGCCTTTCGTGGCGATCCTTGCCGTGGTGCTGGTGTTCGCAGTGGTCTTCAGCGATCCTCCGCGCATTCTGCTGCTGGCCTTCCTGGCCTATGCGGCTTCCGGCCCTATCCAGTTCCTGCTGCGCTCGCGTCGTCGCAAAGGGTGACAATCCCTTAATTGTGGAATAACCCTCCGGTTCCATAGTCTTACTGGTACATCCGTTACCCAGTGCTATGGAGCCGCTCATGCTTATCAAGCTTCCCAGGTCAGGCGAATGCAAGGCGTCGGAGATCACCCCTGAAGGCCTCTATCTCTCACGCCGCACCCTGATGGGTGGCTCGCTCGCGGGTTTGGCACTGGGTACGTTGCCGGGCAACGTTCTGGCCGGCGAGCCGTCTCGCTACCCTGACGTACAGGCTGGCAAGGCGCCTGCCTGGTTTGCCGAAAAGCTGCCTGGTACCCGTTGGCAGGCGGTGACGGTCCAAAACGAAGCCGTGACCCCCTTCAAGGATGCCACCCACTACAACAACTTCTATGAGTTCGGGCCCGACAAGGGCGACCCGGCTGCGAACGCAGGCAGCCTTAAGACCGAACCCTGGAGCGTTGTCATTGATGGGGAAGTGGGTAAACCCGGTCGCTATGCACTGGAGGACTTCGTCAAACCCTACCAACTCGAAGAGCGTGTCTATCGACTTCGCTGCGTGGAAGCGTGGTCGATGGTCATTCCGTGGCTGGGCTTCCCATTGGCACACGTGCTCAAGCAGGTCGAACCCACCTCCAAGGCCCGTTACGTCCGTTTCGAAACCCTCGAGGATCCCAAGAGCATGCCTGGCCAGCGTTCTGGCTTTGCACTGATCGATTGGCCTTATGAAGAGGGGCTGCGCCTGGACGAGGCGATGCATCCGCTGGCCATCCTGGCAGTCGGTATGTATGGCCGGGAGCTGCCGAACCAGAACGGAGCCCCGCTCAGGTTGGTCGTGCCCTGGAAGTATGGCTTCAAAAGCATCAAGTCGATCGTGCGCATCAGCCTTGTTGCAGAGCAACCGAAAACCACTTGGCAGGGGTTGGCTCCGGATGAGTATGGCTTCTATGCCAACGTGAACCCGACCGTCGACCACCCGCGCTGGAGCCAGGCTCGTGAACGCAGGTTGCCTAGCGGGCTGTTCAGTCCCAATGTGCGAGAGACACAGATGTTCAACGGCTATGCCGATGAGGTGGCGTCGCTGTATGACGGGCTGGATCTGCGGAAGAACTACTGATGAGATATCCCTGGTTTCGTCTAGGTATATTCATGGCAGGCTGCGTATTTCCGGCCTGGTGGCTGTATGAGGCATCGGCCAGCCTGTTGGGCCCTGATCCGGGCAAGGTGTTGATGGACCGGTTGGGGTTGGGCGCCTTGGTGTTTCTGTTAATCAGCCTGTGCATGACGCCATTGCAGCGGGTTACCGGTTGGCCGGGCTGGATCGTGGTGCGACGTCAGCTCGGGCTGTGGGTGTTTGCCTACATAGTGTTGCATGTGCTGGCGTACCTGTTCTTCATCCTGGGGTTGGACTGGGGACAGTTGACGGTAGAACTGCGCAAGCGACCGTACATCATCGTGGGTGCCCTTGGTTTGCTGGGTTTGCTGGTGTTGGCGGTCACGTCCAATCGCTACAGCCAGCGCCGCCTGGGCGCGCGGTGGAAGAAGCTGCATAGGCTGGTCTACGCAGTACTGGGCCTGGGGCTGCTGCATTTTCTGTGGATCGTACGCTCTGACCTGCGGGAGTGGGCTGTCTATGCCTTTATTGGGATGTTGTTGATGGTGCTGAGGATACCGGCTGTTGCGCGTTCGCTTGCGCGCGTGAACCGCAGCAAGGGGAGGGCGGTTCGAGGTGGCCTTGGAAGGTGACAGGCACTTATCTCACGATTTCTGAAATTAATGGTTGACGCGGTTTCGAATCCCCTTATAATGCGCCCCACTTCCAGCGACATCGGAACGCGAAACTCCTTGAGATTCAATGAGTTAGCTTGTTCGGGTGGCGCTGTAAAGGCTACGATCGAACAGATCGACAGCGGTTGAGAAGAAGGTTGACAGCGTGTTGAAACGCTGTAGAATTCGCCTCCCGCTACGAGAGATCGAAGCGAGTCAAGTGTTTGAAGTTGAACGAGTTTCTCGAAATAAACTTCAAAATAAACGCTTGACAGGCAATGAGGAGAGCGTAGAATGCGCGCCTCGGTTGAGACGAAACACTCTCAGCCAAACGCTCTTTAACAAATCGAATCAAGCAATTCGTGTGGGTGCTTGTGAGTACGGACTGATAGTCAGAAAGATTATCAGCATCACAAGTGACCATGCGAGAAATCACATAGTCATTTGAGATTGCTGAGCCAAGTTTAGGGTTTCTTAAAAACCCAAGCAGTATTGAACTGAAGAGTTTGATCATGGCTCAGATTGAACGCTGGCGGCAGGCCTAACACATGCAAGTCGAGCGGATGACGGGAGCTTGCTCCTTGATTCAGCGGCGGACGGGTGAGTAATGCCTAGGAATCTGCCTGGTAGTGGGGGACAACGTTTCGAAAGGAACGCTAATACCGCATACGTCCTACGGGAGAAAGCAGGGGACCTTCGGGCCTTGCGCTATCAGATGAGCCTAGGTCGGATTAGCTTGTTGGTGAGGTAATGGCTCACCAAGGCGACGATCCGTAACTGGTCTGAGAGGATGATCAGTCACACTGGAACTGAGACACGGTCCAGACTCCTACGGGAGGCAGCAGTGGGGAATATTGGACAATGGGCGAAAGCCTGATCCAGCCATGCCGCGTGTGTGAAGAAGGTCTTCGGATTGTAAAGCACTTTAAGTTGGGAGGAAGGGTTGTAGATTAATACTCTGCAATTTTGACGTTACCGACAGAATAAGCACCGGCTAACTCTGTGCCAGCAGCCGCGGTAATACAGAGGGTGCAAGCGTTAATCGGAATTACTGGGCGTAAAGCGCGCGTAGGTGGTTTGTTAAGTTGGATGTGAAAGCCCCGGGCTCAACCTGGGAACTGCATCCAAAACTGGCAAGCTAGAGTACGGTAGAGGGTGGTGGAATTTCCTGTGTAGCGGTGAAATGCGTAGATATAGGAAGGAACACCAGTGGCGAAGGCGACCACCTGGACTGATACTGACACTGAGGTGCGAAAGCGTGGGGAGCAAACAGGATTAGATACCCTGGTAGTCCACGCCGTAAACGATGTCAACTAGCCGTTGGAATCCTTGAGATTTTAGTGGCGCAGCTAACGCATTAAGTTGACCGCCTGGGGAGTACGGCCGCAAGGTTAAAACTCAAATGAATTGACGGGGGCCCGCACAAGCGGTGGAGCATGTGGTTTAATTCGAAGCAACGCGAAGAACCTTACCAGGCCTTGACATGCAGAGAACTTTCCAGAGATGGATTGGTGCCTTCGGGAACTCTGACACAGGTGCTGCATGGCTGTCGTCAGCTCGTGTCGTGAGATGTTGGGTTAAGTCCCGTAACGAGCGCAACCCTTGTCCTTAGTTACCAGCACGTTATGGTGGGCACTCTAAGGAGACTGCCGGTGACAAACCGGAGGAAGGTGGGGATGACGTCAAGTCATCATGGCCCTTACGGCCTGGGCTACACACGTGCTACAATGGTCGGTACAGAGGGTTGCCAAGCCGCGAGGTGGAGCTAATCTCACAAAACCGATCGTAGTCCGGATCGCAGTCTGCAACTCGACTGCGTGAAGTCGGAATCGCTAGTAATCGCGAATCAGAATGTCGCGGTGAATACGTTCCCGGGCCTTGTACACACCGCCCGTCACACCATGGGAGTGGGTTGCACCAGAAGTAGCTAGTCTAACCTTCGGGAGGACGGTTACCACGGTGTGATTCATGACTGGGGTGAAGTCGTAACAAGGTAGCCGTAGGGGAACCTGCGGCTGGATCACCTCCTTAATCGACGACATCAGCCTGCTGATGAGCTCCCACACGAATTGCTTGATTCATTTGCTGATGAGAAATCAGAAATGAACATTCCGGTGTGAATGTTGATTTCTGACTTTTGTCAGATCGTTCTTTAAAAATTCGGATATGTGATAGAAATAGACTGAAGACCAGTTTCACTGCTGGAATTCAGGCTAAGGTAAAATTTGTGAGTTCTGCTCGTAAGAGCGACGTGCGAATTTTCGGCGAATGTCGTCTTCACAGTATAACCAGATTGCTTGGGGTTATATGGTCAAGTGAAGAAGCGCATACGGTGGATGCCTTGGCAGTCAGAGGCGATGAAAGACGTGGTAGCCTGCGAAAAGCTTTGGGGAGTCGGCAAACAGACTGTGATCCAGAGATCTCTGAATGGGGGAACCCAGCCAGCACAAGCTGGTTATCTTGTACTGAATACATAGGTGCAAGAGGCGAACCAGGGGAACTGAAACATCTAAGTACCCTGAGGAAAAGAAATCAACCGAGATTCCCTTAGTAGTGGCGAGCGAACGGGGACCAGCCCTTAAGTTGATTTGAGATTAGTGGAACGCTCTGGAAAGTGCGGCCATAGTGGGTGATAGCCCCGTACACGAAAATCTCTTGTCAATGAAATCGAGTAGGACGGAGCACGAGAAACTTTGTCTGAATATGGGGGGACCATCCTCCAAGGCTAAATACTACTGACTGACCGATAGTGAACCAGTACCGTGAGGGAAAGGCGAAAAGAACCCCGGAGAGGGGAGTGAAATAGAACCTGAAACCGTATGCGTACAAGCAGTGGGAGCCTACTTTGTTAGGTGACTGCGTACCTTTTGTATAATGGGTCAGCGACTTATATTCAGTGGCGAGCTTAACCGAATAGGGGAGGCGTAGCGAAAGCGAGTCTTAATAGGGCGTTTAGTCGCTGGGTATAGACCCGAAACCGGGCGATCTATCCATGGGCAGGTTGAAGGTTAGGTAACACTGACTGGAGGACCGAACCGACTACCGTTGAAAAGTTAGCGGATGACCTGTGGATCGGAGTGAAAGGCTAATCAAGCTCGGAGATAGCTGGTTCTCCTCGAAAGCTATTTAGGTAGCGCCTCATGTATCACTGTAGGGGGTAGAGCACTGTTTCGGCTAGGGGGTCATCCCGACTTACCAAACCGATGCAAACTCCGAATACCTACAAGTGCCGAGCATGGGAGACACACGGCGGGTGCTAACGTCCGTCGTGAAAAGGGAAACAACCCAGACCGTCAGCTAAGGTCCCAAAGTCATGGTTAAGTGGGAAACGATGTGGGAAGGCTTAGACAGCTAGGAGGTTGGCTTAGAAGCAGCCACCCTTTAAAGAAAGCGTAATAGCTCACTAGTCGAGTCGGCCTGCGCGGAAGATGTAACGGGGCTCAAACCATGCACCGAAGCTACGGGTATCATCTTATGATGATGCGGTAGAGGAGCGTTCTGTAAGCCTGTGAAGGTGAGTTGAGAAGCTTGCTGGAGGTATCAGAAGTGCGAATGCTGACATGAGTAACGACAATGCGAGTGAAAAACTCGCACGCCGAAAGACCAAGGTTTCCTGCGCAACGTTAATCGACGCAGGGTTAGTCGGTCCCTAAGGCGAGGCTGAAAAGCGTAGTCGATGGAAAACAGGTTAATATTCCTGTACTTCCAGTTATTGCGATGGAGGGACGGAGAAGGTTAGGCCAGCCTGGCGTTGGTTGTCCAGGTTTAAGGTGGTAGGCTGAAATCTTAGGCAAATCCGGGATTTCAAGGCCGAGAGCTGATGACGAGTTGCCTTTAGGCGATGAAGTGGTTGATACCATGCTTCCAAGAAAAGCTCCTAAGCTTCAGATAACTGGGAACCGTACCCCAAACCGACACAGGTGGTTAGGTAGAGAATACCAAGGCGCTTGAGAGAACTCGGGTGAAGGAACTAGGCAAAATGGCACCGTAACTTCGGGAGAAGGTGCGCCGGCGAAGGTGAAGGGCTTGCCCCGTAAGCTTTTGCTGGTCGAAGATACCAGGCCGCTGCGACTGTTTATTAAAAACACAGCACTCTGCAAACACGAAAGTGGACGTATAGGGTGTGACGCCTGCCCGGTGCCGGAAGGTTAATTGATGGGGTTAGCGCAAGCGAAGCTCTTGATCGAAGCCCCGGTAAACGGCGGCCGTAACTATAACGGTCCTAAGGTAGCGAAATTCCTTGTCGGGTAAGTTCCGACCTGCACGAATGGCGTAACGATGGCGGCGCTGTCTCCACCCGAGACTCAGTGAAATTGAAATCGCTGTGAAGATGCAGTGTATCCGCGGCTAGACGGAAAGACCCCGTGAACCTTTACTATAGCTTTGCACTGGACTTTGAATTTGCTTGTGTAGGATAGGTGGGAGGCTTTGAAGTGGGGACGCCAGTTCTCATGGAGCCATCCTTGAAATACCACCCTGGCAACTTTGAGGTTCTAACTCAGGTCCGTTATCCGGATCGAGGACAGTGTATGGTGGGTAGTTTGACTGGGGCGGTCTCCTCCCAAAGAGTAACGGAGGAGTACGAAGGTGCGCTCAGACCGGTCGGAAATCGGTCGTAGAGTATAAAGGCAAAAGCGCGCTTGACTGCGAGACACACACGTCGAGCAGGTACGAAAGTAGGTCTTAGTGATCCGGTGGTTCTGTATGGAAGGGCCATCGCTCAACGGATAAAAGGTACTCCGGGGATAACAGGCTGATACCGCCCAAGAGTTCATATCGACGGCGGTGTTTGGCACCTCGATGTCGGCTCATCACATCCTGGGGCTGAAGCCGGTCCCAAGGGTATGGCTGTTCGCCATTTAAAGTGGTACGCGAGCTGGGTTTAGAACGTCGTGAGACAGTTCGGTCCCTATCTGCCGTGGACGTTTGAGATTTGAGAGGGGCTGCTCCTAGTACGAGAGGACCGGAGTGGACGAACCTCTGGTGTTCCGGTTGTCACGCCAGTGGCATTGCCGGGTAGCTATGTTCGGAAGAGATAACCGCTGAAAGCATCTAAGCGGGAAACTTGCCTCAAGATGAGATCTCACTGGGATCTTGAATCCCCTAAAGGGCCGTCGAAGACTACGACGTTGATAGGTTGGGTGTGTAAGCGCTGTGAGGCGTTGAGCTAACCAATACTAATTGCCCGTGAGGCTTGACCATATAACACCCAAGCAATTTGCTTCTGCAGATTGCGGTGGTGAAGATGACATGAACCGAAAGTTCGCAACGCATCGCAAACATCACATATCCGGATTCGCTGGGCTGTCCAACAAGACATTCTGGCTACAGAATTTCTTGACGACCATAGAGCATTGGAACCACCTGATCCCATCCCGAACTCAGTAGTGAAACGATGCATCGCCGATGGTAGTGTGGGGTTTCCCCATGTGAGAGTAGGTCATCGTCAAGATTCATTTCGCAAAACCCCTATCTGCGCATGCAGGTAGGGGTTTTGTCTTTGGGCTGAAAAACTTACGTATCAGCGTCGGTGTCGTCAAACGAGCAACCGCCATTGAGCAGCAGGTGTGAGCACGCGACTGCTATGCCTTGGAGCATTAAATACCCCGCATCAACGCTTCCACACCTTGCTACGGCCCCGCCCTTGATCCGCGCCGTGATATCGTTCCTGCCCAAGTCAACTCGCCCTTAAAGAGACCTGCCGATGTCCAGTACTCACCTCCAGCCTGGCTTCATGATCGTCCACGGCAATCGCCCCGACGACCTGCGCAGCCTGGTGGTGAGCTGGATGCGCCGTTACCCCCTGGCGCCTCTAGAGAACGAAATCGCGCTGGTTCAGAGCAATGGTATCGCCCAATGGCTCAAGCTCGCTTTGGCCGAAGACCCCCTAGAGGATGACCAGGGCGGTTGTGGCATTGCCGCTGCCATCGAGATGCAGCTCCCGGGTAGTTTCATGTGGCAGCTGTACCGCACCGTGTTGGGCCGCGATCAGATACCGGAAGTGTCGCTGCTCGACAAGGCACCGCTCACCTGGCGCTTGATGCGCCTATTACCCGAGCTGATTGAGCGGCCGCACTTCGAGCCGTTGCGGCGTTTTCTGACTGACGACAGCGATCTGCGCAAACGCTATCAGCTCGCCGAGCGCCTGGCCGACCTGTTCGACCAATATCAGGTATACCGCGCCGACTGGTTGAAAGAGTGGGCCGCAGGACGGCATGTGCTCAATACTGCACGCAGCGAACGCAAGCCATTGCCTGTGGATAACTGCTGGCAGGCAGAGCTGTGGCGTGCCTTGTTGGAGGACGTAGGCGAGCAGGGCATGGCCCAGAGCCGTGCCGGCGTCCACCAGCGGTTCATGGCCTGTATCGACGACCTGAAGCAGGCCCCGGCAAACCTGCCCGCGCGGGTCATCGTGTTCGGTATCTCCTCGCTGCCGGCCCAGACGCTCGAAGCGCTGGCCGGTCTCGCCCGTTTCAGCCAGGTGTTGTTATGCGTGCACAATCCTTGTCGCCATCACTGGGCCGATATCGTGGCCGACAAGGACTTGCTGCGGCACCAGTACAAGCGTCAGCAACGCCGGCCCGGCATGCCATTGGAACTCGATGACCAGTCACTGCACCAACACGCACATCCCCTGTTGGCAGCCTGGGGCAAGCAAGGCCGCGACTACATCAATCTGCTCGACAGCTACGACGACCCAGGAAGTTACCAGGGTGTCTTCAGCGATGGACGCATCGACCTGTTCACCGAAGGCTCACCCGTAACGCTGCTCAACCAGCTACAGGACGATATCCTTCAATTGCGCCCGCTGGCCGAATCCCGTGAGCAGTGGCCGCCGGTCAATGCACGCCGCGACCGTTCGGTGCGCTTTCACGTTGCGCACAGCACGCAACGGGAAGTCGAGATTCTCCACGATCAGTTGTTGGCTCGCTTCAGCGCAGATCCCACACTGCGTCCACGCGACGTCATCGTCATGTTGCCCGACGTGGATAGCTACGCACCGCACATACGGGCCGTCTTCGGCCAGGTGCAGCGTAAAGACCCTCGCTACATCCCTTTTACCTTGACCGACCAGGGCCAGCGTGGCCGCGAGCCGCTGCTGATCGCCCTGGAGCACCTGCTCAAACTTCCCGAAAGCCGCTTTGCCGTCAGCGAAGTGCTGGACCTGCTGGACGTGCCGGCAGTACGGGCTCGGTTTGGCATTCGCGAAGGCGACTTGCCCACCCTACACCGCTGGATCGAAGGGGCCGGCATTCGCTGGGGGCTCAATGCCGAGCAACGGGCCAGCCTTGGCTTGCCGGAAGGTCTCGAGCAGAACTCCTGGCGCTTTGGTTTGCGGCGGATGTTGCTGGGGTATGCCGTGGGTGTAGGTGATGCCTGCGATGGCATAGAGCCTTATGACGAGATAGGCGGGCTGGACGCTGCGCTGATTGGCCCGCTTGTCGCGTTGCTCGATGCGCTGGAAGTGGCGTGCCAAACCTTGTCATCCCCGGCCAACGCCGGCGAGTGGAGCGAACGCCTCAATGCCCTGCTGCACGTCTTCTTCCTGGCCGAGGATGAGCAGGACGAGTTCTTGCTGATCCGGTTGCAGGACCTGCGCGAATCGTGGCTGGATGTCTGCGAAACCGTGGACCTGCAAGATCCACTGCCCCTTACGGTGGTGCGCGAGGCCTGGTTGTCGGGCCTGGATCAAGGCAAATTGTCCCAGCGGTTTCTGGCAGGCTCGGTGAATTTCTGTACCCTCATGCCCATGCGGGCCATCCCGTTTCGCGTGGTCTGCCTGCTGGGCATGAACGACGGTGACTATCCTCGCGCGCAGCCACCGCTGGATTTCGACCTGATGGCCACCGACTATCGCCCAGGTGATCGTTCGCGTCGGGAAGATGATCGCTACCTGTTGCTCGAAGCCGTATTGTCGGCCCAGGACCAGCTCTACGTGAGCTGGGTGGGCCGCAGTATCCGCGACAACAGCGAGCGTCCTGCCTCGGTACTGATCGGCCAGCTTCGCGATCACATCGCTGCAGGATGGCAACTGGCCGATGCGCAAGCCGACACCAAACACGATCCGGGCCAGCAACTGCTTCACGCCCTGACCCAGGAACACCCGTTGCAGCCGTTCAGCCTGCGCTATTTCGAACAAGGCAGCGTGCTGTTCAGTTACGCGCACGAGTGGCAAGTGCTACACCAGGCCCACAGCGACGACCCTCACGACCTGTCCGAGCTGACGCCCTACCAGGATGATGAGCCGCTGACATTGAACCAGCTGGCCGATTTTCTGAGGCACCCAGTGCGGCACTTCTTCAGTCAGCGGCTCAAGGTCTACTTCGAAGCGCTCGAAGCGCCCACGCCGGACGAAGAGCCTTTCGTACTCGACGCCTTGCAACGTTATGGCGCAAGTGAAGCATTACTCAGCGCAGCCTTGAGCGCACCCGAGGATGCCCAGCGTGCCCTGCATCAGCAAGCACGCCGCCTGCAGGCCCAGGGCCTGTTGCCCTTGGCCGGTTTTGGCGAGCTCTTGCAGCACGACCTCATCGAGCCGCTGCCTGATTTGCTGCAACGCCATGGGCAGTTGCTCGAACGCTGGCCGCGGCAGGTTGAGGGCGCACTGCCCGTGCATTTCGAACACGGTCCTCATCGGCTGGAGGGCTGGCTGGGCCGCGTGTTCCAAGGCGATGACCAGAGCGTGCTGAGCATCACCCCGGTCCCCAACACCATCAGTGCAGGGCGCAACAGCCTCAAATGGCATCGCCTCATCGCGCCATGGGTGACACACCTTGCCGCCTGCGCCGCAGGATACGCCTATCACACTGCGCTGGTAGCCAGTGACGTGACCCTGCTACTGGCGCCAGTCGGCCAGCAAGCGGCAGCACAGCTGTTGGGAGAACTGCTGGTGGCACGCCAGGCAGGCATGTGTGCACCGCTGCCAGTGGCGCCTAAGACGGCATTCGCCTGGCTCGCCCAGGACGAGCCGGACAAAGCCATGGCTGCCGCTGCCCGTGCTTACGAAGGCGACGAACGCACTGGTGCCGGCGAGCGCGGTGAAAGCGTTGCCCTGGCCCGGCAGTTCCGCGATTTCGCCGCGCTCACGGCCGACGAAACCTTCGAGGGATGGTGCGAGGCCTTGTACCGCCCCCTGTTCGACGCCCCCTGGCAAACCCTGGGCAACCCGGAGAAAAACGCATGACCCAGGCTCGGCCATTGGCCCTGAATTTCCCCTTGCATGGCAGTCAGCTGATCGAGGCCAGCGCGGGAACCGGCAAGACATTCACCATTTCGGCCTTGTACCTGCGCCTTATCCTCGGCCATGGTGGCGAGCAGGGTTTCGAACGAGAGCTGCTGCCGCCGCAGATTCTGGTGGTCACGTTCACCGACGCTGCCACCAAGGAGTTGCGCGAGCGTATCCGGACTCGGCTGGCCGAGGCGGCGCGGTTTTTCCGCGGTGAACTCGAAGCCGTCGACCCGCTGCTGGCGCAACTGCGTGACGATTATCCAGAGCACGCTTGGCCAAGCAGCGCCGCCCGGCTGGAAACGGCTGTGCAGTGGATGGACGAGGCTGCCGTATCGACCATTCACGGCTGGTGCCAGCGCATGCTGCGTGAGCACGCATTCGACAGCGGTAGCCTGTTCACCCAGAGTCTGGAAACCGACCACAGTGAACTGCTGGGGCAGGTGGTGCGCGATTACTGGCGGCGTTTCTGCTACGGCATGCAAAGCCAGGCCCTGGCGTGGGTACGTAGCCATTGGGTGAGCCCTGCCGCGCTCTTGCCCCGCATTCGCCCGTTGTTTGGCAGGGTGCGTGCCGCCCACCAAGGGCCTGAGCCCGAGACATTGATCCTTGAGGCGTTGCAGGCCCGCGATGAGCAGTTGGCCCGGCTCAAGAGGCCCTGGGCTGCCTGGGCACCGGAGCTGCGACAGCTCTGTCGCGACGCCGTGGCCGCCAAGCACGTGGATGGCAGGAAGATGCAGGCCCGCTATTTCGAACCCTGGTTCGACAAGTTGTGCCTGTGGTGCAACGACGAGCAGTGCGTAGAACTTGACCTGGGCACAGGCTTCACCCGTTTGACCCCTGCGGGCCTGGCCGAGGCCTGGAAAGTCGGCGAGCCGCCAGCGCACCCTGCACTCGATGCCATGCAAACCCTGCAACAGGACCTGCAGGGCCTAGCCAGTCCGGATGCAGCGCTGCTCGAACATGCCGCCAGTTGGGTTTCGGCGCAGTTCGAAGTGGAGAAGCGGCGCCGCGCGGAAATGGGCTTTGATGACATGCTCCTGCGGTTGCAGCAGGCACTGCACAGCGAGGCAGGCGAGCGTCTGGCCGGATTGATTCGCGAGCAGTTCCCGGTGGCGATGATCGATGAATTCCAGGACACCGATCCGATCCAGTACGGCATCTTCGAACGCATCTACCGCATCGGCGAGAACCACGGCGACACCGGCCTGTTCATGATCGGCGACCCCAAGCAGGCGATCTACGCCTTCCGCGGTGCCGATATCTACACCTACCTCGCTGCCCGGCGTGCGACCCAAGGGCGCTTGCACAGCCTGGACACCAACTACCGCTCCAGCGAAGGCATGGTCGCGGCGGTCAACCAGGTGTTCCAGCAAGCCGAGGCGCGTCCCGGCGGGCGTGGCGCCTTCCTCTTTCGGGAGGCGCACGACAACCCTCTGCCCTTCGTTGCCGTGCGCGCCCAGGGCCGCAGCGAGCAATTGATGCTTCAAGGGCAACCCTGCGCCGCACTTCAGTGCTGGCAACTACCCAGCGACGAGCCGGTTTCGGTGGGCGTTTACCGGCAGCAGATGGCCGCCAGTTGCGCGAGCCACATCGTGGGCCTGCTCAACGCCAGTCAACGCGGCGCGGCAGGCTTTGCGCACGCCAATGGCCAATTGCGCCCGTGCCTGCCTTCGGACATCGCCATCCTGGTGCGCGATGGCCACGAGGCGCAACGCATCCGCACGGAGCTCGCTGCCCGAGGCGTGCGCAGCGTCTACCTCTCCGACAAGGACTCGGTGTTCGCCGCCCAGGAAGCCCATGACCTGCTGGCCTGGCTCAAAGCCTGCGCAGAGCCGGACTCCGAGCGTCTGCTCAAGGCGGCGTTGGCCAGCTTGACGCTCGACCTGTCGCTGCCGGCGCTTGATCGCCTGAACCAGGACGAACGGGTGTGGGAAAGCTGGGTGATGCGGTTTCGCGCCTACCGCGACACGTGGCAGCGCCAGGGCGTACTGCCCATGCTGCGCCAGTTGCTGCATGACTTCGAACTGCCGCGAACGCTCATTCGCCGCACGGACGGCGAGCGAGTGCTCACCAACCTCTTGCACTTGGCCGAGTTGCTCCAGCAGGCCGCAGGCGAGCTGGACGGTGAACAGGCGCTGATCCGGCACTTGGCCGATCATCTGGCCAGTTCAGGCCAGGCTGGCGAGGAGCAGATCCTGCGCCTGGAGAGTGACGAGCAACTGGTCAAGGTGGTGACCATCCACAAGTCCAAAGGCCTGGAATACCCCTTGGTGTATCTGCCGTTCATCTGCTCCAGCAAACCGGTGGACGGTAGCCGCCTGCCGCTCGCTTGGCATGACAGCCAAGGCAATGCGCACTTGACCCTGACGCCGGACGCCACGCAGATCGAGCGCGCCGATGACGAACGTTTGGCCGAAGACTTGCGCCTTTTGTATGTGGCGCTTACCCGTGCCCAGCACGCCTGCTGGCTGGGGGTGGCCGACCTCAAGCGCGGGAATCACAAGCGCTCGAACCTGCATCGCTCGGCGCTCGGCTACCTGCTGGGCGGCGGCACTGAGCTTGCCGACTCCAAGCAACTGGCAGACTGGTTGCAAGCACTGGCCGATACCAGCGCGCACATTACCTGCCCAGGGCTTCCGGAGGCGGACCGGGCGGCCTACCAGACACCGCAGTTGCAGCATCAGCTGGTTCCAGCCCGTATGCCCCGCCGCGCGGCGGCCGAACAGTGGTGGATCGCCTCTTACAGCGCCCTGCGGATCGGCGAACAGGCGCTGGGCGTCGACAGTTCCCTGGCGCAACAACTGCTCGATGATGAGCGCGTCGATACCCAGGTTCTGCGCGAGGTCCCGGCCGATAGCGGAGACATCCACCGTTTCCCCCGCGGTCCCAACCCCGGCACGTTCCTCCACGGTTTGCTGGAGTGGGCCGGGCGCGAAGGCTTTGCCCAGGTGCGCGACAACCCGCAAGCGCTGGCCCGCACCGTGGGTCAGCGCTGTAACCGGCGCGGTTGGGAGGGCTGGATACCGACGCTGACCCAGTGGCTCACAGGCCTGCTCGACACACCGATGCCAGTGGCGCAAAACGGCCTGACCGTGACCCTCAGCCAGCTCACCCACTATCAGGTCGAGATGGAGTTCTGGTTTGCCAGTCATCAGGTCGATGCCCAGCAACTCGACCGCCTGGTGGCCCACTACACCCATCCAGGTCTACTGCGCCCAGCTGCGCAGCCGACGCTGCTCAACGGCATGTTCAAGGGCTTCATCGACCTGGCGTTCGAGCTGCAGGGGCGCTACTACGTGACCGATTACAAATCCAACTGGTTGGGCCCGGACATCCAGGCA
This sequence comes from Pseudomonas parafulva, assembly GCF_002021815.1. Classification (NCBI taxonomy): domain Bacteria; kingdom Pseudomonadati; phylum Pseudomonadota; class Gammaproteobacteria; order Pseudomonadales; family Pseudomonadaceae; genus Pseudomonas; species Pseudomonas parafulva. Next base: position 808,581 of record NZ_CP019952.1, read on the forward strand.
TATGACCCTGCCGCGATGCAGCAAGCCATCCTCGAGCATCGTTACGACCTGCAGTACGTGCTGTACCTGTTGGCCCTGCACCGACAGCTGCGCGCCCGCCTGCCGGACTATGACTATGACCTTCATGTGGGCGGGGCCCTTTTCATTTTCCTGCGAGGGGCCAACAGCAGCGGGCATGGCATTTATAACGCCAAGCCCCCGCGCGAGCTGATCGAAACCCTCGATGCGTTGTTTCGCGGCGAGCACGCGCCTGCTGCGCATGACCTGTTTGCCGGAGACGCCCCATGAGCCGAAGCCTCCTCGACCTGCTGCCCACCCCCCTGCAAGCCGAGCACCTACTGGCCCTCGCCCCTCAACACCGCAGCAGTGACCTGCTGCAACTGCTCGATCGCTGGGTCGAGCGCGGCTGGTTGCGGGCGCTGGACCGTGCTTTCGTGTCATTTCTGGAGACGCTTGCGCCGGGCAGTGACCCGCTGTTGCTGTTGGCCGCCGCCCTTGCCAGCCATCAACTGGGGCATGGGCACGTCTGCCTGGACTTGCAGCAGACCTTGGCCGAACCTGACTTCGCGCTCTCGTTACCGCCTGAGGGTGATGCATTGACCGGCCCGCTGCTGTTGCCCTCCCAGCTGCTGGCCGGCCTTGACCTGGACGCCTGGCGCCAGCGCATTGCCGCAAGCCCGCTGGTGGCAGCCGCCGATGCGCCCGGGCAGCACACACGGCCTTTGGTCCTCAGCGGCGAACGCCTCTACCTGCGCCGCTACTGGAGTTATGAACGACGCATCGACAGCACATTGCGCCAACGCCTGACCCAGGCCGACGCCATACCCCCAGACCTGGCGGCGCGTCTGGACGCCCTGTTCGAGGGCGGCAGCCTCGCAGGGCAGGTGGACTGGCAGAAGCTTGCCTGCGCCCTGGCCACGCGCGCCGGGTTCAGCATCATCACCGGTGGGCCTGGCACCGGCAAGACCACCACCGTGGTACGCCTGCTTGCCTTGCTCCAGGCCCCGGCAGTGGAAGCGGGCAGGCCGTTGCGCATCCGCCTGGCGGCGCCCACGGGCAAGGCCGCTGCTCGCCTGACCGAATCCATTGGCCAGCAAGTCGAGCGTCTGCAGGTCAGCAGCGCCGTGCGTGGCCATATCCCCACTGAAGTCAGCACCGTGCACCGCCTGCTCGGCAGCCGTCCAGGCTCGCGACATTTCCGTCACAATGCCGCCAACCCGCTGCCCCTGGACGTACTGGTGGTCGATGAAGCCTCGATGATCGACCTGGAGATGATGGCCAACCTGCTCGATGCCATGCCGCCAAAGGCACGGCTGGTGCTGCTGGGTGACAAGGATCAGCTGGCCTCGGTGGAGGCCGGTGCGGTGCTGGGTGATTTGTGCCGGGATGCCGAGCAGGGCCGCTACTCCCCAGCGACCCAAGCATGGCTGGAGCATATCGGCGGGCAATCGCTGTCTGAAAGCGGTCTTGAGCCAGGTGATGAACAGCGCCACCCACTGGCTCAGCAAGTGGTCATGCTGCGCTTTTCCCGGCGCTTCGGCGAAGGCAGCGGCATCGGCCAGCTCGCCCGGTTGGTCAATCGCCAGCAAAGCCACGCGGCGCGCAACCTACTGGCCATGCCGCCGCCCGACGTCCACAGCCTAGCCCTGAAACAGGAGCATGACCGCGCCTTCGATCGCCTGCTGCTCGACGGCCTGGACCGCGGCGCAGAAGGCCCTCAGGGGTATCGCAGCTACCTGCGTACACTGGGCAGCCAGCGTCCGGCGCTGGACACTCCCTTCGACGACCCTGCGTGGGAGCGCTGGGCTGCCAAGGTCTTGCACAGTTTCGAGGATTTCCAGCTGTTGTGCGCCGTGCGCCGCGGCGCCTGGGGCGTTGAAGGGTTGAACGAGCGGGTAGCGCGGGTGCTGCACAACGCCCGCCTGATCGACAGCCAGCAGCCTTGGTACGAGGGCCGCCCGGTGTTGGTCACGCGCAACGACTATGGGCTGGGTTTGATGAACGGCGACATCGGCATCGCCCTGTGCCTGCCGGACGAACAGGGCAGGCCATTGCTGCGCGTGGCCTTTCCCCGCAACGATGGCAAGGGAGGCGTACGCTTTGTACTGCCCAGCCGCTTGAACGAGGTGGAAACCGTGTTCGCCATGACCGTGCACAAATCCCAGGGCTCGGAATTCGGCCATACCGCACTGGTCCTGCCCGACGCACTCAATCCGGTGCTGACCAAGGAGCTGATCTACACCGGCATCACCCGTGCCAAGCACTGCTTCAGCCTGGTCGAACCTCGCCAGGGCATCTTCGAGGAAGCCGTGGAGCGCAAGGTTCGACGTATCTCGGGGTTGATGCTCGAGCAGGTGTGAGGGCGAGCGCCGTCAGGGCTGGGTGCAGGACCTGGCAAAGCGCATCACCGTATCCTGCCCCATCATCAGTGCGGCATTGGCTTCGGTCACCTCGCGGATGTAGTCCCACAACAAGGTGATGCGCTTGAGTTTGCGCAGGTCTTCGCGGCAATACATCCAGAATTGCCGCGTCACCTCCACCTGATCGGGCAGCACCGTGACCAGCCGCGGGTCCTGCGCGGCCAGAAAACACGGCAGAATGGCCAGCCCCCGACCTTGAAGCGCCGCGGTGCACTGGGCAATCACGCTGGTACTGCGCAGGTGGGCCGTGGCCCCAGGGATCAGGTTGGCCAGGTACAGCAGCTCGGAGCTGAAAGCCAGGTCGTCGACATAGCTGATGAAGGGATGCCCGGCCAGGTCGGCAACGGCCTGGATCGGCGCGTGGCTGTCCAGGTAGGCCTGGGTGGCGTACAGGCGCAGCCGGTAGTCGCATAGCTTGCAGCATACATAGGGCCCGTGTTCCGGGCGTTCCAGGGCGATGACGATGTCTGCCTCGCGCTTGGACAGACTGATGAAGTGCGGCAGCGGCAGGATATCCACTGAAATCGCCGGGTATGCATCGACGAAGTGGCTCAGCTGCGGGGTGATGAAGAAGCTGCCGAAGCCTTCGGTGCAGCCCATGCGCACATGCCCCGACAGCGCCACCCCGGAGCCTGACACCTGCTCGCACGCCATGTGCAGCGTACTCTCGATGGCCTCGGCATAACCGAGCAGGCGTTGGCCTTCTGCCGTCAGCACAAAACCGCTGGTGCGCGATTTTTCGAACAACAAGGTGCCAAGCGCCCCCTCCAGCGACGTGATGCGCCGCGAGACGGTGGTGTAGTCCACGCTCAGGCGTTTGGCCGCGCTGCTGGCCTTGCGGGTGCGGGCTACTTCAAGAAAGAACTTCAAGTCGTCCCAGTTGAGCGCGCTCAGGGATGTGAGGTCTTTTTGCATGATGATCCGGAATTTTTATGCGTTCTTGTAGGATGTTTGCACATCTATACTCGAAACATGCCCTCTCACGCCACCCCGCGTTAGCGACGGCGCTGGCGATCTCGTCCTGACAATAATTCCAAGGAGAACGCAGATGAACGCACCCCAGTCCCCTGACCAGACCAAGGTCGAGCAGGCCAAGCTGCTGATCGATGGCCAATGGGTGGAGTCCCGAACGAGCGAGTGGCGCGATATCGTCAACCCGGCCACCCAGGCCGTGCTGGCGCGTGTTCCGTTCGCCACCACCGAGGAGGTGGACGCCGCCGTGGCAGCGGCCCAGCGCGCCTTTTTGACCTGGCGCCATACGCCGATTGGCGCGCGCATGCGCATCATGCTCAAGCTCCAGGCGCTGATTCGTGAGCACAGCAAGCGCATCGCCCAGGTGCTGAGCGCCGAACAGGGCAAGACACTGGCCGACGCCGAGGGCGATATCTTCCGTGGCCTGGAAGTGGTTGAGCACGCGGCTTCCATCGGCACCCTGCAAATGGGCGAATTCGCCGAAAACGTGGCAGGCGGTGTCGATACCTACACCTTGCGCCAGCCGATCGGGGTGTGCGCCGGCATCACACCGTTCAACTTCCCCGCGATGATCCCGCTGTGGATGTTCCCCATGGCCATCGTCTGTGGCAATACGTTCGTGCTCAAGCCCTCCGAGCAGGACCCGTTGTCCACGCTGTTGCTGGTCGAGCTGGCCGTGGAGGCCGGGGTGCCGGCCGGTGTGCTCAACGTCGTCCATGGGGGCAAGGCCGTGGTCGATGCCCTGTGCACGCACCAGGACATCAAGGCGATTTCCTTCGTCGGCTCGACCGAAGTGGGTACCCATGTCTACAACCTCGCCAGCCAGCATGGCAAGCGCGTGCAGTCGATGATGGGCGCCAAGAACCATGCCGTGGTGCTGCCGGACGCCAACCGTACGCAGACCGTGAATGCCCTTGTAGGGGCGGCCTTTGGTGCCGCAGGCCAGCGCTGCATGGCCACCTCGGTCGCGGTGCTGGTGGGCAAGGCCCGCGAATGGCTGCCGGACATCAAGCAGGCGGCGAGCAAGCTCAGCGTCAACGCTGGCTGCGAGCCGGGTACCGATGTGGGGCCGGTGGTGTCCAAGCGGGCCAAGGAGCGTGTACTGAGCCTGATCGAGAGCGGCATCCGAGAAGGCGCCACGTTGGAGCTCGATGGCCGCGACGTCAAGGTGCCGGGCTATGAGCAAGGCAACTTCGTCGGCCCCACCTTGTTCTCCGGGGTGACCACCGACATGCAGGTCTATACCCAGGAAATCTTCGGGCCGGTGCTGGTCACGCTCGAGGTCGATACCCTCGACGAGGCCATCGCACTGGTCAACGCCAACCCGTTCGGCAACGGGACCGGTCTGTTCACCCAGAGCGGCGCGGCGGCGCGCAAGTTCCAGAGCGAGATCGACGTCGGGCAGGTGGGCATCAACATCCCGATCCCGGTACCCGTACCGTTCTTCAGCTTCACCGGCTCGCGCGGCTCCAAGCTGGGAGACCTGGGGCCGTACGGCAAGCAGGTGGTGCAGTTCTACACCCAGACCAAGACGGTTACCGCCCGCTGGTTCGATGACGACAGTATCAACGACGGCGTGAACACCACCATCAGCCTGCGCTAAGGAGCACGACATGCGTATCGCATTCATTGGCTTGGGCAACATGGGCGCCCCCATGGCCCGCAACCTGATCAAGGCCGGTCACCACCTTGCCCTGTTCGACCTGAACAAGGAGGTACTGGCAGAACTCGGCGCCCTGGGTGGGCAGGTCAGCGCCTCACCACGCGAGGCGGTGGCCGAAAGCGACCTGGTCATCACTATGTTGCCGGCCGCCGCGCACGTGCGCAGCGTCTACCTCGATGACGATGGGGTACTGGCCGGGATCCGAGCTGGCACGCCTACCGTCGATTGCAGCACCATCGACCCGCAAACCGCCCGCGAGGTGTCCAAGGCGGCGGCCGCCAAGGGCGTGGACATGGGCGATGCACCGGTCTCAGGGGGCACGGGTGGGGCGGCGGCCGGTACGCTGACGTTCATGGTCGGGGCCAGCGACGCACTGTTCTCAGCGCTCAAGCCGGTGCTCGAGCAAATGGGCCGCAACATCGTGCACTGCGGCGAAGTGGGGACGGGGCAGATCGCCAAGATCTGCAACAACCTGCTGCTGGGCATTTCGATGATCGGTGTGTCCGAGGCCATGGCACTGGGCAATGCCTTGGGTATCGACACCCAGGTGCTGGCAGGGATCATCAACAGCTCCACCGGACGCTGCTGGAGCTCCGACACCTATAATCCCTGGCCTGGCGTGATCGACACGGCGCCGTCTTCGCGTGGCTACACCGGCGGCTTCGGCGCCGAATTGATGCTCAAGGACCTGGGGCTGGCCACTGAAGCTGCGCGTCAGGCCCGCCAGCCTGTGATCCTTGGCGCCGTTGCGCAACAGCTGTATCAGGCCATGAGCCTGCGTGGGGAGGGTGGCAAGGACTTTTCAGCCATCATTGAGGCCTATCGCAAGCCACAGTGAGCAAAGGGGCACGTCATGAACGTGCAGGGGGCGGCTCATCGCGCCCCCTGCGTCTGCGAATCAGGCGAAGACGAAGTACTTGCGCACCGTCTCGACCACCTCCCACGTGCCCTTCATTCCTGGCTCGATCACGAACACGTCACCTGCCTTGAGGTGCTTCGGTTCCTCGCCTTCCGGGGTGACGATGCAGTAGCCATCGAGGAAGTGGCAGTATTCCCACTTGTCATAGTTGACTTCGAACTTGCCTGGGGTGCAGATCCAGGTGCCCATGATCTTGCTGCCGTCGGCTGACAGGTAGGCGTTCAGGTTCACGGTGTGCGGGTCGCCGCCGATACGTTTCCACTTGGTAGCGTCCACGACCGGGGTGGGGCAGGTTTCACGCAGCACGGTGATGAAATCGGACATGGCACAACTCCTGTGACTGGTTGAATGACCCGTCACCATAGGTGTTGAAGCGCCCGTGCAGTTGCCTGAAGTCGACGTCCAGGTGCCTGGCCGCGCTGTTCATGCAGATTCAGCTCAGGCTACAGGCTAGTTCGCTACCAGGCGTTGGCGCCGCTTCAAGCCCACCAGTAACGCACGAAGTGGAAAAAAACCGGTGCAGCGAAGCAGACCGAGTCGATGCGGTCGAGCATGCCGCCATGGCCTTCGATCATATGCCCCCAGTCCTTCACGCCACGGTCGCGCTTGATCGCCGACATCACCAGCCCACCAAAGAAGCCCATGGCATTGACCGCCAGGGCCATCAGGGCAGCCTGCCAGAAGCTGAACGGCGTGATCCAGCACAGCAGCGCGCCGATCAGCGTGGCCAGTGCCACGCCGCCCACCAGGCCCTCGAGGGTTTTGGAGGGCGAGAGGTTTGGCGCCACCTTGCGCTTGCCGAACAGCTTGCCGCACACGTACTGCAGCACATCACTGAGCTGCACCACCACGATCAGCCAGGCGATAAGCAGCAGGTTGCGCCCTTCAAAACCGGGAATCTCCAGGGTCATCAGCGCCGGTACCGCCGACACGCAGTACACCGCGATCATCAAGCCCCACTGCACCTTGGAAGCCCGCTCCAGAAAGCGCGTGGTGTCGCCCCCCAGGCTTGCCAGGATCGGCAGCAACAGGAACAGGTAGACCGGAATGAAGATGCTGAACAGGCCATACCAGTCCATGGCGATCAGCACGTACTGGACGGGCAGCGCAATATAGAACGCCGCTGCCAGGGCGGGGTAGTCACTGCGCCGGGTGGGGGTGAGGGTCATGAATTCGCGCAAGGCGTAGAACGACACGCCGTAGAACAACACGATCACGCCGTATTTGCCGAAGACGAAGGCGATGCCGATCACCAGCACCATGACCCACCAGGCATTGATGCGGGCGTTGAGGTTGTCGATCACCGCATGGGGCCCGGGGCCTGCGCGCCATTTCAGGACACGGCCGATCACACTGGCGAGCAGCAGCAGGGCGCCGATGCCGGCGAACAGCGCGAAGGTATTGTCGTGCATGTCAAACGTCCTTGGGGGCTAGATCGAGCAGGGCCTGGCCAGCCCGCTCCAGAAAGGCTTGCTTGCTTTCGTCGGCCTGCAGGTGCAAGGGTTCGCCGAAACTCAGGGTGCACAGCAACGGTAACGGCAAGGCGCGTCCCTTGGGCATCACACGATTGAGGTTGGCGATCCACACCGGCACCAGCTCGACCTGTGGGTGGGCCGCCGCCAGGTGATACAGGCCACTTCGCAACGGCAACAAGGGCTCATCGCTGAGGTTGCGTGTGCCTTCGGGAAAGAAGATCAGCGAATCGCCCTGGGCCACGGCATCGAGCACCGGTTGCAAGGGGTGACCCTGGCCTTCGTCGCGTTGTCGCTGGATCAGCACGCCATTGAACACCTTGCGGATGAGAAAATCGCGAATACCCGGCTTGGCCCAGTAGTCGGCGCCAGCTACCGGCCGAGTGCGACGCCGCAGCGTCTGGGGCAGCGATGCCCACAGCAGGACGAAATCGCCGTGGCTGCTGTGGTTGGCAAAGTACAGCCGCTGCACCGGAAGGGGCGTGCACCCCAGCCAGAGGGCTCGCGCCCCGGTAATCAGGCGTGCGGCCGAAGTGATCAGGTAGGCGGTGAGGTTGGCGAGCATGGAGCGTTCATCATCCTTTGATAGACAGTATCAGCACGGTAGCCAAGGCCACCGTGAGTTGCAGGCCCAGGCACAGAGCCTGGCGACGCAGCAGGCCGAGCGCAGCCCGGCTGCGCAGCGGCCAGGTACGCGCATCGGTCGGCTGCGGCTTGAGCCCATGGTCGAACAACGCGCGGTCCAGCGCCTGCATGTCTGCCGCCAGGTCCTGGCTTTGGGCCAGGTGCGCGAACAGCTCGGCATCGAGCGCAACGCGAATGGCCCAGTACTTGTGCAGCATGCCCAGGCCAACGAGCAGCAGGCACGGCACAACCGACCAGGGCGACAGCGCCGCGCCGAGCAACGGCACCAGGCCGAACCCGAGCGCCAGCAGGGTCATGCCGTCCGAGAGCCCTGCCAGTTGCCGACCCCGGCGCAGCAGGCTGGCGACCAACACAAGGTCCACTCAGCGCACCCGTTGAGCGAGGCTGACACTGAAAATCCCCCACTCGTCGATGCGTTGGGTCACCTTGCGAAAGCCCGCTGCTTCAACCAGCTGGTCCATTTCTGCCTGGCTGCGGCGACGCATCACCCAAGCCTGGCCACCCCGGTGGCTGGTCAAGGCGCGCGCAATCATCTCCAGTTGCGGATGCCACGGTTGACCGGTGTAGACCAGGTAACTGCCATCCTCCATCGCCTGGGCCAGGCCAGCCAGTGAATGGCTCACCAGGGTGTTGCTGGCGAACAGTTCGTACAGGCCTGACACCACTGCCAGCGTCGGAGGCTGTTCCAGCGTCGCCAGGCTATGGCGGTCGAAGGCATCGCCCTGAACGAAACGGGCAATGTCACCCAGGCCCTTTTCCTGGATCAGTGCGGCGCCTTGTTGCACGTTGAGCGGGCTGTAGTCGCGCAGCAGGATTGACTCAGGGCGCTGATCGACCTGTTGCAGGGCTTCGAGAATGTAGCGGCCATGGCCGGCTGCGATATCCACGATGTGCACCGGGCGGCCGGCATCGCGCAGGCGATCCATGGCCAGGCGCAGCAGCGCTTCGACATGCACCTTGCGCTGGCGAATGCCACGCCAACCGATGGCATTGAGGTAGTTCTGGTCGACCAGGCGGCCCAGCCCGCCTTTACCCGCGGGCTGGTTGCGGTACACATAATCCAGTGTGCTGCCCGAATCGAAACCCGTGTCGAAGCCAAGCCGCACGCCGTCCGCTACCTTGCTGCCCAAGCGCAGCCCGGCACGGGTGGCGCGCCAGTAAAGCCCGCGCAGCGAGTGGCGGGGCAAGGGCGCGGCCAGGCTCTCGGCCTCGGCGCAACTGGCGCCGGTCTTGTCCGCATCGAGCAGCGAACGCCGTTCGACCGGGCAGGCGAAGCAGTGCTCAACGAATCGCTCGATACGGCGTAAGGCGTGTGCCCGCTCGCGCTCGCCCAGGGTGTCGTGGAAGAACCCTGGCAGCACGTGCATCTCCTTGCGCGCACTGCCCAGACGGTCGAAGAAGCGCTGCTGAGGTGCGCGCTCGACCACCAGGTCTGCACCGGAGACCAGCAGTTGCGTGGGTAGCTGAATCGCCTGGGCGTCGGCCACCACTCGGTCGGCGGCATCAAACAGGCCTAGCAGCATGGTCACCGAAATGGGCCGGCTGATCAGCGGGTCTGCCTTGTACGACATGACCCGTTCCGGGTCATGGGTCAGCAGTTGTGGCTTGACGTAGCTGTTGACGAAGAAATTGCCGCGCACGGCCTTGAGCAGCTTCAGGCCAGGGCGGGCAAAAGGTACGTACAGCTTGACCTTGAACGCCGGAGACGCCAGCACCAGGCAACGTACCTTGGGTGCGTAATCATGCGCCCAGGTGGCCACCAGCACCGCGCCGACACTCTGCGCCAGCACCACCAGGTCCTGTTCGGCCAGCCCGTGGCGGGCCTGAATGTGCTCGATGAACGTCTGCACATCGCGCACGCTGGTCGCAAAGCCTGGGCTGTCCCCGCGTGCGCCGGGCGACAGGCCGTGGCCGCGGGCATCCCAGGCAAAAAAGTCATAGCCCGGCATGGCCAGCTCATCGGCCAGGTGGGCCATTCGCCCGCCGTGTTCATGGCCGCGGTGGAACATCACCACCGCCCGACGCGGCTGGTGTTCGTTGCGCGTGGCAGGCCAGTGACGGTAGTGCAGCTCGACACCGTCATGGGTGGAAAAATGCAGGCTTTGCGCTTGGCGCATGGTCGATATCCTTATGCGACGGGCGAAGACTCAGCGGGTTTCAGCCAGCCCGTGACGCACCCGGTTGTAGAGGGTATAGAGGCAGAGCGCCAGGATCACAAGCAGCAATCCATTGACCCAGGTGCCGTCAAGCAAACCCAGGGCGACACCGGTACCCAGTACGCCGAAGGCGAAGGCGCGGTCGCTCTTGCCCATGGGCCCGTCGTAACGGCGCGATGCACCTGCCAAGGGGCCCATTACGCCCGCGTATTCGCTGACCGTCGCCAGCAGCACCACCAGCACCACCAGCGCCGGCCACACGCCCACCAAGAGCGCGAACGGCAGGTACAAGGCGGCATCGGCGATCACGTCGCACAGCTCGTTCAGATAGGCGCCAAGGGTGGATTGCTGGCCAAATTCGCGCGCCAGCATGCCGTCGATGGCATTGAGTGCCATGCGCAGCAGCATCCATATTGGCACCAGGATGAACAAACCGTGGAGGTGAGGCAGGGCCGCTAGCAACAACCCTAGCGCAACGGAGATTACGGCAGCGGCGAGCGTGACTTGGTTGGCCGTGATGCCCCGGTCATACAGGCGCTGCACCAGAGGCCGCAGCAGGGCCTGGAAACGGGGTTTGAGCTGGTAGATCGATGCCACTGGCAAGTCCTTTTTGGTGGGGCGTTGTCGCGCATTCTGGTGCAGTCCTGGTGGCCGGTAAAGCCGCAGGTACCATGACTGCGCTGCAAGAAGTTTCAGGTCCGCTCGGTGAATACCCCCACCAATGCCGCTGCATAGCCTGGCAGGGCCGCGAAGTCCCGCGCGCACAACAGCAACCTCCGGTTAGCCCAGGGTTCCTGCAGTGCCATGGCCCGCAGCGGCAACACCCCTTGCCAGCGCTGCACCGCCGCCAGGGGTACGACGCCGACGCCGGCACCGCCTGCGACCATGCGCAACACACCCTCCAAGCCCTCGGCGCGGACCCTGACGCGCATGCGCTGGCCTGCACGCAGCGCCTGCTCTTCCAGGTAAAGGGCCAGGGCACTGGCCGGCCCGAGACCGACATGACCATGGGCCAGGCTGTCGACGAAGCGCGGCGTGGGAAGGTTGGCGAGCGGGTGATCATTCGGCGTCACCAGTACCAACGGGTCGTCACGAAAGGGTCGTGTCTGTAGATGCTCGCTAGGGGCTGCGCTGGAGATGATACCCAGGTCGGCCATGCCCTGGGTGATGGCCTGCACGATGCGCAAGCTCGGGTGCTCCTGCACATCCACGCTCATCCCAGGGTTCTCGGCCAGATAGGCCGCCAGCAGTTCGGGCAGGTATTGGGTCAGGGCCGCGGTGTTACACAGCAAGCGCACCTGGCCCTGATGCCCTTGCGCGTACTGACCCAGGTCGAATTGCAAGCGCTCGACCTGTTGCGCGATGAGCCGGGCATGTTGCAGCAAGGCCTGCCCCGCAGGCGTGGGGCAGACACCCCGGCGATTGCGCAGCAAGAGTGCAACGCCCAGGGACGCTTCCATGGCACGAATCCGGGCGCTGGCTGCCGGCAGCGAAAGGTGGCTGCGCCCAGCGCCGGCGGTGATATTGCCGCACTCGACGGTGTGCCGGAAAAGCGTCAGGTCAACGAGGTCAAAATGCATGAGGCTCTGTCTGGGCAATAGGCTGACCACGAATATGACAGATGTTCAGCACGTCATGCATTGACCATGATGGGCACATGATGACCTTCACAGCGTTTTACCAAGACCTTGGCCCATTGTTGACTGCGCTGGTATTTGCCTCCTTTCTTCTGGCAGGTGCCGTCAAAGGCGTGATCGGGCTCGGCCTGCCAACCGTTGCCATGGGGCTGCTGGGCCTGGCTATGCCACCTGCGCAGGCTGCTGCGTTGCTGATCGTCCCCTCCACGGTGACCAACCTCTGGCAACTGGCGGCAGGGGGGCATTTGCAGGCGTTGCTGCGCAGGCTGGGCCCGATGCTGGCCATGATTTTCATCGGCACCTTGCTGGGCAGTATGTGGCTGGGCATCAGCAGTGGCCCCTGGGCCGCGCATGCACTGGGGGGCGCACTGATGCTCTATGCCGTTTACGGGCTGGCTGGGCCGGCCTTGCGCGTTGCGCGGAAACGGGAAGGGTGGCTAGGTCCTGTCTGCGGCCTGGCTACCGGGGTGATCAGTGCGGCCACGGGCGTGTTCGTGATGCCGGCAGTGCCTTACCTGCAAAGCCTTGGTCTTAACCGTGATGAGATGATTCAGGCCCTTGGGCTGGCATTTACGGTGTCCACCCTGGCGCTGGCCTTCGGCCTTGCCGGGCAGGGCGTACTCGGCGGTCCGGCGCTGGGTGCCTCTTTACTGGTGGTGGTGCCCGCCCTGCTTGGCATGCAGGCGGGCCAGTGGCTGCGTCGACGCGTCAGCGCACAGGTGTTTCGCCGCTGTTTCTTCGTGGGCCTGATGCTGCTGGGCGTGCATTTGCTGATCAACGGTTAGCGGATGAGCCGCTGAGCATGTCGACCCGTTGGATTTCGAAGTCGCGCTCCAGGTAATCCATGCGCCGGTCGAAAAAAGCGGCCATGTGCGGCAGGGCCGAGTGCACATCCAGTGCCGCCTTGTTCGCCCAGACTTCGAAGAACACGAACAAGCTCGGGTCCTGCTGATCGCGCAGCATGTGGTATTCGATACAGCCAGGTTCGCGGCGGCTGGGCTCGACATAGGGCCGGAACAGTCGCTCGAAGGCTTCTGCCATTTCCGGGCGTGTCTTGGCTTTGAGAATGAAGGCGTACTGCTCGTTCATGACGTTCTCCTGCTTCGGGAGTGCTAGAGATTAAAGCAATAATCCCTGTCGATTCGTGATCTTGAGGCAAATGTATTTTGCCGTTGATTGGCTGTTTCCCAACCGGGCCTGACTTTAACCTGCTTGCCTGCAATCAGTGTCCAGGTCCGGGAGGCCCCTATGAAAAATATCCTGCTACTCAACGGCGGCAAACAGTTTGCCCATTCCGCCGGGCAGCTCAATACCACCCTGCACGAGGCCGCACTGGCGCACCTTGACCGTGCAGGTTTCGACGTGCGCCAGACCTTCATCGACGGGGGCTATGACGTGCAGGAGGAGGTGGAGAAATTCCTCTGGGCTGACGTGGTGATCTACCAGATGCCAGGCTGGTGGATGGGCGCGCCCTGGACCGTCAAGAAGTACCTCGATGAGGTCTTCACTGCCGGGCATGGCAGCTTGTATGCCAGTGATGGTCGTACTCGCTCGGATCACACGCAAAAATACGGCAGTGGCGGGCTCATTCAAGGCAAGCAGTACATGCTGTCGCTCACGTGGAATGCTCCGCAGCAAGCGTTCGACGAGGCTGACGACTTCTTCGAGGGCAAAGGTGTGGATGCGGTGTACTTCCCTTTCCACAAGGCGCAGCAGTTCCTGGGCATGAGCGGCTTGCCGACCTTCCTGGCCACCGACGTCATGAAGCGACCGGATGTCCCGGCCGCGTTAGCGGCCTATCAAGCGCACTTGGACCGCGTGTTCGGCAAAGCTCAGTAGCCCTCTGGCTTGCGGGCATCGCTGGACTTCCCTCGCGCAAGCGGCTATCTAGACCCTGGCGACTCTATCCACAGGCCTTGATGTGAAAACCCGATCCGAAGAACTCCAGGTGTTCGTCGCCGTCATCGACGGTGGGTCTATCTCTGCAGCGGCCGCGCAGATGGGCCAGACGCCCTCGGCAGTCAGCCGAACCCTGGCGCGCCTGGAGGCCAAGCTGGGCACCACGCTGGTCAACCGGACCACCCGGCGCATGGACCTGACCGAGGAAGGACGGTTCTTTCTCGAACAGGCAAGGCAGGTGCTGCGACAGATGGACGAGCTGGAAGAGCGCCTGGCGATGAACCGGCAGACGCCCACCGGTCGCCTGCGGGTCAACGCGGCCACGCCATTCATGCTTCACGCCATCGTGCCCTGGATAGGCGAGTTCCGGCAGCAGTACCCCGGCATCGAGTTGGCGCTCAACACCGATGACCTGATCATCGACTTGCTTGAGCACAGTACCGACGTGGCCATCCGCATTGGCGAGCTGGCCGATTCCAGCCTGCACGCGCGCAACCTGGGTTGCAGCCCGGTGCAGGTACTCGCCAGCCCGGTTTATCTGAGGCGTCACGGCACACCGCAGCGGGTCGAGGATCTGGCCGATCACTGCCTGCTTGGCTTCAGCCAACCCGAGACGCTGAACCAATGGCCTCTGCGCCATGCTCAGGGCGAGCACTGGACCATTCGGCCCACGCTGGTCGCGTCCAGCGGCGAGACGCTGCGCCAGCTGGCGCTGGCCGGGGAGGGCATCGTCAGCCTGTCGCACTTCATGACCCACGAAGACATTCGCAGCGGCCGTCTTCAGGTCGTGCTGCCCCAGGCCAATAACGGCCACCGTCAGCCCATCCATGCGGTGTACTACCGCAATACCCAACTGGCCCTGCGCATTCAATGCTTCCTGGATTTCATCCAGCGCAAGTTGGCGATCTACGCCTGTTCAGTTGCCTGAACGCGACATCTGCTGCCTAGGGGCGGCGCGTTCTCGACGATGAGATTGCACAGGCCTGACGCTTGGGTCTTACTGACGGTCCCACAAGAACAACACCCAAGGAATGTGTCATGCGTAGCGTCCCTTTCCAGTACCTGGCTCTGGCAGCCGCGCTGTTGGGCAGCTCATCGGTGTACGCCGTTGCCCTGGAGGGCGGGGCTGTCGCCGCGCCTGATCAGTACGGCGCCCAGGTAGCCGCCGATATCCTGAAAAAAGGCGGCAACGCGGTCGATGCCGCGGTAGCCACCGCATTCACGCTGGCAGTCACTTACCCCGAGGCCGGCAACATTGGCGGTGGTGGTTTCATGACGTTGTTCGTGGACGGCAAGCCCTATTTCCTCGACTACCGTGAAGTGGCGCCCAAGGCGGCCACGCGCAACATGTACCTGGATGACAAGGGCGAAGTGATCGAGAACCTGAGCCTGGTGGGGGCCCGTGCTGCGGGCGTACCAGGCACGGTGATGGGCTTGTGGGAGGCCCATCGCAAGTTCGGCAAGCTGCCATGGAGCGAGCTGCTGACACCGGCCATCGGCTACGCCAAAAACGGCTTCAAGGTCGCGGACAAGCAGTATCAGTACCGCAACGATGCCCAGGGCATGTTCAAGACCGCCACCAACTTCAACGACTACTTCGGCAGCATGAAGGTCGGTGAGCTGTTCAAACAACCCGAGATGGCCCAGACCCTCGAGCGCATCGCCGACAAGGGCGTGAGCGAGTTCTACCAGGGTAAGACCGCCGACCTGCTGGTGGCGCAGATGCAGGCCGATAAGGGGCTGATCACCAAGCAGGACCTGAAGGACTACAAGGCCGTGTGGCGCGAGCCAATGGCCGTCAGCTGGCGCGGCAATGTGGTGTACACCGCGCCTCCGCCCAGTTCCGGTGGGGTTGCCCTGGCCCAGCTGTTGGGCATCAAGGAGGACCGTGCCGCCGATTTCAAGGGTGTGGCGCACAACTCTGCGCAGTACATCCACCTGTTGGCCGAGATTGAAAAGCGCGTCTTCGCCGATCGGGCCGACTACCTTGGCGACCCGGCTTTTACAAAAGTGCCCGTGGACCAGTTGGTGGCCAAGGATTACCTGGCTAAGCGCGCAGCGCAGGTCAATCCCAAGGCCATTTCCGCCACCGATAAGGTCAAGCCAGGGCTGGAGCCGCACCAGACCACGCATTTCTCCATCGTCGACAAGGCCGGCAATGCAGTCAGCAACACCTACACGCTCAACCTCGATTACGGCAGTGGCGTGGTGGTCAAGGGGGCCGGGTTCCTGCTCAATGACGAGATGGACGACTTCAGCGCCAAGCCAGGTGCTGCCAATGCGTTCGGCGTAATCGGTGGCGATGCCAATGCCATCGAGCCGGGCAAGCGCATGCTGTCTTCAATGAGCCCCAGCCTCATGACCCGTGACGGCAAGGTGGAGCTGGTGATCGGCACGCCGGGTGGGTCGCGTATTTTCACCTCGATTTTCCAGGTGATGAACAACCTGTACGACTACGGCATGCCGCTGGACAAGGCAGTGGCTGCGCAGCGGGTGCACCACCAGTTGCTGCCCAAGGACACGATCTATTTCGACAGCTATGCGCCGCTGACCGGGCAGGTGGCCGCTGATCTGAACAAGATGGGTTATGTGTTGGAGGACCAAGGCTGGGAGATGGGCGACATCCAGGCCATTCGGGTCAATGGACAGACGCTTGAGACCGCGTCCGACCCACGTGGTCGTGGGGTAGGGATGGTAGTGAAGTGAAAAGGCTGATGGCGCGCCGGAGTGCTGGCATTCAGCCAATGGCTGGGGACCGCAACAAAAGCTGAGGCCGCTGTGCGGCCTATCGCGGCACAAGGCCGCTCCCACAGGATTCGGGTAGCCTCTGGATACGCAATGAGCTGCGCCCCAAATGTTGGACAGTTGGTTAGCCTATCTCAGCCTGAGTCCTGTAAGCCACAGGGCTCAGGCCGTTGAGCTTCATTTTGATTCGATCATGGTTGTAATAATGGATGTATTCATCCAACCCCGCCTTAAGCTCAGCCACGCTTGCGAAGCGCTCACGGTGGAAGTACTCCGATTTGAGCGTCCCAAAAAAGCTTTCCATCGCCGCGTTGTCCAGGCAGTTGCCCTTGCGTGACATGCTCTGTTCAAGCCCTGCTTCTTTCAACCGCTTGCAGTAGTCAGGGTATCGATAATGCCAGCCTTGATCTGAGTGCAAGAGCGGCCGGCTGTTAGCTGGTAGCCTATTGATTGCTGTCTCCAACATTTCGCCTACCAAGGTAAATCGGGGTCGGGAGTCGGTACGATAGGCAACGATCTCGCCGTTATAAAGATCCATGATCGGAGAAAGGTATAGCTTCTCACCTGCCACTTTGAACTCGGTAACATCCGTTACCCACTTTTGATTTGGCTGGTCTGCGCGGAAGTCGCGCTTAAGGATGTTGGGGGCGGCTTCGCCCATTAGCCCCCGATAAGATTTGTACCTCTTGGGGCGCACTGTACATTTCAGGTCCAGTTCGGCCATCAGACGGCGTACCTTCTTACTGTTAACCGATTGCCCTTCGCTACGCAGCGTAGAGGTGACTCGCCGATACCCGTAGCGGCCGCGGTGCCGGTGGCTGATGTCTTGTATCAACGTTTTGAGCGAGGCACACCGATCCCCAGCCTCGAGCACGCCGAGCTGGTAATAATAAGTGCTGCGCGACAAATGAGCTGCTTTGAGCAGCCAGGCAAGCGGGTAAAGCTTACGTAGCGCCGCGACTAGCCGGGTTTTTTCCTGGCTATCTTCTTCTTCGCCTTCTCCTCGTCTAGCTCCTCGAGCTTTTTTAGATAGGCGTTCTCCGCTTCGAGCTGGGCTAGCCTTGTCAGCAACTGCTCACGAGTGAGTTGCTCAGTAGGCGTGGATGAAACGTCTTCAGACTTGCTGGGTGCTTTAGGCATCGCGGTAATCACTGGCTTCTTACGGGGCGGTCGGGGTTGATGTCCGCCACTGTAATACTGTTCCTCCCAACTGCGAACCAGTGTGGAATTGCCGAGGTTGTAAAGCGCTGACGTGGCACGCAACGAAAGGTCTTCGCGCCATTTATGATGAAGAACAGCGAGCTTGAACTCGGCGCTGTAATGGCGGCCTGTTTTCTCCAGACTGGCCTGACCGTGCGTACGGTAGGCCGCGACCCAGCGACGAAGGAGCGTCGGATCCATTTGGAACTGTGCGGCAACATGGCGAAAGCCATACCCGCGATCAAGAAAGGCCTGAATGGCTGACAGCTTGAACTGCTTTGAATACCTGCGCATAAAAACCCCAAAAGTGGACGGATGTCCAACATTTGGGGCGCAGCTCACAAACCCGTGGGAGCGGCCTTGCCGGGGCGCCGGACCGGCCGCGATGGGCCGCAAAGCGGCCTCAGGTAACCAGCTCCACGACAGGCTGCACAAACTGCTGCGGCGCCTCTGCTACGGCCCCCCGTCCAACCCTTTGCTTCAGGTCAAACCCGGAACCGGCTGACCAGCATTTGCAACTCACCCCCAAGCCGCGCCAGCTCAACGCTCGACGCCGCCGTCTCGTCGCTGGCCGAGGCCGTCTGCTCCGACACATCGCGCACATTCAGGATGCTGCGGCTGATCTCTTCAGCCACCGCGCTCTGCTGCTCGGCCGCAGCGGCAATCTGCTGGTTCATCGACTGGATGCTCGACACGGTGCCTGTGATGTTCTCCAGCGACTCACCCGCCTTGCGCGCCAGTTCGACGCTGCTGTCGGTCAAGGCGCGGCTGCCCTGCATGGCATTGGCCACCTGCTGGGTGCCATTCTGCAGGCTGGCGATCAGCTCTTCGATTTCCTCGGTCGACTTCTGCGTACGCTGAGCCAGCCCGCGCACTTCGTCTGCCACCACGGCAAAACCGCGCCCGGCTTCACCCGCACGCGCCGCCTCGATGGCCGCGTTGAGGGCCAGCAGGTTGGTCTGCTCGGCCACCGACTTGATCACGTCCATGACGCTGCCGATTTTCTGGCTTTCCTGCTGCAACGCGGTCATGGCCTCGGTGGAGCGGTGCATGTCCTGCGCCAGGCGCTCGATCTGGCAGATTGCCTCGCCCACCACCCGATCCCCGGCCCGCGCTTCGCCATCGGCACCTGTGGCCGCCTGCGAAGCCTGTTCGGCATTGCGCGCCACTTCCTGAACCGTGGCGGCCATCTCGTGCATCGCCGTAGCCACTTGGTCGGTTTCGACTTTCTGGCTGTTGGCACCGGCACTGGTCTGTTCGGTCACGGCTGACAGCTCCTCGGCAGCGCTGGCGATCTGGGTCACGCCATCGCGAATGCCGCCGATCAGCTCGCGCAGGGTCGTGCCCATGCGGGCAATGCCTTGCTGCAGCACCCCCAGCTCGTCGCGGCGGGTGACATGCAACTGCTGGGTCAGGTCACCGCTGGCGATTTTCTCAACCGCGGCCAGGGTGTCCTGCAACGGCCGGGTGATCTGCCGGGTGATCAGGACGGCTGCCACGATGCCCACCAGCAATGCCAGCAGGGTGGCGATGGTCTGCAAGGTGCGCGCCTGGCTGCTTTCGACGTCGCGACGCTCCAGCTGGATCTTGTACAGCGCATCGCTGTGCTTGACGATGTCCGCGCCCTGAACCGTCATCTCGGCGCGCGCACTGGTAATGGTGGCCACGGCATCGCGGAATTGACGCGTAGCTTCACGGTAGTCGGTGACTGCGCGCTCGAGCTGTTGCACCCGCTCGCTTGGGCCGGACAGCTCACGCTTGAGACTATCGACCACCGCAAGCGCCGCATCGAGCTGGCGCAGAGCCGCTTGTTCATTGTCCGCCGTGTTGTCGGCGATGTAGCCGCGTACATCGATACGCACCTGCATCAGTTGCTGGCGGGCCTTGCTGATCAGCTGGTACTGCGCAAGGCGCACGCTGTCGGCCTCTGGGCGAGCCATGACTTCCTGGCTCAATGCCTCCATGGCTTGGTCAGCCTGGTTACCGGCGCGGGTCATGGCGGCGCGGGCGGCACGGCTGGCGTCATAGCCCTGGCGCATCTTGGACAGCGATACCTTGTAGGCGCTGATGATGTCGCCCAGTTCGCCCAGCAACTTGACGTTTTCAGGGCTCTTGAACGTGTGCTCCAGGTAAGCCTGCTGCTTGCTGAAGGTGTCGAGCTTGGCCAAGGTGTTGGCAGCAGCGGCGTCATCGCCGTTGGCGATCATGTATTGCAGGCGGGCGATACGCAGGTCGGTAAGGTCCTTGTTCAACTGGCCGATGTCGCTCATCCAGTTGCTGCGGTCGATGAGACCGCCCAGGCTCGTCCAGCCCACCAGGGCCAGCAGGCCGGTCAGGATCAGCACCAGGCCGAAGCCCAGGCCGAGTTTGAGGTTGACGCTGATATTGGCAAACCAGCTGTTCATGCACGCACTCCAGAAGTTGTTTTCGCTCTCTTGATCTCCGATCGCAAGGCGTTGTTATTCTGGATGCCCGCTCAATCGTGCTGGAGTTATCGGCCGTTGGCGAGGAAGCTGAAACGCTTTTTCAGCCGTAAGGGCGATACGGCGCGTTTCAGCGACCACAGGTGCTGTAATAGTCGAATCAATCAGGTGCAACGCTGAACATGTTCAGAGATTACGCGCGCTGAAGGTGTCGCAGCTGTCGACGTCGCCTTGAGCGAACCCGGCCTTGAACCAGCGTACGCGTTGCGCCGAGGTGCCGTGGGTGAACGAGTCGGGCACCACGCGCCCTTGACCTTGTTGCTGCAGCCGGTCGTCACCGATGGCATTGGCGGCATTGAGCGCTTCCTCCACATCGCCAGGTTCCAACCAGTTCAGGCGTTTTTGTGCCTGGTAGGCCCACACGCCAGCAAAACAGTCAGCTTGCAGTTCCTGGCGCACCAGCAGGCCATTGCTGCCTTCCATGCGCTGGCCGCTGCGTCTTGCCGCATCCACCTTGGCCGAGACGCCAAGCAGGGTCTGCACGTGGTGGCCGATTTCATGGGCGATCACGTACGCCTGGGCGAAGTCGCCGGCAGCCGAGAAGCGTGTTTCCATTTCCCGGAAGAACGACATGTCCAGGTACACCTGCTGATCCGCCGGGCAGTAGAACGGCCCGACCGCCGCGGTGGCAAAGCCGCAGGCAGAATTCACCTGACCACTGAACAGCACCAGCTTGGGGTCCCTGTACTGTTTGCCGGACTGGGCGAACAGGGCTTGCCAGGTGTCTTCGGTGTCGCCCAATACGGAGGCGACGAATTCTGCCTGCTGGTCATTGGCCGGTGGCGCCTTGCCATCGGTCACGGCAGGCGCTTGCTGCTGCATCTGGCCAGTCAGTTGACCGAGGATCTGCAAGGGATCCTGGCCCGTCAGCCAGCCGATCCCGACAATCAGCAAGATGGCGCCAAGCCCCAATCCTTTGCCACCGCCAAAGCGCATGCCACCGCCACCTGCGCCCCGTGCATCGACCACATTGTCGCTACGCCGGCCTTTTCGCCATTCCATGAGTGCTCTCCAGAGCGTGAAACAAGAAGACAAATATTAGTTCAACACAGCCTCAGGTGTCAGAGCACCGGCAGCTGTCTAGCGCATTGGAGATTGCCGGGGCGGCTGAATTCAATTTCATCGGCCCCGACCTGCACAGGGTCCAGGCTCAGCGCCGCACCAGCAGCACACCGCTTTCCATGTGGTGGGTGTAGGGGAACTGATCGAACAACGCGCAACGCTCGATCCGGTGGGTATCGTGGAGCTGGGCAATGTTCGCCGCGAGTGTTTCCGGGTTGCACGAAATGTACAGGATCCGCTCGAAGCGCCGGGTCAGCTCGCAGGTGTCCGGGTCCATGCCGGCGCGCGGCGGATCGACGAAGACCGTGCCGAATGCGTAGCTTTTCAGATCGATGCCTTCCAGGCGGCGGAACGGGCGCACCTCGTTCAGCGCCTGGGTCAGTTCTTCAGCCGACAAGCGCACCAGCCGCACGTTATCCACAGCGTTTTCGGCCAGGTTGCTCAGTGCAGCATTGACCGAGGTCTTGCTGATCTCCGTGGCCAGCACCTGGCGCACCCGGGTGGCCAGCGGCAAGGTGAAGTTGCCGTTGCCGCAGTACAGCTCGAGCAGGTCGTCATCGCGCTCGCCAATGGCCTCGAAGGCCCAGCTCAGCATCTTTTGGTTCACGGCGCCGTTAGGCTGGGTGAATGCACCTTCAGGCTGGCGATAGCTGAACACACGGCCGGCCACGTCGAGCTTTTCAACCGCATAGTCACGGCCGATGACCAGGCGCTTGCCCTTGGAGCGGCCGACAAGGCTCACTCCCAGGTCTTCAGCCAGTTGCCGCGCAGCCACTTCCCACGCTTCGTCCAGCGGGCGGTGGTAGCACAGGGTGACCATCGCATCACCGGCCAGGGTGGTGAGGAATTCCACCTGGAACAGGCGATTGCTCAATGCCTCGCTGGCCTGCCAGGCCGCCTTCAGGCGCGGCATCAGGTCGTTGATGCGCTCGCTGGCAATCGGAAAATCGTCGATCAGGATAGCCTTGTGCTTCTCGCCAGGGGCGAACATCGCATAGTGGCGCTGGCCGTCCTCGCGCCACAGGCGGAACTCCGCACGCAGACGATAGTGCGCGCGCGGCGAGTCGAACACGGCAGGCTCTGGCGCACCAAAGGGGGCCAGCAGCGCACGCAAGCGGGCGGCCTTATCCTGCAGTTGCGCGTCGTAGGCGCTAGGGTCGAATGCAGCACTCATGCGTTGAACCAACCCAATTTGATGACGAACAGGATGGAAAGAATCACCAGGGCCGCGTTCAGGTCATGGCGACGCCCGGAAATAAGCTTCACGGCGGTCCAGGCGATGAAGCCGAAGGCAATGCCGTTGGCAATCGAATAGGTCAGCGGCATGGCCAGCGCGGTAACCACCACCGGGGCGGCTTCGGTGACATCGTCCCAGTTGATTTCCGCCAGGCCCGAGGCCATCAGCACGGCAACGAACAGCAACGCTGGCGCAGTGGCGAATGCCGGTACGCTGCCGGCCAGCGGCGCGAAGAACAGGGCCAGCAGGAACAGCACGGCGACCACGATGGCCGTTAGGCCCGTACGGCCCCCGGCGCTTACGCCAGCCGCAGACTCGATGTAGCTGGTGGTGGTCGAGGTGCCCAGCAGCGAGCCGGCCATGGCCGCGGTGCTGTCGGCAATCAGGGCGCGGCCCATCTTCGGCATGTGGCCGTCCTTGCCCATCAGCCCGGCGCGCTTGGCTACGCCAATCAGGGTGCCGGAGTTATCGAACAGGTCGACGAACAGGAAAGCGAAGATGACGCTCACCAGGCCCACATCCAGCGCCCCGGCAATGTCCAGTTGCAGGAAGGTCGGCGCCAGCGAAGGCGGCATGGACACGATGCCCCCGAATGGCGTCACGCCCATGGCAATGGCGGCCACAGTCACGGCCAGAATGCCGATCAACACGGCGCCGCGCACCTTCAGCGCTTCCAGGCCTACGATCAGGAAGAAGCCCAGGGTGGCCAGGATCGGTGCCGGCTGGCGCAGGTCACCCAGGCCAACCAAAGTCGCAGGGTTATCCACGACGATGCCCGCGTTATGCAGCGCGATCAACGCCAGGAACAACCCGATACCCGCCGCAATGGCCGAGCGCAGGGGCAGGGGAATGCTGTTCACGATCCATTCCCGGATCCGGAAGATCGACAGCAGGAAGAACATCACCGCCGACAGGAATACCGCGCCCAGGGCCACCTGCCAGGTGTGCCCCATGTGCAGCACCACGGTGTAGGTGAAGAATGCGTTCAGGCCCATGCCCGGCGCCAAGGCGATCGGGTAGTTGGCGATCAGGCCCATGGTGGTCGAGCCAATGGCCGCCGCCAGGCAGGTCGCGACGAACAGCGCACCCTTGTCCATGCCCGTCTCGCCGAGGATGCTCGGGTTGACGAAGAGAATGTAGGCCATGGCCAGGAAGGTGGTGACGCCCGCCAGTATCTCGGTGCGCACATTGGTGTTGTGTGCTTTTAGTTGAAACAGCCTTTCCAGCATGCCCGCTCCCCGAGGCGCCCCCGGCGCCATGAATATGTCGACCCCATCAGCAAAGCACAGACCGTACCGGCTGCCGTGATTTCTATGGGGCAGAAAAAAGCCGCGCATCATACCAGCATGCCGTGCAGGGGCCTATGGCCGTCTGGGAATAGACCGGCCCCGCCCGGTGCGCATGGCGTGCAGGGCCGCTGGGGTGGCTTTTCAGCCTTCGTGCAAACGGTCTCGGTTGGCCAAGGTGGGGAACAGTTTTATCCACACCCCCGTCACCACCAGGGTCCCCACCCCACCCATGACGACGGCCGGGACCGTACCAAACCAGTGCGCGGTGACCCCCGATTCGAATTCGCCGAGCTGATTGGAGGCACCGATGAATAGCCCGTTGACGGCGCTGACGCGCCCGCGCATTTCATCCGGGGTATGCAACTGCACGAAGGCGCCTCGAATGACCATGCTGATCATGTCGGCAGCGCCCAGCACCACCAGGACCGCCAGGGAAAACCAGAAGGACGTCGAGAGGCCGAACGCAACAGTGGCCACGCCAAAGACGCCAACTGCCGTGAACATGGTTCGGCCCACCTTGCGCTCGAAGGGAAAGCGCGCCAACCACACCGACATGAGCAACGCGCCCACCGCGGGCGCCGAACGCAGCAGCCCAAGGCCCAGCGGGCCTGTCAGCAGGATGTCCTTGGCAAATACCGGCAGCAGCGCCGTGGCCCCGCCCAGTAGCACGGCGAACAAGTCCAGCGAGATGGCGCCCAGGATATCCGGTCGGCTGCGAATGAAACGAATGCCGGCCAGCAGCGACTCGACGGTGGCACGGCCGCGTTGAACGACCTGTCCTCGCACGTGCAGGCTCAGGGTCAGCCCACAGGCTATGGCATAAAGCACCACAGTCGGGCCGTAGACCCAGCCGCTGCCGAAGGCATACAGGAACCCGCCCACGGCGGGGGCCACGATGGTGGCCGACTGAGTCGCAGAGGCCGAAGCGGCGACCGCTCGTGGAAACAGGCCCGCGGGCACGACGTTGGGCAACAGCGCCTGGGTCGCCGGCATCTCGAACGAACGGGTGGCGCCGAGCAGAAACGCCAGCACGAAAATCAACTCGCGGCTGACCTGGTCCGTGGCGCTGCCCAGCGCCAGGGCCAGTGCGATCAGCCCTTGCAGGCCTTGGCACAGAGCGGCGACCTTGCGCCGGTCATAGCGGTCGGCCACATGGCCTGTATGCAGCATGAACAGCACACGGGGTGCAAATTCCACCAGCCCCACAAGCCCCAGGTCCAGCACGTTGCCGGTCAGCTGATACAGGTGCCAGCCAATCGCCACGGTCAACATCTGGAATCCGCTGGCGGTGAAGACCCGTGCCAGCCAGAACGCCAGAAAAGGGCGATGATGACGCAACAGCAGCGGTTCAGTCTCGGACATCGGACACCTGTGACCTCGATGCAAGGAAGCTCCGCAGCCTATCATCTGTATGTAACAAATAGTTGCTGTTTACCGTGTTCGACACAGTTTCCGTGCCGCTGAACAGGGGGTGGGGCAACCGGTCACGCGGCAAACAACCACACCTCGCACCGGGCTGTTCGGGGCTATGCTTGACTCATATCGTTGACCTGGATCAATCGTTACGTTTGCAACGATCCCCGACGATTTCGGCCTTTGGCCGCAATCCCTGCACATCGAACAGAACAATTCCAACATGCCGTACTCGACTATGTGGGGGCAGTGGGCGAAAGGGCCGAGTGCCCGACCGCCGGATTATCTGATGAGGTAGCACCTATGTTCGGTCTGGAGGCACTGGATCTTGCCCGGATCCAGTTCGCGTTTACCGTATCCTTCCATATCCTGTTTCCTGCCATCACCATCGGCCTGGCCAGTTACCTGGCGGTGCTCGAAGGGCTGTGGCTCAAGACAGACAGGCAGGTCTATCGAGACCTGTACCACTTCTGGTCGAAAATCTTCGCAGTCAACTTCGGCATGGGCGTGGTCTCGGGCCTGGTCATGGCCTATCAGTTCGGCACCAACTGGAGCCGTTTCTCCGAATTTGCAGGTTCGGTCACCGGGCCCTTGTTGACCTACGAAGTGCTGACTGCTTTCTTCCTCGAAGCAGGTTTCCTGGGGGTGATGCTCTTTGGCTGGAACCGCGTGGGCCGTGGGCTGCATTTCTTCGCTACCTGCATGGTGGCGCTCGGAACGCTGGTTTCCACGTTCTGGATCCTGGCCTCGAACAGCTGGATGCATACCCCGCAAGGTCACGAAATCATCGACGGTCGCGTGATTCCGGTCGACTGGTTCGCTGTCATTTTCAACCCTTCGTTCCCGTTCCGCTTGATGCACATGGCCACGGCGGCGTTCGTCGCCACCGCCTTCTTCGTGGGCGCGTCGGCCGCCTGGCACCTGCTGCGGGGGCGCGACAACCCTTCAGTGCGCAAGATGCTCTCCATGGCCATGTGGATGGCGTTGATCGTCGCGCCGATCCAGGCAGTGATCGGCGACTTCCACGGCCTCAATACCCTCAAGCATCAACCGGCGAAGATCGCCGCTATCGAGGGGCATTGGGAGAACCGCCCCGGCGAGCCTACTCCGTTGATCCTCTTCGGCATCCCGGACATGCAAGCTGAAACGACACGGTTCAAGATCGAGATCCCGGTGCTCGGTAGCCTCATCCTCACCCACAGCCTGGACAAGCAGGTGCCGGCCTTGAAGGAGTTCCCGCCTGAAGACCGGCCCAACTCCACCATCATCTTCTGGTCCTTCCGCATCATGGTGGCGCTGGGCATGCTGATGATCGCCGCTGGCGTGTGGAGCCTTGTATTGCGCAAGGGCGGCAAGCTGTACACCTCGCGGCCGTTCCTGCACTTCGTGACCTGGATGGGGCCTTCCGGGTTGCTGGCAATCCTCGCCGGCTGGTTCACCACCGAAATCGGCCGCCAGCCCTGGGTGGTCTACGGGCTGATGCGCACAGCCGACGGCGTTTCCAACCACAGCTATACCCAGCTGGGGTTCACCCTGGTGGCGTTCGTGGTGGTGTACTTCGCGCTGTTCGGCACCGGGTTCGCCTACATGATGCGCCTGGTGCGCAAGGGCCCGCATACCGGCGAAGGCGATCAGCAGCGTCCGGGCGGTCCTGGCCGCAAACGCACGCCGGCGCGGCCATTGTCCGCCGCCGACGAAGGCAGCGATGCCACCACTGCAGACCTGAGCAAGGGGAACTGAGTCATGGGTATCGATCTTCCACTGATCTGGGCCGTCATTATCATCTTCGGCGTCATGATGTACGTGGTGATGGACGGTTTCGACCTGGGCATCGGCATGCTCTTCCCCTTCGTCAAACAAGAGCGTGACCGGGACGTGATGATGAACACAGTCGCACCGGTCTGGGATGGCAACGAGACCTGGCTCGTGCTGGGTGGCGCGGGGCTGTTCGGCGCGTTCCCGATGGCTTACGCGGTCGTGCTCGAAGCGCTCTATCTACCGCTGATCCTGATGCTGATCGGCCTGATCTTCCGTGGCGTGGCCTTCGAATTTCGCTTCAAGGCCACCGATGCTGGCCGCCATCTATGGGACAAGGCGTTCATCTGGGGTTCTCTGGTGGCGACGTTCTTCCAAGGCGTAGCGCTGGGCGCCTTCATCGAAGGCTTCAAGGTGGTGGATCGGCATTACGCCGGCGGCTCGCTGGACTGGCTGACACCCTTCAGCATGTTCTGCGGCCTGGGGCTGATCGTGGCCTATGCACTGCTGGGGTGTACCTGGCTGATCATGAAGACCGAAGGGCCGCTTCAGGAGCAGATGCACAAGCTGGGGCGGCCGCTGGCGCTCGTGTTGCTGGCCGTCATGGGTGTCGTCAGCCTGTGGACGCCAATCGCCTATCCGCAGATTGCCGACCGCTGGTTCAGCATGCCCAACCTTGTGTGGTTCATGCCGGTGCCGATCCTGGTGCTGTTGACCTTCTACAACCTGTTCAAGGCAGTAGCCCGCAGCGCGAACTACACACCGTTTCTGTTGACGCTGGGGCTGATCTTCCTGGGTTACAGTGGCTTGGGCATCAGTCTGTGGCCCAATATCATCCCGCCATCGATCTCGATCTGGGAGGCTGCCGCGCCACCGCAAAGCCAGGGCTTCATGTTGGTGGGAACGCTGTTCATTCTACCGCTGATCCTGGGTTATACCTTCTGGAGCTACTACGTGTTCCGCGGCAAGGTCACCCATGACCAAGGCTATCACTAGGAGACTGCACCATGACCCGTGATCAGGACGTGGCAAGCAAGAAACCGCTGTGGCAGCGCCTGGGCTGGCTGGTGCTGATCTGGGCGTTGAGTGTGGCCGCGCTGGGTGTGGCGGCATGGTTGATGCGCCTGTTCATGAGCGCAGCCGGCTTGACCACCCACTGAACCCCGGCATCAGCCGGTAGTACGCCGAACGCGCCTGCTCACCCAGGCGCCGTACGCTGTTCCACCTAGTCGACAGTTACTTGCGCGCCTTGAGCACCACGAATTTGGGCGTTGCCGCCACCTGCTCCACGCCCCGGAACAGGCGGGCAAGCTTGCTGTGATAGCCCAGGTGGCGGTTGCCCACGATGTACAAGGCGCCGCCGACCACCAGCGCCTCGCGGGCCTGCTGGAACATACGCCAGGCCAGCACGTCACCCACCACTTGCTGCTGGTGGAAGGGCGGATTGCACAGCACTACATCCAATGACTGTTTTTCGATGCCGGCCAGGCCGTCTGCGGCCAGGAAGTCGGCTGGGCGATCACCCAGCGCACGCTGCCAGTTTTCCCGTGCCGATTGCACGGCCATATACGACTCGTCCACCAAGGTATACTGGGCGTCTGGATTTTTTAGAGCGCTGGCGATGGCCAGCACGCCATTGCCGCAACCCAGGTCCGCGACCCGGGCGTTGCCCAGGTTATCCGGCAGATGCGGAAGAAATGCCCGTGTGCCAATGTCCAGGCCTTCACGACAGAAGACATTGGCATGGTTGAGCAACTCCAGCGCTGGCGATTCGAGGCGATAGCGGCTGGGGTAGGGCGATGTAAAGGCAGGGCGCGCATCCACCGTGGCGGTCAGTAGCCGGGCTTTTTTACGTGCCAGCGAGGCTTGCACAGGGCCGACATACTTTTCCAGCAAGTCGCCGGCAGCACGGGGAAGGTGCTTGATCATAGCCCCGGCAATCACCTGCGCCTGCGGCGCCAGGTGCCCTTGCAGCCTAATGAGTTGATCTTCGAGCAAGGCAAGCGTCTTGGGCACCCTGACCACTACCCGATCAAAGGGGCCGTTCCAGGTTTGACAGGCAGGCACGAACGAAACGCTGTCGGCAGGCAGGCCGTTACGTGCCAGGTTCTTGGCCAGCGCGAGTTGAGCAAGGTAGGAGTCGCCGCTGCTGGTCACCTGCAGGTGCCTGGCGAGGCTTGCCGCCAGCGCCCCGAAACTGTCGTTGAGCACTAGCACACGGCTGCCGGCTGGCAACGCCTGGGCATGCAATTGTTCGAGCAGGTACTCATCGGCGGCGTCAAAGGCCTGCAAGGGATCGTTGGCCTGGTCCGGCTGGCGGATCAGATCGAGTTCGGCGAAGGGCGTGGTCAACAGGGGCATGGCAATCTGGCTCGGGTACAAAGCTGCCCGCAACCGTTCGCTGCGGGCTTAGTCGAGCGATTCTACAGGGCTTTGGCTGGGCTCGCAGGCCCGGGATCAGATCCAGCCGCGCAACGCGGCGATGGCGACAGCGCCCGCTTTGTTGGCGGCGTTGGTCTTGGTAATGACGCTGCGAATGTGAAAGTTCACCGTACTCTGCGACAGTGACAGGATGCAGGCGACATCGGAAGCAGTCTTGCCTGCCGCAGACCACTTCAGCACTTCCAACTCGCGTTCGCTCATTTTGGGCTGGGAGGGGCACAGTGCATCGAGGTGATGCGCGCTCAGCACCGCATGTACGGTATGGCACAACCACTGGATGGCCCCGGCTTTTTCGAACAGCTCGGCGGTCTCGACGGTGCGCAGCGGCCTGGACACGCTCATCTGGCTTTCGTTGTGCTGCAGATCATGCAAGGACTGGGTCCAGCCATGACGCAGGCCATGCTCGCAGGCTGCCTCGCGAAAATGCGGTGCCTCGCGGTAGACCTCATCGCTCCATACCACAGGATTGGTCGAGCGGTGGCTGAGCGCAGCCGCTGCGTCCTGCTTGTAGAATTCTCCGCGCTGGTAGCGCTCGATCCATGCGCTGGGGTAATTGCTGTACAAGTAATGCCGTGGTGTCTGGGTAGCAATCTGAATGCGAAGCTTAAGTCCCACATACTCGAAACCCAGATCCTGAACCAGATGCACCGCGATGTCGAACAGCTTCCGAGGATTACGCTCACTCACCAGGGCGTGTAGGTGCTCGGGGTTCCAGTGAAACATGTGAGTCTCCAAGGGCGACGCGGCCCAGTCCGTATGGGTTCGAAGGCAGTGTAGATAGCTCCAAACCGGTGTGTCCGTCTTTTTCGCTATAACTGTGCTGTGCTTCTGTATATCTTTGTACAACTTTCGAAGCCGCAAAAACCCAGTGGTTTTTATCGCGGGCGCTTTGCGCGACACTGTAGGGCCCCAAGATATGGAGCCCGACATGACCGCCAGCGACGAAAAATTCACCCGCCAGACCTTGCTCGAGGTTCAGCCGCTCACGCCGAACCTCTTCAGCCTGCGGGTCACCCGTGATGCGGGTTTTCGCTTTCGCTCCGGTCAGTTTGCTCGCCTGGGCGTGACCAAGGCTGATGGCAGTGTGGTTTGGCGCGCCTACTCCATGGTCAGTGCACCCCACGACGAATACCTTGAGTTCTTTTCAATCGTAGTGCCGGGTGGCGAATTCACCAGTGAGCTTAGCCGACTGGGTGAGGGCGATTCGCTCCTGGTGGAGCGGCAAGCCTTTGGCTTTCTCACCCTCGACCGTTTTGTCGACGGACGCGACCTGTGGTTGCTGGCCACGGGTACAGGCATCGCGCCGTTCATGTCGATTTTGCAGGACTTCGAAGCCTGGGAACGCTTCGACAACATCAAGCTGGTGTATTCGGTGCGTGAGGCCAAAGAGTTGGCCTATCTGGACGAGATTGCTGGCTTGGAGCAGCGTGAGTACCTGGCCGAGCATGCCGGCAAGTTGCAGTTCATCCCGGTCGTGACACGTGAGCGACATCCAGGCGCCCTGAATCAGCGCATCACCACCTTGATCGAAAGCGGCGAGTTGGAAAGGGCGGCAGGGCTTGAGCTGTCACCGGAGCATTCGCGAATCATGCTGTGCGGCAACCCTGAAATGATCGATGAAACGCGCAAGGTGCTCAAGGCCCGTGATCTGCAATTGAGCCTTAGCAAACGGCCGGGCCAGGTGGCCGTCGAGACGTACTGGTAGCCGGCGTGCCGCTACAGGCTACAGGGGCGCAGCGGTGCATGAAGCTTTGCCGCTTCCTGCAGCCTGTAACGGTGCACTTCAGGGCCGGTTCTGAGCCTTGAGCAGGTCGCGAATCTCGGTAAGCAGGGTCTGCTCGGGGGACGGCGCGGGCGGTACGCTTGGCGCCACGGCCTCTTCGCGCTTGAGCCGGTTGATGGCCTTGACGCCCATGAAGATCGCAAAGGCGATGATCACGAAATCGATCACGGTCTGGATGAACTTGCCATAGGCCAGCACCACGGCCGGGACGTCGCCTTGCGCCGCCTTCAAGGTGATGGCCAGGTCGCTGAAGTCAACGCCGCCGATCAGCAGGCCCAACGGTGGCATGACCACGTCGCCGACGAAGGACGAGACGATCTTGCCGAAGGCCGCGCCGATGATGATACCTACCGCCATGTCGACGACATTGCCTTTGACCGCGAAGGCCTTGAACTCACTGATCATGCCCATGTTTCGATTCCTTTGTAACAAATGGTGAGGTAAACGCAGTGTAAGCCACTTAAACGCTTCATGCGCTGCATTCAGGGGTAGTGACTTCCGTCGCACCGAATAGTTTTGTCGCATCCCAAGGCATTCGGGGCACGGCCAGCCTCGGGTATCATGCAGGTTTTGCCCGGAGGCACTCCCCATGGCCAAGGCCAAGCGCTTGTATGGCTGCACCGAGTGCGGCGCGACTTTTCCGAAATGGGCTGGCCAGTGCGGCGAGTGTGGCGCCTGGAACACGCTGGTCGAAACCATGATCGAGAGCGGCGGCGCCGCAGCACCCAGCACGGGCCGCGCCGGCTGGACGGGGCAGCAGGCACAGATCAAGACCCTGGCTGAGGTCAGCGTCGAGGAGATCCCGCGCTTCACCACCAGCAGCACCGAGCTCGACCGGGTGCTGGGCGGTGGCCTGGTTGATGGCTCTGTGGTGTTGATCGGTGGCGACCCTGGGATCGGCAAATCGACGATCCTGCTGCAGACCCTGTGCAACATCGCCGTCGGCATGCCGGCGCTGTACGTCACCGGCGAGGAATCCCAGCAGCAGGTGGCCATGCGCTCCAGGCGTCTGGGCCTTCCCCAGGACCAGCTCAAGGTGATGACCGAAACCTGCATCGAGACCATCATCGCCACCGCCCGTCAGGAAAAACCACGGGTAATGGTGATCGATTCCATCCAGACCATTTTCACCGAACAGTTGCAATCGGCCCCAGGCGGGGTCGCGCAGGTGCGTGAAAGTACGGCGCTGCTCGTGCGTTATGCCAAGCAAAGTGGCACGGCGATCTTCCTGGTGGGCCACGTGACCAAGGAAGGCTCGCTGG
Organism: Pseudomonas parafulva; assembly: GCF_002021815.1. Classification (NCBI taxonomy): domain Bacteria; kingdom Pseudomonadati; phylum Pseudomonadota; class Gammaproteobacteria; order Pseudomonadales; family Pseudomonadaceae; genus Pseudomonas; species Pseudomonas parafulva. The sequence continues at coordinate 841,035 of NZ_CP019952.1, forward strand.
CAGGCCCGCGGGTACTGGAGCACATGGTCGATACCGTGTTGTATTTCGAAGGCGAATCCGACGGTCGCCTGCGGCTGCTGCGGGCGGTGAAGAACCGCTTCGGCGCGGTCAACGAGTTGGGCGTGTTCGGCATGACCGACCGAGGTTTGAAAGAAGTCTCCAACCCCTCGGCGATCTTTCTCAATCGCACCCAGGAAGAAGTCCCCGGCAGTGTCGTGATGGCCACATGGGAAGGCACTCGGCCAATGCTGGTCGAGGTCCAGGCACTGGTCGATGACAGCCACCTGGCCAACCCGCGCCGCGTGACCCTGGGCCTGGATCAGAACCGCCTGGCCATGCTGCTGGCCGTTCTGCACCGGCACGGGGGCATCCCGACCCACGATCAGGATGTGTTCCTGAACGTGGTGGGCGGTGTGAAAGTACTGGAAACGGCTTCGGACCTGGCATTGCTCGCCGCCGTCATGTCCAGCCTGCGCAATCGGCCGCTGGCCCATGGCCTGCTGGTGTTCGGGGAAATCGGCCTGTCGGGTGAGGTGCGGCCTGTGCCCAGTGGCCAGGAGCGGCTCAAGGAGGCTGCCAAGCACGGCTTCAAGCGCGCCATCGTGCCCAAGGGCAATGCACCCAAAGAGGCGCCTGCAGGGTTGGATGTGATCGCCGTGACGCGTCTAGAGCAGGCGCTGGATGCCTTGTTCGAATAATTCACTGGCAAAAAAAAGGGCCGACGATGCGCATCGGCCCTGTACAACACCCACCTGATGGATCAGTGCTCGATGACCGCCGCGCGCTTGGCCGGCTCGCTGCCGTGCTCGTCCTGGCCCCTCATCGGCACCTCGTGGCCTTCGGCATCGAACAGCCTGCCATCCTTGAAATAGTCCCCGTCGCGTAGTGCGGAGATATCCGAGTAGCGAATGGTGCGTTCGTAGCCGGCAGCGAACACCGACTGCTGGTCCGAGTTGCCTGCCGTGAAATGGTTGAAGATCAGGTTCAGCAGGATGGCCATGATCGCCGCCGAGCTGATGCCTGAGTGGAAGATGGTTTCGAACCAGTTGGGGAACTGATGGTAGAAGGCCGGTGCGGCGATCGGGATCATGCCAAAGCCCAGGGAAGCGGCGACGATGATCAGGTTGACGTTGTTCTGGTAGCTGACCTTGGACAAGGTGCGAATGCCGCTGGCTGCCACCGTGCCGAACAACACGATGCCCGCGCCGCCCAGCACGGGGGTAGGCACCGCGGCGATGATGCGCCCCATGATCGGTAGCAGGCCCAATACCACCAGGATCACACCGCCGGTGGCCACCACGTAGCGGCTGCGCACGCCAGTCACGGCGACCAGGCCGACGTTCTGGGCGAATGCACTTTGCGTGAACGAGCCGAACACCGGCGCGAGGATACTCGAGGCCATGTCGGCACGCAGGCCATTGCCCAGGCGCTTGGAGTCGACCTTGGTACCGATGATCTCACCCACGGCCAGGATGTCGGCCGAGGTTTCGACCAGCGTCACCATGATGACGATACACATCGACAGGATGGCGGCGATGTGGAATTCCGGCATGCCGAAGTGAAAGGGCGTGGGGAAGGCGAAAACAGGGCCTTCGGTAACCTTGCTGAAGTCGGTCATGCCCAGTGCCCAGGCGATCAGCGTACCGACCACCATCGCCAGCAGGATGGACAACCGGGATATAGTCGCGCTGCCCAGTTTGCTCAACAGCAGCACGATGGCGAAAGTGAGGGCGGCCAGGCCAATGTTGGCCATGCTGCCGAAGTCAGGTGAGGCGCTGTTGCCACCCATCACCCAGCGCGCGGCCACCGGCATCAGCGTCAGGCCGATGGTGGTGATCACGATGCCGGTGACCAGCGGTGGGAAGAACTTGGTGATGCGTGAGAATACCGGGGTGATCAGCAGCCCTATCAGCGAGGCGGCCATCACCGCGCCCAGCACCCCCGGCAGCCCGCCCCCACTCTCACTGCTGAGGATGGCGCCCATGGTGGCGACGCCGGCAAACGACACCCCTTGTACCAGGGGTAGTTGGCAGCCGAAGAACGGCAGGCCGAGGGTTTGCAACAAGGTCGCCAAGCCACCTGCAAACAGCGAAGCGGCGATGAGCATACCGATTTCTGCGCCATTGAGGCCTGCGGCCTGCCCCAGGATCAGGGGTACGGCAACGATTCCCCCATACATGGTCAACACGTGCTGCAGGCCATAGGCCAGATTGGCACCCAGGCCGAGGTTTTCGTCCTCTGGCCGCTGGGCGGGAGACGTGCTTGTGGACGTAGTCATGGCGCAGGCTCTCTGTTTATTGTTGTGGAGCTACTGTAGTCAGTTATTGCCTACAGGTACTACACAAATTGTATACAATTTTTTGATCCAAGCGCCGTCATGGGCAGCCTTGGGGCGTACGCGACCTTGTTGCAGGAGGCATACCAACCCAAAGCGCTTGTACGAGAGGGTGTATACAACGGTGCCTGAGACAGGCAGGAAGCTGTCTAGATGGACAGGAAAGGGGCGGTGGTCAGGCAGTTAGCCAGCTAATAGATCCTGTTATTCGATCAATTCACGCAGCTCACGCATCATTTCGGTGCTGTCGGCAATGTTCAGTTCCACAAGACGGTGCAGGTGGCTCATGGAGTCGATGTCGATGTACAGGCAAACGAAGCCCAGCCGCGTGAGCTCTTCATGGCGCAGTTCGACTTGCATCTTCACCCAGGTATCGGCGTCAAGTTGGATGACCGCCTCGTAGTTCTGGGTTGGGTCTGGGTTCCAATCGGTCGGGCGCTCGACCAGAAGGCCTTTGAGGGATAGATCGATGAGCCTGGCAGGCCAGCGCTGCTCGCCTTGGCGAAGTTCGGCAGGTGCGTCGAAATCGATGCGTTGGAAGCGGCGGCGCTCGGAATGTGGCGGGGTCATGGCGAGTCCTCATCTGATGTTCAGACTATAGACCAGCCATGATCGCGTATTCGTCCCTGCACTACTTGACGATATTCACGTCGCTGCAATTGTAGAAACCCTCGCCTGCAGCGTCATCACGTTGCCAGCGGGTATAGACCACACGTCGGCCAGCGTGTTCTTTGAGATCGACATCGAACGCGTAGTAGCCATTGACAGGCTGGACATCTCCGATTTCCTGTACCAGCTCCAAGTCATCCCACTTCAAGGCCCGCTGGGTGGGGTCGTAGTCCGGCTTGGACACATAGATTTCCCAGTAGCTAGGGTTGTGCGGCGCCATGATTTTGTAGCGCAGGTGGGCCTTGTTGTCGTCATCTTTTTTCCAGTCCTGGGCGTACCAATCGGCAGGGATGTCCAAGCCGCTCTTGTCATTGACCTGCCCAGCCTTCGTATCCGTCACGCTATTGCCTGCCGAGCACAGCTGACCATCAGGAATGGCTTTTTTGACAGCCTCCTTATTGCGGAAATCAACGACGTTCTTCGACACCTCATGCCATTGATTGAACTGGTACACAGCCTGTTGCGCATTGTTGCCAAACTTTTTAAACACATGCTGGTAAGCCGCTTTGCACCCTGGGCTTTTGATGTTTGAACCGTCGACTGGCCAGTTGTAGTCACCTTGTTGATAACAGTAGTACTGCCTGGAAATAGGCATCTCGACTGCGCCATGCATCGGCTCTACAGGTGCGGCATTGCCGTGCATGCTGCCTGCCGCAAGGCTGGCTGCGATGATGAGATGAAGTGAGTTCATGGCGACTTCCTTGCTGAGTTGGAAGTACCAAAGGTCGGCCAATCGGCCCTGGCGGGACAACTGGCAGAACTACCAGGTATTTGGCAGTGCGGTGCCGCTCTACCACGTGGAGTTGCGCTGTAAATCGGCATGCAATTGGAGATGGTAAAGCCGGCAGGCAGGCCCTAGACTCAGAGGGCCATCCATTCCAACCTCTCAGCTGGAAGCCAACTATGAACAATAACAACAGCCTGCTACGCCACCTCCCGTGGCTGGTGCTGGCAGTCCTGGGAGCCTGCGCGCTGGGTGTCGTCGCCCTGCGCCGTGGCGAAGCGATCAATGCCTTGTGGATCGTGGTCGCGGCAGTGGCCATTTATCTGGTCGCCTACCGCTATTACAGTCTGTTCATCGCCACCAAAGTGATGCAACTCGATCCGCGCCGCGCCACCCCTGCGGTGCTCAACAATGACGGTCTGGACTATGTTCCAACCAACAAGCACATCCTCTTCGGCCACCACTTCGCGGCCATCGCTGGCGCAGGCCCCTTGGTCGGCCCGGTACTGGCGGCGCAGATGGGCTATCTGCCCGGCACCCTGTGGCTGATTGCCGGTGTGGTACTGGCCGGTGCCGTCCAGGACTTCATGGTCCTGTTCTTGTCCACACGCCGCAACGGCCGCTCGCTGGGCGACATGGTGCGCGAAGAGATGGGCCGCATTCCGGGCACCATCGCCCTGTTCGGCTGTTTCCTGATCATGATCATCATCCTCGCGGTGCTGGCGCTGATCGTGGTCAAGGCCCTGGCCGAGAGCCCCTGGGGCATGTTCACGGTGATGGCGACCATCCCGATCGCCATGTTCATGGGCGTCTACATGCGCTACATCCGCCCTGGCCGCATTGGTGAGATTTCCCTCATCGGCGTGGTGCTGCTGCTGGCTTCCATCTGGTTGGGTGGTCAGATTGCCGCGGATCCGGTTTGGGGCCCAGCCTTCACCTTCACCGGTGTTCAAATCACTTGGATGCTGGTGGGCTACGGCTTCGTCGCAGCCGTGCTGCCGGTCTGGCTGGTGTTGGCCCCGCGTGACTACCTGTCCACCTTCCTCAAGATCGGCACCATCGTGGGCCTTGCCATCGGCATCCTGATCATCGCCCCTGAGCTCAAGATGCCAGCGCTGACCCAGTTCACTGATGGCACCGGCCCGGTCTGGAAAGGCACGCTGTTCCCGTTCCTGTTCATCACCATCGCCTGTGGCGCGGTCTCTGGGTTCCATGCCCTGATCTCGTCGGGCACCACGCCCAAGCTGCTGGACAACGAAACCAACGCCCGCTACATCGGCTACGGCGGCATGCTGATGGAATCGTTCGTGGCGATCATGGCCATGGTCGCGGCCTCGGTGATCGAGCCGGGCGTGTATTTCGCCATGAACAGCCCGGCTGCCGTGGTCGGTGCAGACGCGGTTTCGGTGGCGCAGACGGTCAGCAGCTGGGGCTTCTTGATCACGCCCGAGCAGCTTGAGGCGGTTGCCCGTGACATCGGCGAGCACACCATTCTGGCCCGCGCCGGCGGTGCGCCGACATTGGCCGTGGGTATCGCGCAGATTCTTCACCAAGTGCTGCCTGGCGAGAACACCATGGCGTTCTGGTATCACTTCGCCATTTTGTTCGAGGCCTTGTTCATCCTCACCGCCGTGGACGCCGGTACCCGTGCCGGGCGCTTCATGCTGCAAGACTTGCTCGGCAGCTTCGTGCCGGCGCTCAAGCGCACCGAATCGTGGGGCGCGAACCTGCTGGCCACCGCAGGTTGCGTGGCCATGTGGGGCTACTTGCTCTACCAAGGCGTGATCGATCCGCTCGGGGGTATCAACACGCTGTGGCCGCTGTTCGGCATCTCCAACCAGATGCTGGCCGGTATTGCGTTGATGCTGGGCACCGTGGTGCTGATCAAGATGAAGCGCCAGCGCTACATCTGGGTCACGCTGCTGCCAGCCACCTGGTTGCTGATCTGCACCACGGCGGCCGGCCTGATCAAGCTGTTCGATCCCAACCCGGCCGTGGGCTTCCTGGCCTTGGCCAAGAAATACAGCACCGCACTGGACGCTGGTCAGGTGCTGGCACCGGCCAAGGACATCGGGCAGATGCAGCACGTGATCTACAACGCCTACACTAACGCCGGGCTGACCATCCTGTTCCTGCTGGTGGTATTCAGCATTCTGTTCTTCGCGATCAAGGTGGGTTACGCCGCCTGGGGTCGCAAAGAGCGGACCGACAAGGAAACCCCGTTCCAGGCTCTGCCTGACGCTTGAGAGGACTGCTGCGATGTTCAATGACCTGGGTCGGCTGGGCAAATACCTGGGGCAGGCTGCACGCTTGATGGTGGGCATGCCTGACTACGACAATTACGTCGAACACATGAACAAGACGCATCCGGACAAACCGGTCATGACGTACGAAGCGTTCTTCCGAGAGCGCCAGGAAGCACGTTATGGTGGCAAGTCCGGGCCAAAGTGCTGTTAAGCCCAAAGCGTTAAGCTGTACCGGCCCCATCGTCGGCAGCCTGTGGTCATCGACAAGCCCGCTCCTCTTGGGGGCAGGTGCTGGCGATGAGCGCAGGCCTGTCGCGGTGGGGCCTGTGTTTTTTCCGAACAGGAGATGTTCTGCGTGCAGACCCCGATTCCCGTAACCGTACTGACCGGCTTTCTCGGTGCCGGCAAGACCACGCTGCTCAAGCACATGCTCAAGGCCGAGCACGGCCTGCGGCTGGCCGTGATCGAAAACGAGTTCAGCGAAGCAGGCATCGACAGCCAGTTGCTCGGTGACGAGCCGGTGCAGGTCATGACCCTGGCCAACGGCTGTGTGTGCTGCAGCATCCATGGCGACCTTACCCGTGCGCTGTTCCTGCTGCTGGAGCGGCTCGATGCTGGCGAAATTGCCTTTGATCGGCTGGTGATCGAGTGCACAGGGCTGGCCGACCCCGCGCCTGTGGCTCAAACGTTCTTCATCGACGAAGAGCTGCGCGAGCGGTACATCCTGGACGGCATCATCACCCTGGTCGACGCCGCTCACGCCGACGTCCACCTGACCCAGACCATCGCCCAGGCTCAGGTGGGCTTTGCCGATCGCCTGCTGCTGAGCAAGACCGACCTGGTGGAACCGGCCACCGTGCAAGCCCTGCGCGAGCGCCTGGCCCGCATCAATGGGCGGGCCGCCATGCATGTGGTCGAACAAGGCCGCATCGACTTGGGTGCACTGCTCGATGTACGCGGCTTCAACCTCAACCCGGACCTGGGCGCCAACCTCAAACCCACCCTGCGACCAGTACTCAAACCCGCCACCCCGGACCGTATCGCCACCTTGGTGTTGCGCACCGACAAGGCGCTGGACATCGACCGCCTCAGCGACTTCATGAATGGCCTGTTGGAAACCCATGGCACGCAACTGTTGCGTTACAAGGGCGTGCTCAATATCGCGGGCGAGGACCGCAAGCTGGTGTTTCAGGGCGTGCTCAAGCTCTACGGGTTCGACTGGGACGCTGAATGGGCTGAGGCCGAACCGCGCGAGAGCGTCATGGTGTTCATTGCCGATGATCTTCCCGAAGCTACGATTCGCGCCGGCTTCGAGGCGCTGACGGCTGAGTGACGGGCTGAACCTTTCCACCGAACCAACCCGGCCAGGAGCTTCGATGGCGGTTGTGCTGCTCCACGCAAGGGATCAAGCGCTGGGCCAGCACATCGGTTTGCCGCACCGCCTTGGCCGTGCGGTACTTGGCACTGTGGATGCACTCACGATCGCCAAACTCGCACCGGTTCAAGGTGGTACCGCCGCAGGGGCCGTTCGCCAGGCCCTTGGGGCAGGTCTCGGGGCAGGTGTACAAGGTGTCTTCCAGGCGGCAACGACCGCAGGTGTCGCAGCCAAGCAGTGGTCGCTTCACGGCCCGCTCCACGCTGTGCAGCACCTGGGCGCCCAGGCCTGTCGCCCACATCGGCTGGCGAACCGCCCACCCGAACAACTGACTCACCGGGTTGCGACGACTGAATAACAGGCCATGCATGCCATGCATGGCGTGGTAGCGGGCTTTCTGGGCAAACGAAGCCACGACACGCGACTCTCCCTCGCGCCATGCCGCCTGCGGTGGGTGAAACGTCACTGCCGGTAGGCTAGGCATTTGCCAGCTGGCCTGCCAGGCAGGCGCCCATTGCTCCAGCGTGGCCACTTGCGTCTGCCAGTGCGCAAGGCGTGCCTCCAAGGCAAGCAGCTGGCTGGGCTCATGGATGCCCGACAGATGCACGCCGGCGTAGCCCATCAGCTTAACCCCAATGACCTGCAGGGCCAGGCGGTCGATGCTGCGAGCCTGGGCAAAGGCCTTGGATTGCGCCGCCTCGGCTTCCAGCATTTGCCGCATCGACGGGGTGACGGTCACGCCTGCGACATGATCGAGCATGCCCGCACGGCCTTGGGTAAGGCTCATAAGACAAGCCAGCATAGGTTTAGGTGCGCGCTGGCGGCGCATCCAGTGCATGGCTTCCTGGTGCTTGGCAGCATCGAAACCTAGCTGCAGGATGAAAAAGTCGGCACCGGCTGCCAATTTCTTTTCAGCCTTCAGGTACTGAGCGGCGCCTTCTTCTTCACGGTATTTGAACGGGTTGAGCGCTGCGCCCAGCCACCAGTGCGGATAGGTTTGCCGGGCGATCTGCAGCGCTGCCACCGATTCCAGGTAGCGCACCGGGCGCTTGCCTGGGGTATGGCCTGGCAGGCGGTCCCCTGTCAGCATCAGCAACTGGTGCTGGCCCGCAGCATCCATGCGCCGCATCTGGGCGAGCAGGTGATGGCGCTCCCGGTCCTTGCCGGAAAAGTGGGGCAGGGCAGGTACCGGATGCTCAAAACAGGCCAAGGCATCCAGGGGTGACATGTCCAGCGGGCTGCTCACCCGGTCGCCAATGGCGAGTGTCATCGGCCAGCCACACAGCTGCCTGCGGGCCATTATGGCGTCCATCGCCGCAAAACGCTCTGCTGACGGCTTGGGGACGAACTCCATGACGCAAGCGAATTGCTGTTGTTGCAGGGCAGTTTTGAGCACGCTCATGACGGAACACCGAGTGTGGGCAGGCTGGCATTGTGCGCCAGCCCTGTGAATGGGTCATGCCCGGTTGCGCAGCGCATTGATCTGATCAAGACACGGCTAGGCGTCACGGGTGCGCCAGCGCGAGTAACATGAGGGAAACTTGAGTTGATCTCAAATTTATTGAGTTTGTTTCAAACGCTCATCGATCTGAAAATGCCCCCATCATTTCTGCACATTGGGGACATACACATGGCACTGGCGCATAACCTGGGCTTTCCACGCACTGGCAACGACCATGCGCTTCGCGCACGTCATTGGCAGATGCAGAAAGACGCCGGTATCGAGCTATTGCCTGTAGGCGATGTGGACTGGCAGGGCGGCGCAGCGCGCGACCCTCAGGCACCTGTGACGCGGCATTTCACCCTGCTTGCCGATCAGCTGCTACAGGAAGTGGCCCAGGCCAGCGCGCTGGGCCACACCGTCAAACCTGTTCTCGTCGGCCCCCTGACCTATTTGTGGCAAAGCGCGGCGCAAGACGGGCACAGCCTAGCGCTGGAATCTGTCGACGAACTGCTTCCGTACTACGACGCCGTTCTCAATCGCCTGGCCGAACAAGGCGTGCAGTGGGTGCAGATCGATGAGCCGATCCTTGCCCAGGCGCTGCCGCAGGACTGGAAGAACGCCTACGAGCGGGTTTACAACATCCTGCAGCACGCCCCGTTGAAAAAGCTGATCGCGACGTGGGCCGGTGGCTTGCAGGGCAACCTTGGCCTGGCCGCGCACCTGCCGGTGGACGGCTTGCACATCGACCTGGTGAGCGACCCTGAGCAGCTGACGAGCACCCTGGACCGCCTGCCTGCCTACAAAGTGCTGTCGTTGGGCCTGGTCGACGCAGAAAACGATGCCCAGCATGCCCTGGACAGCAAGTGGCACTGGCTGTGTGAAGCCAATGAGCGTCTGGGGGAGCGACTGTGGATCGGTACGGCGTGCTCACTGCTGCACAGCCCGCTGGGCGTCGCCGTGCAGGCCTGTGAGGAAGTGGTCCGGCTGGTCAAGGCGCTCAATGATCCGATCAAGGTCACGCCACCCGCGTTCCACGCCCTGCAGGTAGCCAACGCCTGATTGTGCATGGCAGATGCCGCCGCTAGGGCGTGCACGGCGGCGTCCAAGTGCCCATGGCTCGGTTGATCAGCGCTCGATCGCCAGGGCCACGCCTTGCCCCCCCCCGATACACAGCGTTGCCAGACCTTTCTTGGCATCGCGCTTGATCATCTCGTGCAGCAGGGTGACCAGCACGCGGCACCCGGATGCACCGATGGGATGACCCAACGCAATCGCCCCACCGTTCACGTTGACCCGCGAAGCATCCCACGCCAGCGCCTTGCCAACGGCCAGCGCCTGGGCCGCGAACGCCTCGTTGGCTTCGATCAGGTCCAGGTCGGCCAGTTGCCAGCCTGCTTTGCCCAGGCAGCGTTCAGTCGCCGAGACAGGGGCGATCCCCATCACGGCGGGGTCGACCCCAGCGCTGGCATAGGCCGCGATCCTGGCCAGCACGGGCAAGCCCAATGCCTGGGCCTTTGCAGCGTTCATCAGCAGCACTGCCGCGGCCCCATCGTTGAGGCTGGAGGCATTGCCTGCCGTCACACTGCCGTCCTTCTTGAAGGCAGGGCGCAGTTTGGCAAGGGATTGAGCCGTGGTGTCCGAACGTGGCTGTTCGTCCTGGGCGAAAACCTTGGGCTCGCCTTTTTTCTGTGGCAGCACGATCGGGGTGATTTCGGCCTCAAAGCGGCCAGCGGCGATGGCTGCCACCGCCTTGCGCTGCGACTCGGCCGCGAAGGCGTCCTGCTGTTCACGGCTCAGCGCGTACTCCTGCACCAGATTTTCAGCCGTGATGCCCATGTGGTAGTCGTTGAACGCGTCCCATAGGCCGTCGCTGATCATGCTGTCGATCAGCTGGCCATGGCCCATGCGCTGGCCGGTGCGGGCAGATGGCATTACATAAGGGGCAAGACTCATGTTTTCCTGACCGCCGGCGATCACCACCTCAGCGTCGCCGCAGCGAATAGCCTGGGCGCCCAGGTGCAGTGCCTTGAGACCGGAGCCGCAGACCTTGTTCAGGGTCAGGGCAGGCACGCTGAACGGCAGGCCTGCCTTGATCGCTGCCTGACGTGCAGGGTTTTGCCCGGCGCCGGCCGTGAGCACCTGGCCCATGATCACCTCGTCGACCTGAGCCGGCTCCAGCCCGGTCTGCTCCAATAGACGCTTGATCACGGCTGCCCCCAGGTCGACGGCCGGGACGCCCGCCAGGGCGCCCTGGAAGCTACCGATGGCGGTGCGGGTCGCGGCGACGATCACCACTTCGTTCATGTTGTTGTTCTCCGTCTGAAGGTGAGGGCAACCAGCATCGGCGCATTTTGCTTATTTGTTAAGTTTGTTTTTATTGCCCATTGATAGGAAAACCGAATCAATGCCTCGGCGTTGGGAGGGTGCGTCCGGACAGCGCGCCGTGTCGCCAACCGCCCACCGATTTTGCATCGCTGCGTTCAACCCTTAAGATGTGTCGCCTAACCTGCGGGGTGAGTCTTACCCCTCAGTCCACATTTGAAAACGCCCTGAGTGGCGTTTTCGTGCATAAACCAGACGAGGTACAGACATTGGCCATCATTCATCCTAAGGTCCGCGGTTTCATCTGCACCACGACTCACCCCAAGGGCTGCGAGCTCAACGTCCGTGACCAGATCGAAGCCACCCGCAAACTGGGCGTGCGCGAGGATGGTCCGAAGAAGGTGTTGGTCATCGGTGCTTCCAGTGGCTACGGCCTGGCCGCGCGCATCACTGCAGCCTTCGGTTTCAAGGCCGACACCCTGGGCGTGTTCTTCGAGAAGCCAGGCACCGAAACCAAGGCCGGCACCGCTGGCTGGTACAACGCGGCGGCGTTCGACAAGTTCGCCAAGGCCGAGGGCCTGTACAGCAAGTCGATCAACGGTGACGCTTTCTCCGACGAAGCGCGGGCCAAGGTCATCGAGCTGATCAAGAACGACATGGGCGGCAAGGTCGACCTGGTCATCTATTCGCTGGCCTCGCCGGTGCGCAAGCTGCCACAGACGGGCGAACTGGTGCGCTCGGCGCTCAAGCCCATCGGCCAGCCGTACAAGTCGACGGCCATCGACACCAACAAGGACGCCATCATCGAGGCCAGCATCGAGCCGGCCACCGAGCAGGAAATCGCCGACACCGTGACCGTCATGGGTGGCCAGGACTGGCAGCTGTGGATCGACGCCCTGGCCGGTGCCGATGTGCTGGCCGAAGGCGCTCGCACCGTCGCCTTCAGCTACATTGGCACCGAAATCACCTGGCCCATCTACTGGCACGGCGCCCTGGGCAAGGCCAAGCAGGACCTGGACGACACTGCCCTGCGCCTGGACCAGAAGCTGGCAGCTGAGGTCAAGGGCGGCGCCAATGTGGCCGTGCTCAAGTCGGTGGTGACCCAGGCCAGTTCGGCCATCCCGGTCATGCCGCTGTACCTGTCGATGGTGTTCAAGATCATGCAGGAGAAGGGTGTCCACGAAGGTACCCAGGATCAGCTCGATCGCATGTTCCGTGACCGTATGTATCGCACCGACGGCGCCCCGGCGCAGGTCGACGAAAAAGGCCGCCTGCGCCTGGACGACTGGGAACTGCGTGATGATGTGCAGGATGCCTGCAAGGCCATGTGGCCACAGGTGACCACCGAGAACCTGTTCGAGCTGACCGACTATGCCGGTTACAAGAAGCAGTTCCTGAACCTGTTCGGCTTCGAGCGCACGGACGTCGATTACGACGAAGATGTGGCGACCGAGGTGCAGTTCGATTGCGTGCAGCTGTAACGCTCTGAGGTCAGGTTACTGGGGCTGCCAAGCAGCCCCAGTCTTCATGCTGCCGTGCGCGACTCCAGGGCGCAGACCGCTGGATGGACAACCCCCATCAAGCCTTGCGCGACAGTGGTAATGCCTCGAACTTGACGCCTGCCAGGCCGTACGCGATCAGCGCACGGATATTCCCATGGTCGTGGCCCTCGGGTGTGGCCTGCACATCTCGATAATGCTCGCCAAAGGCCAGCAGCGCCTCACGATCAGTCAATCCCTCTAGCAACGCCAGGCCCAAGGTCTTGCATGAACCTTCGTTCTGCCCGGCCGCGTTTTCGACGCCACCGTTGCTGAAGGCCTGGGGCTGATAGGCATAGTGTTCGGCAATGAATGCCAAGGTGTCGGCGAACACATGTTCACCACTGTCCAGGCTGGCGCGCAGGGTAGTCAGATCAGTCACGGGGTTTTCCTTGTTCGAATGCGGCCTGCTGCTGGGGGCTGGCCTCTTTTTGGTACTGGGCCTTCCACTCGCCATAAGGCATGCCGTAGACGGCTTCACGGGCGTCATCCAGGCTCAGGTCCACCTGGCGCTCGTCAGCTGCCGCCTTGTACCACTTGGACAGGCAGTTACGGCAGAACCCGGACAGGTTCATCAGGTCGATGTTCTGCACGTCGGTGCGTGAGCGCAGGTGTTCCACGAGCCGGCGGAAAGCGGCGGCTTCCAGTTCGAGCTGTTGCTGTGGGGTCATGGGCTTCTCTCAAATGATGCGGTTTTTCAGGTGGCGGCCACCGTTGATGACCACTTGGCTGCCGGTGCTGTATTGGCTGGCAAGCAGGTACTTGACGGTCTCGATCAGCGGCCCGGCGCCCGGTTCGAATTCCAGCAGTGCCTTCTTCAGCGTCTGCTGGCGATAGGCTTCGTCGCCGCCCTCCTTGAGGATCAGCAGCCCAGGCAGAATACCGTTGACGTGTACCGTGGGTGCGTACTTTTCGGCAAACGACAACACCATGTTCTGCAACGCGGCCTTGGTGGCGGCGTAGCCGATGTGGCTCTTGCTGCCGCGTGAGGACGTTTCGTCGCAGACGTGGATGATGTCGGCCTTGTCGACCTTGGCCAAGAGCTCGCCCAGGGCCAGATTGAGATGATAGGGCGCTTCGACATGAAGGCGGAACATGGTGTCGAGGTTGGCCAGGTCATCGTCGAGCCACAGCGAAGCGTTGTGGATGACGGCGCGCAGGCCATCGTAATGGCTGTAGAGGTAGTCGATCAGTGCCTGGCGATCGGCCGCCTGGCACAAGTCTGCGGTGAACGGAATGATATTGGGGTGTGGCGATTGAGGCTGGACGCTGCGGCTGGCACTGACCACCGTATGGCCGGCCTGGGCCAGTTCCATGGCCAGGGCCAGCCCGACGCGTTGGCTGGCTCCGGTTATCAGGATAGGGCTGTTCATGTTCGGGGCGGTCAACTGTATGAGTCGAAGGTTGTCGCCCAGCATACCCCAACTGCCCAACGCGTGTGTGGCCTGCGCCTACCGGCTACGCCAGGCGTGTTCGCGTGCCGCCGCCCCCTGCAGCCAGCCCGCCAGCAGGTGCGTTGAAAGGGGGATGAACAGGTACACCATCAGGGGGGTGAGCGCCAGGGTGCTGACAAGCACGCGTGGCAACAGGTCCATGCCTGCCAGCCAGTGACCGAACAGCATGTTAAAGGCCAGTGACACCGGAAAGAATGCCAGCCAGATCGCCGTGGCCTGTTTCCAACGGGGTGGTTTACGCACCAAGGCAGTGCCGAACCAGTCGTTTATGCCACTGACCCGTGCCTCCCTGGGGCGCTCGAACAGCCCGTTGCCGCGCTTGAGCCAGGCGCGCCGCGAGGCCGAATGTTCCCAGGCATGCAAGGTCGGCTCATCGCTGAAGCGGAAGATGATCTGGAATTCATCGCCGTCGCGCGGCGGTGCGAGAATCCCTGAGCCCAGGTAGCCGGGGAAATCGGTGGCCAGCTGTTCGCCCTCATGGAGCCAGGCCAGCAGTTCTTCATAGCGGCCATCGGCGGCGCGCCGCGACACCATCAAGGTGACGGGGGATCTAGACATCGTGTATCTCCTGACGACGAGGCTGGCGGGTAGCTGGCCCCTTGGCTGTGTCGGCCGGGGTGGTGGTCGACTCAGTTAGGCATGCAAGAAGTGGGCGCGGATTATGGCGTATCGACCGAGCGGGCGTAAGCCACCGCCGTGGGAGAACACGGTGCGTTCGTCGGGTGTCGTCTTCAGCCGGGCATTTGCGTATGCAACTCAGGGTGAGCAAGCCGGTGCTTGTGGAGGATGAAATCGCGCAGGCGTTCGATGTCTTCCTGGGCAGTGCCACTTAGGTCATAGGCGGCCTTGCAGCCGTCGATACGCCGGCCCAGCTTGCCGTGAAGCTCGATGGGGCAGACACCGTCCGGGGCGAATCGGAGCGTGAAGACATCAGGAGCGTCTAGCAGGTCGCGCACATGCACAAGCACACCTTTGACAGAGATATCGCACACCCAGAGCCCGCTCTCCTCACCGTGGGCGTCGAGCAATGCACAGGGCGGATCAAGGGTCAGCCGCCATGGGCGCAGCCTGGGGCCTATCTCGAAGATATCGGGCGCGCCCAGTTGCAATTGCAGCGTATGAAACTCGTCCTCGATCAGCTGAAGCGGAATGCTGATCTGCTGGTTGTCGACATGGGCCTGCAAGGTAACCTGCTCATGAGCGACCAGGCGCGTGAGCAGACCCTGAATGCGGCTGTCCCCATTGACCAGGAGGCTCGTCATGGCTTCGGTCATGTCAAACTGCGGGGAGTGCTGGACATCCTGGATATAGTCCAGCTCATCCTGGGTCAGAAGTGTGTCGGGGGGCATGTTGAAACTCGATGTGGAGGGTTCTACGGCCCGATTGACTCCAAAGCGCATTGGTTCACGCACCATCACCGGCTTTCTGACGAGCGCGCAGCTCAGCCAGTTCGCGTTCCGTTTCCACTTGCCGGGTAACGTCCCTCTGAATGCCGATGTAGTACAGGCGCTGGTCAGCCGCGTGCCTTAGCGGGGTAATGGACAGCTCGTTCCAGAAAGCGGTGCCGTCCTTGCGGTAGTTACGCAGCACTTCACGGCATGCCCGGCCCTCGGTCAGCGCTTTGCGGATGCGCGCGCGGCCCAATTGGTCACGGTCGTCCCCCTGCAGAAAGCGGCAGTCCTGGTACAGGATTTCATCCCGGCTGTAGCCGGTGAGACGCTCGAAAGCCGCGTTCACGTAGATGAGGATGGTGTCGTCGCCTTCCTGTTCAGCGACCACGATACCGTCGTCCGAGGCATCGACCATCGATTGCAGCAACTGCGCATTGATCATGTCTGGGTCATGCAGTGAAGGAATGAGGGCCGCGGGCGTTGCCACGGCCTTGTGCCAGCGCTGGGTGCTAGTATCCTACGATTTCACTCAGTATCGGAATCCTTTTCCCTGATGAAAGTCGTCATTATTTCCGGATCGGTGTACGGCACCGCCGAAGAAGTTGCCCGTCACGCCGAATCGCTGCTCAAGGCCGCTGGCCTGGAAGCCTGGCACGCCAACCGAGCCTCTTTGCAAGACTTGCAGGCGTTCGGCCCGCAGGCCGTACTGGCGGTGACCTCCACCACAGGCATGGGCGAGTTACCCGACAACCTCATGCCCCTCTACAGCGCCCTGCGCGACACCCTGCCGGCCGACTGGCGTGGCCTGCCGGGTGCAGTCATCGCCTTGGGCGATTCCAGTTATGGCGATACCTATTGCGGTGGCGGCGAACAGATGCGCGAACTGTTTGCCGAACTTGGCGTGCAGGAGGTGCTGCCCATGCTGCGGCTTGATGCCAGCGAAACCGTGACACCGGAAACCGATGCCGAGCCGTGGCTGGCTGAACTGGTGCAGGCACTGAGCGCCTGACGTTTTTGCAGGAAGGATACGCAGCCGGCAACCAGTCAGGCTGCGCCTACCGCTGGTGCAGGTGACTCGCTCAGTCATCAAGCTGGCTGGCAACGCAAGTTCAAGCGCCTCGGCCGCTGGCTAGACTGTGTCTCGCACAGAGAGCACATGCAAGTGCCGAGGTGACATGCAATGACAGCAGCCTTGCCTTATCGCGTCCACATCCCTTAACCCGGTGCCTTCCGATGCCCATGGCCGAAATTCCATTGTGCGTCTGGCGTACCCGGGGACAGAGTTTCACATTCCGGGGCCAGAGCATCCGCTACTGGACCGCAGGGCAAGGAACGCCCCTGCTTTTGCTACATGGTTTTCCTACAGGCAGCTGGGACTGGCATTACTTGTGGGGCCCTCTGGCCCAGCGCTATCGGGTGGTGGCCTGCGACATGCTGGGGTTCGGCGATTCGGCCAAGCCAGTTGATCACGCCTATAGCCTGATGGAGCAGGCCGACTTGCAGCAGGCCTTGCTGGCTCACCTGCAGATCGACCAGCCGGTGGATGTGCTGGCTCATGATTACGGAGGTAGCGTGGCCCAGGAGCTGCTGGCTCGGCATCATGAGCAGCGCGCCAATATCGCCAGCTGCGTCTTTCTCAACAGCGGCCTGTTTCCTGAAGGTTGTCGCATGCTGTTACTGCAGAAGCTGCTGCTAAGTCGCCTGGGCTGGCTGGTGGCGCGCTCGTTCAGCCGCGATGACCTGGTGCGTCACCTGACCCGTGTCTATGGGCCATGTACCCACCCGAGCGAAAGCGTGCTCGACGACTTCTGGAGCATGCTGGCTGCCAATCGCGGCACGCGCGTGCTGCACAGGCTTGCCGGCTACGTGCCTGAACGCTTGCAGCACCGTGATCGCTGGACGCAGGCGCTGCAGGGGGCGGTGCCGTTGCGTTTGATCGCCGGCGCAGTCGATCCCCTTTATGGCGCGCACATGGTCGAGCACTACCGTCGACACGTTCCGACCGCCGATGTCGTGCTGTTGCAGGGTATTGGCCACCATCCGCATACCGAGGCGCCGCAACAGGTGTTGCGTCATTACCTGGCGTTCAGGGAACCCGCCCAAGGGTTCGGCTCGCTCAAAGTGGCCAGGTTTTGACCCGATGACATGGCAACCGGGCTCCTGAGGACCAAACGGCAGGCAAAAAAAAACCGCTGCCTTTCGCAGCGGTCAATCGAGACGTCAGATCAAGGAGCTTCAAAATCTACGTCGATACACCCGGCTGGCACCGTGAGCGGGGGGAGAGCCCTCGGTGCCAGCCAGTGATCCGATAATAAGCAATTGAATCGACTGGAAAAACCGCATACGGCGACATTCACCGTTACATACCAGGCAACAGTCTGCGGTGCTCAAGAGGCTGGGCAGTACCCCATGCGCCAGCTTGCCTCGCGCGTAGCAGCCAAAAGCCGCTGTGCCGCAGGGCCTTGTTCATCGGCATGAAACATCGACGTGGGCCCCACCACCGTCATCACCGCAGCGATCTGCCCCATGGCGTTGAAGATCGGCGCCGACAGCGCATCCACACCCGGCATCAGCAGCCCGTGGATATGGTGCAGACCGCGTTCACGTATACCTGCCAGCACCGTCTGATAATCCCCAGGCCCTAGCTTGAGCTGGGTCAGCTCGCGCGCCATCAAGTCCACGGTTTCCCGCTCAGGCAAATGGGCCGCGAACACCAGCCCGGTGGACGAGGTCAGCAGCGGCAATACCGAGCCAATCTGCGTCACCACGGTGACGGCGCGTACGGCCGGTTCGATGCTTACCACGGTCGCCCCCTGATTGCCCCACACCGCAATAAAGCAACTCTCGTTCAGTTCATCACGCAGCTGGGAGAGCGGCAGCGCGGCGACTTTCAGCACATCGATGCTGCCCAGCGCGGCCATGCCCACGCGCAAGGCTTCGCGCCCCAGGCCGTAATGATTGGTAGCCGCATTCTGTTCGGCGAACCCGCTGGCAATCAGAGCTTGCAGGTAACGATGCACCTTGCTCGCCGGCATCTGGACATGCTCTGCAAGCCTGGACAGTGACGTGGAGGGTGAGAGTTCGGCCAATGCCTTGAGGATGTCGGTGCCCACCTCGGCTGAGCGGACCTTCTGCTTGCCGTTGTCGGTAGGGGAGCTGGCTTTGGCCATCGGTAGGGTCATCCGCGAGTCATCGAGTCGCGCCTTTATAGCTTGACGCCTGGTGCAGAGCAAATTACGTTATCCGTAATCTGATTACGATAAAAACAATGCAGATGCGCCGCCGTTCCCTCGGGCAGCAGCAACTGCTCCCACAGGCCGCCCCGGCCCGGAGGCATCGATGAATCGCGACCCTTCACCTGACCTTCACTACCTCAGCGGTTTCGGCAACGAATTCACCAGCGAAGCGTTGCCAGGCGCCTTGCCGGTCGGGCAGAACTCGCCACAGAAAACCCCCTATGGGCTCTATGCCGAGCTGCTCTCCGGCACGGCGTTCACCATGGCCCGTCATGAGCTGCGCCGCACCTGGATGTACCGTATCCGGCCGTCAGCCGCCCATCCGCGTTTCGAGCGCCTGACGCGCCAGCCCCTGAACGAGGCGGGGGGCACGATCACGCCCAACCGCCTGCGCTGGAACCCGCAGCCCATCCCGCAAGCGCCAACCGACTTCATCGAGGGTTGGCTGCCCATGGCGGCCAATGGCCCTGCCAACACGCCTGGCGGTGTGAGCATCTACATCTACAGCGCCAACCGCTCCATGGAGCGCGTGTTCTTCAACGCCGATGGCGAGCTGTTGCTGGTGCCTGAGCAAGGTCGGCTGCGCCTTGCCACCGAGCTGGGTGTGATGCAGGTGGGCCCGCTTGAAATTGCAGTGATTCCCCGCGGCATGAAGTTTCGTGTCGAACTGCTCGATGGCCATGCCCGTGGCTACCTGGCTGAAAACCACGGCGCGCCCTTGCGCCTGCCGGACCTGGGGCCTATTGGCAGCAATGGGCTGGCCAACCCCCGCGATTTCGAAACGCCGGTGGCCGCTTATGAACACACCACCGGGCCGGTGCAACTGGTACAGAAATTTCTGGGAGAGCACTGGGCGTGCGAGCTCCAGCATTCCCCATTGGACGTGGTGGCCTGGCACGGTAGCAACGTGCCTTACAAATACGACCTGCGTCGCTTCAATACCTTGGGCACAGTCAGCTTCGACCACCCGGACCCCTCGATTTTCACCGTGCTCACCTCACCGACCAGCGTGCATGGCCTTGCCAACATGGACTTCGTGATCTTCCCCCCGCGCTGGATGGTGGCCGAGAACACCTTCCGTCCGCCATGGTTCCACCGCAACCTGATGAACGAGTTCATGGGGCTGATCGACGGTGCCTACGATGCCAAGGCCGAAGGCTTCGTACCCGGTGGCGCGTCCCTGCACAGCGTGATGAGTGCCCATGGCCCGGATGCCGAGACCTGCGACAGGGCCATAGCGGCCGAGCTGGCCCCGCACAAGATCGAGAACACCATGGCGTTCATGTTCGAGACCAGCCAGGTGCTGCGCCCGAGCCAGTACGCCATGTCCTGCCCGCAGTTGCAGGCCGACTACGACAGCTGCTGGGCCACCTTGCCCAGCACCTTCAACCCGAACCGGAGATAACCCATGAACCAACCCGCCATTGCTCGCAGCTGGGTGAGCCACGCCAATGGGCACAGTGACTTCCCGCTGCAGAACCTGCCCTTGGGTATCTTCAGTCGTGGCAGCGAAGCCAAGCGCTGTGGCGTGGCCATCGGCGATGCCATCCTCGACCTTGAGGCGGTGCTGGCCATGGGTTTTTTCGAAGGTCAGGCCAAGGCGGCGGTACTTGCCACCCAGGGCGGCACCTTGAACGCGTTTTTCGCACTCGGGCGCGCTGCGCGCGTGGCGCTGCGGGAGCGGCTGCTCGAGTTGCTCGGTGAGCAATCCGAGCACCAGGCAATGCTGGAGGGCGCGCTTTATCCCGCCAGCACCTGCCAGTTGCATGTGCCGGCCCAGATCGGCGATTACACCGACTTCTACGTGGGCATCGAGCATGCCCGCAACATTGGCAAGTTGTTCCGCCCCGACAACCCCTTGCTCCCCAACTACAAGTACGTGCCCATCGGCTATCACGGCCGCGCATCGACCATTCGCCCCTCCGGGACGGATGTTCGCCGGCCCAAGGGCCAGACATTGCCTGCCGGCCAGAGCGAACCAAGCTTCGGCCCCTGTGCGCGGCTGGACTACGAGCTGGAGCTGGGCATCTGGATCGGGCAGGGCAACGACATCGGCCAGGCCATCCCCATCGGCGATGCCGCCGAACACATCGCGGGCCTGTGCCTGCTCAACGACTGGTCGGCGCGGGACATCCAGGCGTGGGAATACCAGCCACTGGGCCCGTTTCTGTCCAAGAGCTTCGTGACCACGATTTCGCCCTGGGTCGTCACGGCCGAGGCGCTGGCGCCCTTGCGCTGCGCTCAGCCGCCAAGGCCTCAAGGTGACCCCCAGCCGCTGTCCTATCTGCTCGACAAGCGGGATCAGGCAGCGGGTGCATTCGACATCGAACTGGAAGTGTTGCTGCTCACCGAGCGCATGCGCGAGGAAGGGGGGGCGCCGCACCGCCTGGCCCTGAGCAACACCCGCAGCATGTACTGGACGGTGGCCCAGTTGGTGGCGCACCACAGTGTCAACGGTTGCCAGTTGCAACCCGGCGACCTGTTCGGCTCCGGCACCCTGTCAGGTGCCACCCCAGGGTCCTATGGCAGCTTGCTGGAAATCACCGAGGGCGGGAAGCACCCGGTCGAGCTGCCCAATGGCGAAGTGCGCAAGTTTCTGGAGGACGGCGACGAAATCATCCTGCGGGCACGGGGTGTGTGCGACGGTGAGGTGAGCATCGGGTTCGGCGAGTGCCGTGGTCGGGTCATTGCGGCCAACTGAGGAGACGCAGGCATGGAGCTGTATACCTATTACCGTTCCACCTCGTCCTACCGAGTGCGGATTGCCTTGGCCCTCAAAGGGCTGAGCTTCAGGGCACTCCCCGTCAATCTGCTGCAAGGCGAGCATCGGCAAGCCGGTTATCTGGGTATCAATGCCCAGGGCCGGGTGCCCACTCTGCGTACCGACGATGGTGAGGTTCTGGTGCAATCTCCAGCCATCATCGAGTACCTGGAAGAGGCCTATCCGCTGCCCGCGCTGCTACCGGCAGGGGCGGCGCAGCGCGCCAAGGCGCGTGGGGTGGCGGCGATCATCGGCTGCGACATCCACCCCCTGCACAACGTCAGCGTGCTCAACCGCCTGCGTGAAGCGGGCCAGGATGAAGTGCAGATCAACCAATGGATCGGCCATTGGATAAGCCAGGGGCTGGGGGCTGTCGAGCAGGTGATCGGCGAGGGTGGCTACTGCCTGGGCGATGCGCCTGGCCTGGCGGATGTCTACCTGATACCGCAGCTCTATGCCGCCGAGCGATTCGGGGTCGACCTTGGGGGTTACCCGCGCATTCGCAGGGTGGCGGCGTTGGCGCAGCAGCATCCGGCGTTCATGCAGGCTCATCCTTCGCGTCAACCCGATACGCCTAAGTGAGAGCCTCGAGCCGCGGTTGAGCCGAGAAGTCGTTTATTGCCTAGCGTGGTTTGGGTGACTGCTCTGGAGCCTCATCATGCGCATCAGCTTTGCGTTTCTTGGCTGCGCTCGTGTAGGTCCTGTCGTTGAGCGACTTCAGCACGATTTGGTTATTTGTTAGCTGAGCTGCAAACTGAGCTTGTTGCATAGCCATGCTTTGAGCCTGTATTTCCTTGAGCTCCTTGAGCGTGGCATTGACTTCAACAAGTTGAGTGGCGATCTTCCTGAGTTGAACGTTCGACACTTTCGGCTGTTCGCTCTCTTTACGCTGTTCGCACCCTGGCAACCCCATGAAAGTCAGCGTCAACGTGGTTATGGCAGTTATGCGTGTCGCTATGTTCAAAGCTTGCTCTCCTTGCTAATGGGTGCGCTGAGCCTTTAAGGCTGCGCACCCAGATAATCCGTTGTTCCAGATCATCACCAATTCTGGTGATCCAATCCAGTCACTTTTGCCCATACGCCATTACTCGCAGAAAGACGTTAGCCCCCCGGATCATCTGCCGTCAGTGAATCAAGCGATTGATCGAAGGCAACTGACCCAGCCGCTCGCTCAAAACCAGCCGCTGGACAGGGTCTTGCGTCAGCAGCAATGCATGCTCTAGGTCGAAGCGCTCGGCATGCGGGCAATCGAGCTGCCTGTACAGGTTGGCACGGGCCAGGTAGTCGCCGACCTGGGCGGGCCCCAGTTGCATGACGCGCTCGGCGTCGATCAGCGCCGCGAGTGGGGCATCATTGCTGGTGTGCAACTGGCGCAGGTTGCGTGACAGCCGTTGCAGCATCTGCATGGCGCTGGCCGGGCGCAAGTGCTCGGCGCTCAAGGCGGTACCCGGACCGTACTGGCGGACCAGCAGCTCCCGGCAATCATTGGGGTAAAGACGCCGACCGCCGCAGGGGTCGAGCAAATGGTCGGCACCCGGCACGCGCAACAGGAAATGCCCGGGGAAGGCGACGCCTTCGAGTGGAATGGACAGACGCTGCGCAAACTCCAGTGCCAGGATGGCCAAGGCCAGCGGTTGGCCACGTCGCCTTGTCAGCACATGGTTCATCAAGGCAGCGTGAGGACGCAGCGGCAGGTATTCATCCTGTTGGAAACCCAGCGCGTTGAGCTGGCGCAAGAGCGGCTGGGCAAGTTCAGTGACGCCAATCATGGGCAGGTGAATGCTGATGGTGTGCTGCATGTTCTGGAACACGGCCTGGCAGGCATCAGGATCGACGCTTGGATCATGCTCAGCGGCAATCCACAGCGCAGCTTGCAGCAGGGCGGCAGGCGTGTCTTCAAGGCAGGCCAGGCAGGCTTGACGTGGCTTCATGGGCTTCTCCACTCACCCTTGAGTAATAGCCGCCCAGAGCGGTTTCGTCCAGTTGTCCGGTAGCCCGGCCCGCCCGTTTCAGGTGCCTATACTGGATGCTGCACCTCATGGGGAGCCAGGCCATGTTCGCACTGATGCAAAGCACCCGTACTCAGTCACTGCATGTGTTCAACGATCCGCAGACAGGCCTTGAGGCCGTCGTGGTCATTCACAGCGAGCGGTTCGGGCCCGCCATGGGCGGTTGTCGCTACCTGGCCTACACCGATCATGAGAGTGCGATCACCGACGCAGTCACCCTGGCCCAGGGCATGAGCTACAAGGCGGCAATGGCGGGCCTGCCTTTCGGGGGCGGCATGGCGGTCATGCTGCGCAGCCCGCAGGTGAACGACCGCGCTGCCTTGTTCGAAGCATTCGGCCGCTGTATCGATAGCTTGCAAGGGCGGCTACTCATCGCCCTGGACAGCGGCACCTCGACACTGGACATGGATTGCTTGGCGCAAGGCACCCCCCATGTTGTCAGCACGACAGCGCTGGGTGACCCTGCTCCACATGCGGCGATGGGGGTATTCGCGGGCCTGCGCGCCACCGCCCATGCGCGGCTGGGCAGCCACAACCTCGAAGGGCTGCGTGTCGCCATCCAGGGGTTGGGAAGTGTAGGGTACGCGCTGGCCGAACACCTGCACGCAGCAGGTGCAGACCTGCTGGTCAGCGACCTGGAGCCTGGCCGAGTGAGACTTGCAGTAGAGCAGTTCGACGCACAACCGATTGCCCACGATGCGCTCCCCAGTACACCGTGCGACATCTTCGCCCCCTGCGGCATAGGCCCGGGATTGAATGGGCAAAGCGTGATGCAGTTGAGGTGCGCGGCAGTGGCGGGTGCTGCAAACAACCAACTGGCATCGTTGCACGTTGCCGACCAGTTGGAAGGGCGGGGGATTCTGTATGCACCTGATTACGTGATCAACGCGGGTGCCCTGATCTACTCAGCGCTGGCCCATAGGGGCGAAAAAGCGGAGGCGATCACCGCCCACATTGCCCGTATACCCACCCGCCTGACCGAAGTGTTCGGCCATGCCCAGGCTGAAAAGCGTTCGCCTGCACGTGTGGCGCAGGCGCTGGCGGAACGTTTGTTGTACGACTGAATACAACGCCCCAGGCCTCGTCGCTCAAAGGCCCACCGATCGCTATTGAGCAGCATCGCCCTCGAGCAGTTCACCCAGCGCGTCGGGCTGGCTCTTGAACGCCCTGGCGAACACATCGCGGTTCTTGGCCATGTAGATACCGGCTTCTTCTACCTGCTGTTCGCTCAACGATGGCACAGCCTTGTGCAGGACTTCTGCCAGGCGCTCAGCCAGTTCGAGCATCTTGTCGTGACGGTCTGCTTCGGCCTTATCCATGAACAAGCGCTCCGGGTCGCGGCTGCTGCGATACACCACTTCGACGGCCATTCATCACCTCTATGCCTTTTTGCTGTTAACGATTTACTGTATCGATATACAGTAATGGCATTCCCTGAATCGCGCAACCCTGAATTTCCCAGGGGGTGTGCGTGTCCTGCATCGCTCGACCACCTTCCAAGCCCCTGTGCCTGGCCCTTTAACTGCATGGCACAAGCGTCATACAGGCAGCGGATCATTTTTCAGAGAGCTTCGGGGAGTCATCGATCATGAACATCAAATGGGCAGAAAAACTGCGCAAAGGCCTGCACGGCTCAGCCGATTCGCTGGGCAACCTGTGCGTCGAAGGCTTTCACTACCTGGCCTTGTTCGGCATCGGTGCGATAACGGCCTATGCCGCTGTGGTGACGTTTCTGGACATGCTCGGCAAAGGTGGGATCAGCGTGGATGACATCCTGCTGCTGTTCATCTACCTGGAGTTGGGCGCCATGGTGGGTATCTACTTCAAGACCAACCACATGCCCATCCGCTTTCTGCTGTACGTGGCCATCACCGCGCTCACCCGCCTGTTGATTGGCGACGTGTCGCACCACAAGGCGCCCGATGTGGGGCTGCTGTACGTGTGCGGAGGCATCCTGCTGCTGGCATTCGCCATTCTGGTGGTGCGCTACGCGTCGTATCGCTATCCGTCGACCAAGGTCCTGGACGCCAGCGGCAAGGATGTAGAAGAGGGTAAGTGACCCTCAGTTGGCCACCACGTTGCGTGCTTGACCACCACTGGGGCGCGTAAGGGCGGCGAGCACTTGCATGGGGTTCTGGCTGCGATCTATCGCCAGGCCCAGGCGGATGCTGTCGATAACCCGTTGCAAGCGAGCGGGGTCATTGCGTTGCGCCTGGCTGATCAAGCGTTTGGCGGCGATGCCCGCCTCGTCAGACAAGGTGAGCATGATGCTCCCGTCGAGCGCCTCGATGCTCAGGTTGACCCGGTACTGGGGGCTGAACGCTGCACTGATCTGATCGAATGGATTGGTCATGATGGCGCTTCTGCAACGTGATGATGCAGAAATTGACTGGTGGGGGTGGGGCCGGGTTCCAACCGTTTATCGGTCGTGGCACGGGGGCAGTGGTGCAAGGCTGAGCCCTCGCGCTTGGATAAGGCAGGGCCGCTGCGCGGCCCCGTTCCGGTCAAGCGATCAAGCCTCCGGGTCGCTCAGCTCCAGCACGCCACGCTTGCTGCGCAACTTGCCGTACAGGTGCTCCAGCGCATGGGTCAGCTTGGTGGCCGCGCCTTCCACCGCCTGGTCAAGCGAGTTTGCCGTGTGGGTCACCGAGATCGGCTGATGGCCTTTTGGGCGAGCCTCCATCTGGCAGCGCTTGTCCTGTGGTCCGGGTTTGCCGCCGTTTTCATCGCGCAGGTGCACCTCGATACGGGTGAGGTCTTCCTCGTAGCGCTCCAGCGTGTCTTGCACCGTGTTGCGGACCCACTCGTCGAGCCGGGCATTGCCATCGATGTGGTTGCTGCTGTTGACCTGGATTTGCATGATTCAATCCTTATTCAGCTTGCTCGCATGGAGACGCCAGGTCCTTGAGACCCTTGGAATTTCTGCGCCTCTTGACTCTAAGGTCAGGCAAGCCAACAGCGAATTCAACCCCCTCTTAAAAATAAATGTCTTGTAGCAAAGCCGATTGCTCACTTTTGTCCGGCACGCTGTCGGCCAGGCTTTGCATATGAGAATCCATATCATTATTATTGCTGGCTTCAACATTTCCGGACTTGGCCATGACCCGTAAACCCGCCAGCCTCACGCCCAGCTATCGCCTGGCCGTGGCTTCACGCAGCCTGGCGGCGTTGCTTGGCGGTTATCTGTTGGCGTCTACGGCCAGTTTCTGCGTGGCTGTGTCGCTGCCCATAGCGCCGGTCGACGCCACGCTGATCGGCCTGATGCTGTCGTTCGTGTTCTACGTGTTGGCCTTCATCGGTTGCTTTGCCTGCCGTGACGCCTGGCGGGCGTGGCTGGGTGTGTTGATACCGAGCCTGGTGCTCGGGCTGCTCGGCGCGCTGGTCCATTGGATGAAATTGTCATGAAAGACGGCTTTCGCCAGGCGATGGCCTGGCTGCATACCTGGACGGGCCTGCTGTTCGGCTGGTTGCTCTTTGCCATCTTCCTCACCGGCACCCTGTCGTATTTCAAGGAAGAAATCACCCACTGGATGCAGCCTGAGATAGGCCATTACGCACCCAATCCGCAAGCCGCGCTGGGCGCGGCGCAGCGCTATCTGCAAGGTCAGGCGCCCGCTTCGCAAAGCTGGTTCATCCGCCTGCCCAATGAGCGTGAAGCAAGGGTGAAGGTCGGGTACCGGGATGTGAACGGCGGGCCTCGCGGCTTCGTCACCCAGACCCTCGATGCCAAGACGGGCGAGCCCGTCACGGCGCGCGACAGCCGCGGCGGGGAGTTCTTCTACCGGTTCCACTTCCAGCTGCAGATGCCTTATCCGTATGGCCGCTGGCTGTCGACATTCTGCGCTCTGATCATGCTGCTCGGCCTGGTCACCGGCATCATCACCCACAAGAAACTGTTCAAGGAGTTCTTCACCTTCCGCCCTGGCAAGGGCCAGCGCTCCTGGCTGGACGGCCACAACGCCATCGGCGTGCTGGTGCTGCCGTTTCACCTGATGATCAGCTACAGCAGCCTGGTGCTGTTCATGTACCTGGTCATGCCCGCAGGGCTGATGGCGCATTACGGTGATGACACCTCGAAGTACTTCAATGATTTGTTTGGGGCAGGGGAGGCGCCCAAGGCAGCCCAGGTCGCCGCGCCGCTTGCCCCACTGCCGGCGCTCTATGCCCAGGTCCAGGCGCTGCAACCGGGGGCGCGGGTGGGCAACATTCGGGTCGAGAACCCGGGCGACAGCAACGCACGGGTCACCTTCACCCAGTCTGCCGCCGACCACGTTGCCTATCGGCGCAGTGCCAACTGGACCTTCGACGGCGCCACAGGCGCGCTGCTCGAACAAGGCAAGCCCGAAAGTGGCGCCATGCTGACGGCATTCAGTTTTGCCGGGTTGCACATGGGCAATTTTGCCGGCCCTTGGCTGCGGTGGCTGTATTTCTGCTTCGGGCTGGCAGGCACTGCCGTGATCGGGACCGGCCTGGTGATGTGGTTGGACAAGCGCCAGCTCAAGCATGCCAAGGCCCCGCGCGTTCCGCGTGAGCTGCGTCTGGTGGAGGTGCTCAACATCGTCAGCATGAGCGGGCTGCTGTTGGCAGTGGCCAGCTTTTTCTGGGCTAACCGGCTGCTGCCGGCGGCGCTTGAAACCCGTGCCGACTGGGAGGTCAATGCGTTCTTCATGGCATGGGGCCTGGCGCTGGTGCACGCGATGGCGCGTAGCGGTCGCCGGGCCTGGGGCGAGCAGCTGGCGCTCGGGGCGCTGGCCTTCACGCTGTTGCCACTGCTCAACGCGCTGACAACCGCGCACGGGCTCAACCACGCCATCATCGATGGCGATTGGAGCATGGCTGGGTTCGATCTCACCGCATTGGGCTGCGGCCTGTTCCTGGCCTGGCTGGCAAGCAAGAAGCTGCGCCCTGCGCTGGCCTTGGCCAAGCCTTCCCGTTCACGCGCCAGCCAGGTTGGCCATGAAACGGCGCAGGTCCAGTGATGCTCGGTATCGCCCTGATCGCCTTCGCGGGGTTCGCCGCCTTGTGTCTGGCCATGCCCAAGCACTTCGAAGCGCTTTTGGGCCTCACGCCGGTCCCAGGACAACCGCGGCTGTTACGAGCGACCGGCTGGCTCATGCTGCTGGTCTCATTGGCCCTTGGCGTGCAGGCGCGGGGCTGGGCTCACGGTCTTGTGGAGTGGACGGCCGTTGCGATGGCAGGTGTGACCTTGTGGGTGTTCGGGCTGGCGTACCTGCCTCGCTTGCTGGTCGGCATGGCCGCCGTCAGTGCATTGCTGGGGCCGTTGTTGGTCCTGTTAGCCGGATGATGCCATGAGCCCCACGACGCAGAACGACGGCTCAGAGGGTGAATCGAGCGCTCGTGCCCGCTTTATCCAAGTCTTCATGGCCCAGCGCGCGCGCATGGAGGCGCTGGTCAGTCGCCGGGTAGGTTGCCGGGCCACCGCGTCCGACTTGGTCCAGGAGCTGTTCCTGCGCTTCTGGGGGCGTGCGCAAGTGAAGGTCGAAGCCCTGGACACCTACTTGATGCGCTGCGCCGGCAACCTGGCCATCGATCATCTGCGCAGCGAAAGCAGCCGCCAGCGTGCTTTGGCCGATGTTTCACAGGGCAGCGCGCACCTTGTGAGCCAGACGCTGGAGCAGACCCTGGAGGTGGACGACGATCTGCAACGCATCGAAAACGCCTTGCGTGCGTTGCCCGAGCGTACCCGGCAAATCTTTCTGCTCAACCGTGTCCACGGCTGCACGTACAGCGAAATAGCACGCGCCATGCACCTGTCCCAAAGCGCTGTGGAAAAACATATGATGCGTGCCCTGCAAGCGTGCAAGGCCAGTGTCGCCCAGGCCGCGCCCATTCCACGACCACCACGGGGCACGCCGTGACCACCACGTTACCTGCTGTCACTCAGGCACAATCCGATGCCGCCCTGCAGTGGCTTGTACGCATCAATGGGCAGCCCGAGCAAGCCCGCAGTGCGGCGTTCAGGCGTTGGCTGCTGGCCGACCCGCGGCATCCGGTCGCGTACGAGCAGGCGCAGGCGCTGTGGAACCACAGCGCCCTCGCTGCGGCGACCCTGGCCGATGAAGACCGGCTGGCCCTGCAACATTACCTCGCCCGGATGAGCCCGCCCGCTGTCAGGCGCCCCGGACGTTGGCGTGCAGGGGCGTTGGCCATGGCCGCTTGCCTGATCATGGCCATCGGCATGCTCGGTGGGTGGCAGCCCGGTCATTGGCTGCTGGACCTGCGTGCCGACTACAGCACGTCGGCCGACCGGCGCGAAGTGACCTTGCCAGACCACTCGGCGGTCACGCTGGACGCCCACAGTTCGATTGCCGTGCAATTCGAAAACGGCCAGCGCCGCGTGCGGTTGCTGCACGGCGCTGCGTTCTTCAAGGTCACCCACACCGGCGAGCCCTTTGTGGTGCAGGCCGCCGATGGGCAGGTGCGAGTGCTGGGCACCGAGTTCGAAGTGCGCGAGCAGGGCGCCGCCACCCAGGTCACCGTCCGCGCCGGTCGCGTGGCGGTCAGCCCGTCCAAGGGGGCCGTGGCACGTGAGTTGATTGCCAATCAGCAGGTGAGCTACGGCGCGGGGCAGGTCAGCCACACGTTGTCGGTCGACAGCGAGCAGCACCTGGCATGGCGCGAGGGTTGGCTGACCTATTCCCAGGCGCCCCTGGCCCAGGTGGTTGAGGATCTGGGTCGCTATTACCCCGGCCACATCGTGCTGCTGAACGAGGCTTTGGGGCGGCGTGAAGTCAGTGGCAGCTTCCCCATTGCCGAACCCTTGCAGGCGCTGGACTCACTGGGCGCAGTGCTCGGCTTTTCGCGTCAGACAGTGCTTGGTCGGTTCACGGTTATCCGTTGATTGCTGGTCGTTGACCACCCTATTTCATGCCCTCCAAAAAAACTTCCTACCGCAGGTGAGGTAACAGCACGCCATAACCGTGTAGTACGTGAAAGTGCGATTCATTCGCACTCAATACCCTCTCTCAGGTCAGCGTCCATGAAGTCTACTTTGCGTTGCGTTCCCCTTTGGCTCGGTCTTGCAGTACTCCCGCCGCTCATCTACACCCAGGCGGCGACTGCAGCGCAACGCGCGCAAGCTTATACCTTCGACCAACCTGCCCAGCCACTGCTCCAGGCCCTCGCCGCCTTCAGCCGCGTCACCGGGCAGAGCGTGGTCCATACCCTGACGCTACCTGCCGTGCAGGCGCCTGCGTTGCACGGGGCCTTGAGCGCCGAGCAGGCGTTGCAGCGCTTGTTGGGTAATGCCGGGCTGACCTGGCAACGGGTCGATGCCCATACCTTCACCCTGCAAGCGCTGGACACCGCCGGTGCCTTGAACCTGCAGGCCACCACCGTGACTTCGCAGCTCGACAGCTTGAGCTATCAGCCGCCCACCACCACCTCGATCATGCGCGGCCAGGGCCCCACCCAGGACATCCCCCAGGCGATCAACGTGGTGCCCGCCCAAGTGCTGCGCGACCAGGCGCCGCGCAACCTGGACGATGCCCTGGCCAACGTCAGCGGCATTACCCAAGGCAACAATTTCGGCGGTACCTCCGACACCGTCATGAAGCGGGGCTTTGGCGACAACCGCGACGGTTCGATCATGCGCGATGGCATGCCGTTGGTGCAGGGCCGCAGCCTCAGCGCCAGCACCGAGCGGGTCGAGGTGCTCAAGGGGCCGGCTTCGCTGTTGTACGGCATCCAGGATCCAGGCGGGGTGATCAACGTGGTCAGCAAGCGGCCCCAGCTGCAGGCCTACAACGTACTGACTGCACGCGGCTCGACCTACGGCGATGGCAAGAACGGCAGCGGTGGTGGGTTCGACAGCACCGGTGCGCTGGGCGACAGCAACTTGGCCTACCGCCTGATTGCCGACCACACGGACGAAGACTACTGGCGCAACTACGGCGTGCGCCGCGAGACACTGCTGGCCCCCTCGCTGGCCTGGCTGGGCGAGGATACCCAAGTAGTGGTGGCCTACGAGCACCGTGAATTTCTTTACCCGTTCGACCGCGGCACGGCCTTCGGCAACGACGGCCATCCGCTCAACATCCCGGCCACGCGGCGCCTGGATGAGCCGTTCAACGACATGCAGGGCCGCTCCGACCTCTACAGCCTGCAACTGGACCATCAGCTTGCCGACGACTGGAAGCTGCACCTGGGCTACAGCTTCAACCGGGAAACCTATGACGCCAGCCAGGTCCGCGTGACCGGGGTCAACCCGCGCACTGGCACACTGACGCGCAGCATCGATGGCACGCGCGGTGCCATGAGCCGAGACCAGTTCGTCACGGCGAGCCTGGCCGGCACGGTCCAGTTGGCAGGCCTGCAGCATGATCTGCTGGTGGGCCTGGACCATGAAGACCGCAAGGTGTACCGCGCCGACCTGATCCGCCAGACGCCGCGCACCCCCTTCAGCTACCTGAACCCTGTGTATGGGCGCGAAGTGGAGGGCAGCACAGTGCGCGCCTCCGACAGTGACCAGACCGACGAGCTGCGCACTGACGCCTTGTTCATGCAGGATGCGCTGCACCTGGACGATCACTGGATCCTGGTGGCCGGTGGGCGCTTCCAGCAATATGACCAGTACGCCGGTCGCGGGCGCCCGTTCAAGGCCAACACCGACATCAATGGGCAAACCTGGGTCCCCCATGCGGGGGTGGTGTACAAGGTCGATGAACAGCTCTCGTTCTACGGCAGCTACAGCGAATCGTTCAAGCCCAACTCGACCATCGCACCACTGGCCGGCAACGTGGTGCTCGACGGCGCCATCGCCCCGGAAGAGGGCAAGTCGTGGGAGCTTGGGGCCAAGCTCGACGTACCAGGGCGCATCACCGGCACCTTGGCCTTGTTCGACATCACCAAGCGCAACGTTCTGGTGTCCAACTTCGATTCGAGCACCCGCGAGACGGTCTACAGCAATGCCGGTGAAGTGAACTCCCGGGGCGTCGAGCTGGACCTGACCGGCCAGTTGAGCGAGCGCTGGAGCCTGATCGGCAGCTACGCCTTCACCGATGCCAAGGTCACCCAAGACCCGGCCCTAAAGGGCAATCGCCTGCAGAACGTGGCGCGGCACGGCGCTTCGTTGTCCGCCGTCTACGATTTCGGCAGCCTGTTCGGTGGCGACAGCCTGCGCGCCGGTGCCGGGGCGCGTTATGTGGGCGAGCGTACCGGCAATGCCACCAACACCTTCGACCTGCCGTCCTACACGGTGGCCGACGCCTTCGCCAGCTACGAGACCCAGCTGGACGCGCACACCGTTCGCCTGCAACTGAACGTCAAGAACCTGTTCGACAAGGTGTACTACAGCTCGTCGGTGAACCAGTACTTCGTGGCGGTGGGCGATGCGCGGCAGGTGAGCGTATCGGGTACCTTCGAATTCTAGCGACCAGCCCTGCGGCCCAGGGCCTGACGATACTCCCCAGGCGTGGCCGCCAGCACCTGGCGAAAGCGATTGCTGAAATGGCTGGCGCTGGCGAAACCGCAGGCCAGGGCCACCTCGCCCAAGGGCGCATGGCCCAGCCGCAGCAGCAGGCACGCCCGGTGCAGGCGCCGGGCCAGCAGGTATTGGTGGGGGGGCAAGCCGAAGCTCACGCGAAACATGCGTGCGAAATGGTACTCGGACAGGTTGCAGCGCACGGCCAGCTCGCCCAGGGTAAGGGCATGCTCCAGGTGTGCTTCGATGTAGTCGACCAACTGCCGGCGCTGGCTGGGCGCCAGCCCGCCCTTCAGGCGCAGCCCCTGGCGCAGGCCCACTTGGCTGAGCAAGGCATGGTCGACGATCTCGTGGGCCAGGCTGCTGGCCAGCAAACGTTCGGCCGGCTCGTTCCAGTCAAGGCCTGACAGCTGGCGAAAGCGCAGGGCCTGCCTGGGGTCGTCCATGAAGGTCGCCTCTTGCAGTTGCAGCGCCCGCGGCTCCCGGTCGAGCAGGCGTATGCACCCCAGCGCGAACTGCGCCGGGCTCACATACAGGTGGGCCATGCGGATGGCCCCGTTGATCACCCAGTTCGATTCGTGCTCGGCCGGCAATACGCACAGCTTGTCCGGAGCACCCTTGTCGGCCGGGCGTTGGCGCCGAAAGGTGCCGGTACCGTCAGCCAGGTAGCAGGACAGGGTGTGGTGGCTGGGTGCCTGGTAGTCGCGGGCATCGTCGCGGTTGCGCCACAGCGCAGCCGCCAGCCCATCGCCCAGGTGCGCGCTGAGCTCCAGCCGGGCGTTGGGGGATGCATGCATGACATTGAACACTTGCAGCTGCGTGAATGGCGTCATCGGGGCCTACCTCTGCTGCACATGCTACTGCGGCCAAGGGCAGGTGACAGCGCCTTGATGCGCAAAAGCGCAAGTTTATGCAAGCAGGGCAGGGCTACCTGGCGAAACACTGGCGGTGCCCGTTACTCCAGGCATGCCTGCCTTGGCCGGGACACCTGTGGAAGGCCCAAAGGAAACACACCATGAACCTGTCGCTCTACCTGCTCACCGTGCTGATCTGGGGTACGACTTGGATTGCCCTGAAATTCCAGCTGGGTGGGGTCGCCATCCCCGTATCCATCGTCTATCGCTTTGCCTTGGCAGCACTGATCCTGTTTGCCATGCTGTTGCTCACCCGGCGCCTGCAGCCCATGGGTCGGCGCGGCCACCAGATCTGCCTGGCCCAGGGACTATGCCTGTTCTGCATCAACTTCATCTGCTTTCTCAGCGCCAGCCAATGGATCGCCAGCGGCCTCATTGCCGTGGTGTTCTCCACCGCCACCTTGTGGAACGCGATCAATGCCCGGCTGTTTTTTGGCCGTCAGGTGGCCCCGCATGTACTAGGCGGTGGCGCCTTGGGATTGCTGGGCCTGGGCCTGCTGTTCTGGCCGGAGCTGTCGCACCATGCAGCCAGCCGCCAAACCCTGTACGGCCTTGGTCTAGCGCTGCTTGGCACCTTGTGTTTTTCGGCAGGCAACATGCTTTCGAGTGTTCAGCAGGCGGCCGGGCTCAAGCCCATGACCACCAATGCCTGGGGCATGGCTTATGGGGCAGGCATGCTGGCAATTGCCTGCCTGGTGGGTGGGATTCCGTTCGAGATGGAGTGGAGCGCACGCTACGTGGGCTCATTGCTGTACCTGGCGGTGCCGGGCTCGGTGATCGCGTTCACCGCATACCTGACCTTGGTCGGGCGCATGGGGCCGGAGCGTGCGGCCTACTGCACGGTGCTTTTCCCGCTGGTGGCCCTGAACGTGTCGGCGGCCGTCGAAGGCTATCAATGGACGCCCACCGCCTTGCTTGGCCTGGTAGCGGTGATGGCGGGCAATGTGCTGGTGTTTCGCAAACCCAAGGCTGCGCGCGGCCCCGAGGTGCCTCGGCCTGCCTAGGCCTGTTCATGAAACAGGGCCGCATTGATTGCGGCCCGTGTCAGCTACGCCCGTGCTCAGCCTTTCCACACCTGAGGATTGACCAGGTCCCTGGGCCGTTCGCCCAGCAGCGCCGCGCGCAGGTTGTCGATGGCGCGGTTGGCCATGGCCTCACGCGTCTCGGCGGTGGCCGAACCAATGTGGGGCAGGGTCAGGGCATTGGGCAGGCTGAACAGCGGGGAGTCGGCCAGGGGTTCCTTTTCATACACGTCCAGGCCTGCACCGCGGATCGTGCCGTCCTGCAGGGCCTGGATCAGTGCCGCCTCGTCCACCACTGGCCCGCGGGCGATGTTGATCAAAAACGCCGAGGGCTTCATCAGCTTCAATTCGCGGGCGCCGATCAACTGGCGCGTGGCATCGGACAGCGGCACCACGATGCAGACGAAATCGGCTTCGCCCAGCAGTTGCTCGAGGCTACGCATCTGCGCACCCAATTCCTGCTCCAGGGCCGTCTTGCGGCTGTTGCCGCTGTAGATGACCGACATGTTGAAGCCAAGGCGACCCCGCCGGGCGATGGCCGCGCCGATGTTGCCCATGCCGACGATGCCCAGGGTCTTGCCATGCACGTCACTGCCGAAAAGCGCAGGCCCCACGCTGGCCTGCCAATGGCCGGCCTTGGTCCAGGCGTCGAGCTCCGCGGTTCGCCTGGCGCAGCCCATGATCAAGGAAAAGCCCAGGTCAGCCGTACTTTCAGTGAGCACGTCCGGCGTATTGGTCAGGGCGATGCCGCGCTCGTTGAAGTAGTCCAGATCGTAGTTGTCGTAGCCCACCGACACGCTGGACACCACTTCGAGCTTGCCGGCCCCTTCGAGCTGGGTACGCCCCAGCTTGCGGCCCACGCCAATCAGGCCGTGGGCATGCGGCAGGGCTTCGTTGAACTGCGCGTTGACGTCACCGCGTTTGGGATCGGGCATGATCACGGTGAAATCGTGCTGCAAGCGCTCGGCCATGGCCGGGGTGATCCGGCTGAAGGCAAGGACGGTCTTTTTCATCGTTCACCTGAAGGCAAAAGCCTGAAGCTACAGGTTGTGCGCAGCAGGCTGCAACCCTTGGCCCGGTGGTGGCTCAGTGCGCTTTCAAGTCGGCTTCATGGGCCGCGAGGATTTCCGGCAGCGAGTTACGCAGGTACTCCACCCACGTCTTGATCTTCGCGTCCAGGTACTGGCGCGACGGGTAGATGGCATACAGGTTCAGTTCCTGCAGCCGGTATTGCGGCAGGATTCGCACCAGGGTGCCGTTACGCAAGCCTTCGATGGCCGAATAGATCGGCAATACCCCCACCCCCATGCCACTGCGAATGGCTGTGCGCATCGCATCGGCCGTGTTGACCATGAACGGCGAGCTGGTGATGTTGACCATTTCCTGGCCTTCGGGGCCGTCAAACAGCCATTTTTCAAGCGGTATCACCGGGCTAACCATGCGCAGGCAGGCATGCTTGAGCAGATCGGCCGGTTTGTGCGGCACGCCATGACGGGCGATATAGGCCGGCGACGCGCAGACGATGCTGTAGGTGATGCCCAGCCGTTGCGACACGAAGCCTGAATCCGGCAGCTCGGTGGCCAGCACGATGGACACGTCGTAGCCTTCGTCGAGCAGGTCGGGTACACGGTTGGCCATGGTCAGGTCGAAGGTCACGTCCGGGTGCGATTCGCGGTAGCGGGCAATGGCATCGACCACGAAATGCTGGCCCACCCCGGTCATCGAGTGCACCTTCAACTGCCCGGCAGGGCGGGCATGGGCGTCGCTGGCCTCGGCCTCGGCTTCTTCGACGTAGGTCAGAATCTGTTCGCAGCGCATCAGGTAGCGCTTGCCGGCTTCGGTCAGCGCGATGCGGCGCGTGGTGCGGTTGAGCAGGCGTGTTTGCAGATGAGCTTCCAGGTTGGAGACGGCTCGCGAGACGTTCGCGGTGGTGGTATCCAACTGGCCCGCTGCGGCCGTGAAGCTGCCGAGCTGGGCCACGCAACTGAAGGCACGCATGTTTTGCAGGGTGTCCATGGGTCACTCTCGATGTAGAGGACAAAATTGTGTCACGAAGTCGTGCAACCAGGATGAAAAGTTGCCTTCGACCAAAGGCTGATTATCGCCGTTTCAGTAACAAAGATTCGCAGGAATCAGCGCTTATCGCCAGTGTGGCCGCCCCCTAGAATTGCCCAGCCCCTCCACCTCTTCCTCGGGATATCGCAGCTGTGCCGCGTTGCATCATCGGAACGCTTCAAGCGTTCAGTGCCTGTGCCCTTGCCCTCACCTTGAGCGGCTGTATCGGAACCTGGGGCATTGCCCCGCAGACCCAAACGCTGCAAGCCAACACCCTGAGCCCCAGTGCAGCCATCGAGCAGGCCGCCACCGATGCCCACTGGCCGTACCAGCAATGGTGGCGCGCCTACCGCGACCCCCAGCTCGATCACTGGATAGCAATGGCGCTGGCCGCCAACCCTAGCCTTGCCATCGCCGCAGCACGGGTGCGTCAAGCGCGTGCCCTGGCTGGCCTTGCCGAGTCGGCCGAACACCTGCAAGGCAACGGTCAGGCGACGCTCAACCGGCACAACTGGCCTGACGACCCCTTCTATGGCCCTGGCGACTTGTCCGGTGCCACCACCTGGGATAACAACGCAACCCTTGGCTTGAGCTACGCCCTCGATCTCTGGGGGCGCGAGCGCAATGCCAGCGAGCAGGCCGTGGACCAGGCCCATCGACAGGTGGCAGAGGCCAGGCAGGCCCAGTTGGAGCTGCAGAACACGGTAGTGAGCGTGTACATCGAGCTGAGCCTGCATTACGCCCGGCGCGACATCATCAAGGCTCAACTGGCGCAGCAAGAGCAGATCCTGGACCTGGCCCAGCGTCGCCTGGACGCGGGCATCGGCACCCATCTGGAGGTCAGCCAGGCCCAGGCGCCGCTGCCGGAAACCCATCGCCAGCTCGACAGCCTGGACGAGGCTATCGTCCTGGCCACCCATCAGCTGGCCGCCCTGGCGGGCAAGGGGCCAGGGGAGGGCGCGCAGCTGCAGCGCCCCAGCCTGGTCCTTGCCGCACCGCTGACGCTGCCCTCCAGGCTACCCGCCGAACTGGTCGGCCAGCGCCCCGATGTGGTCGCCAGCCGCTGGCAGGTCGCTGCCCAGGCGCGTGGGATCGACATGGCCCACGCCGGCTTCTTCCCCAACGTGGACCTGATCGGCAGCCTGGGTTTCGTCGCCACTGGCGGCGGCCCGCTGGCGTTTCTCACCGGGCGCAAGTTCAACTACACCGTCGGCCCGGCCGTCACCCTGCCGATCTTCGATGGCGGGCGTCTGCGCGCGCAACTGGGGGCCGCCGCCGCCGACTATGATGTGGCCGTGGCGCGCTACAACCAGACGGTGATCGGCGCGCTCAAGGACATCTCCGATCAGTTGGTGCGTCGCGAATCGATGCAGGCGCAGGCGCACTTCGCGGCCGAGTCGGTCGCCGCCGCGCAGAAAACCTATGACATCGCCATGGTCGCCTACCAGCGGGGCCTTACCGACTACCTGAACGTGCTCAACGCGCAAACGCTGCTGTTTCGTCAGCAACAGGTTCAGCAGCAGGTGCAGGCCGCGCGCCTGATCGCCCACGCCGCCCTGGTGACGGCGCTGGGCGGCGGTCTGCAAGCCGGCTCGGATGTACCGGACCAAGAGCGCCAGGCGCCGCCAGCCACGCCGGCAACCCTCGCCATTCTCAACCCCAAGCCGAGAGCACGCCCATGAGCACATGGGGTTTACCCCTGCGCTGGTCGCAGAGCCTGCAATGGCGGCGCGGTTTCCATGCCTGGGTGCGGACCGATGGGGTCACCTGGGTGTACATCTTCAAGGTGCTGGCTGCAGCCTTCATCACCTTGTGGCTGGCCATGCGCCTGGAGTTGCCGCAGCCGCGTACCGCCATGATCACGGTGTTCATCGTCATGCAGCCGCAAAGCGGGCATGTGTTCGCCAAGAGCTTCTACCGGGTGCTGGGCACCCTGGCCGGCTCTGTGATGATGGTCGCATTGATGGCCGTCTTCCCGCAGAACACCGAACTGTTTCTGCCCAGCCTGGCCGTCTGGGTGGGCCTGTGCTCGGCAGGCGCCATGCGCTACCGCACCTTCCAGGCGTATGGCTTCGTGCTGGCCGGCTACACCGCGGCGATGATCGGCCTGCCGGTGTTGCAGCACCCCGACCAGGCATTCATGGCCGCGGTCTGGCGAGTGCTGGAGATTGCCCTGGGCATCCTGGTGTCCACCTTCGTCAGCGCCGCCATCCTGCCGCAGTCGGCCAGTGCCGCCATGCGCAACGCCCTGTACCAGCGCTTTGGCGCGTTCGCGGCGGTAGTCGTCGAAGCCTTGCGCGGCGACAGTCAGCGTGAGCGTTTCGAAAGCAGCAATGTGCGCTTCGTGGCCGAGGCGGTGGGGTTGGAAAGCCTGCGCAACGTCACTGCCTTCGAGGACCCGCACATGCGTCGGCGCAGTGGCCGGCTGGTGCGCATGAACAGCGAATTCATGGCCATCACCACCCGCTTCAACGCCCTGCACCGTCTGATCGAGCGGCTTCGCGCACGCGGGCCTGTGCAGATCGTCAGCGCCATCGAGCCTGGCCTGCACACCCTCGTCGACCTGCTCGAACCCTATGTGGGGCGCGCGCTGACCGACGCCGACGCCTTGCGCCTGACCCTCGAGCTCGGTGCCTACCGCGAAGGGTTGCAGGCCCAGGTCCGCAGCTTGCGCGCCGACTACCTGGCCACCGCGCCCGGCGAAGCCGACCTGCTGGATTTTCACACGGCGTTCGAGTTGCTCTACCGCTTCGTAGACGAGATGTACAGCTACGCCGAAACCCACGCCTCCCTGGCCGTGCACAACCACGCGCGGGAGCAGTGGGACGAACCCTACGTGGCACAGACCAGTACGCTGGTATGCCTGGCAGCCGGGCTGCGTTCGGCGGCGGTGCTGTTGCTGCTGGGCAGCTACTGGCTGATCAGCGACTGGCCAAGCGGCGCCATGATGACCTTGATCGCCACGGTCACCGCCGGGCTGTCGGCGGCCTCGCCCAACCCCAAGCGGCTGTCGTTCCAGATGGCCTGCGGCACGGCGATCGGCGCGGTGGTCGGTTTTTTCGAAACCTTCTTCGTGTTTCCCTGGATCGACGGCTTCCCTTTGCTGTGCATGGTCCTGGCGCCGGTGTTCGTGCTGGGTGCGTTTCTCTCGTCGCGCCCGGCCTACTCGGGCTACGGCATTGGCCTGCTGGTGTTTTTCGCCATTGGCTCGGTGCCCAACAACCTGACGGTGTATGACCCGTACAGCTTCATCAACGACTACATCGCCATGGTCGTCGGCATGTTCGTGTGCGCGGCTGCCGGGGCGATCATCCTGCCACCCAATAGCCGCTGGTTGTGGAGCCGGCTGGAGCAGGCCTTGCGTGAACAAGTGCTGTTTGCCATCAGCGGGCGCCTGCGCGGCATCGGCACGGCTTTCGAAAGCCGCACGCGCGACTTGCTGCACCAGGCCTATGGCCTGGCGGCCGGCAAGCCCCAGGTGCAAAGCCAGTTGATGGGCTGGATGTTCAGCGTGCTGGAAATCGGCCATGCGGTCATCGAGCTGCGCAAGGAGCAGGCGCGGGCCCCCGTGCACCCGGCCTATGCCGAGTCCCAGCCGTGGCGCCAGGCTATCCGGGTCATGGGCCGTGCCCTGGCGCGCCTGTTCCTGCAGCCCAGCGTCGGGAATCATGAGCGTGCCCTGGTGGCGGTGGACCATGCCATTTCCCGAGTCCAGGCCACCGACGAGCCGTTTGCGCGGCACTTCGACACGTCAGTGCTACGCCGTGTGCAGAGCTACCTGCACTTCATCCGCTCGTCCTTGCTCGACCCCCACTCACCGCTTG
The DNA here is from genome assembly GCF_002021815.1 of Pseudomonas parafulva. NCBI lineage: Bacteria > Pseudomonadati > Pseudomonadota > Gammaproteobacteria > Pseudomonadales > Pseudomonadaceae > Pseudomonas > Pseudomonas parafulva. Next base: position 881,796 of record NZ_CP019952.1, read on the forward strand.
CGCCACCCAAAGGGTTGCCCCATGCCTCGTGAAATCGCCTTCCACGGCGTGTACATGCCCACCCTGACCCTGATGTTCCTGTTTGCGCTAGGCCTGGCCTGGGGGCTTGACCGGTTCATTGCCAGCGTTGATGGCTACCGTTTCTTCTGGCACCCGGCGCTGCTGCGCCTGAGCCTGTTCGTCTGCCTGTTCGGCGCCCCGGCGCTGTCGCTCTACTGGTGAGAATCCTTCGATGAAAAAGTTCTTCAGCCTTGTCGCCACGTTGCTGGTCCTGACGGCCGCCGTGGTGATCGGTCGTCAGCTGTGGCTGCATTACATGACCACCCCCTGGACCCGGGATGGCCGGGTACGCGCCGACATCATCAACGTGGCGGCCGATGTGCCTGGCTACGTGGTCGATGTGCCGGTCAAGGACAACCAGCGGGTCAGCAAGGGCGACCTGTTGATCCAGATCGATCCGGAACACTACCGTTTGGCGGTCGAACAGGCCAAGGCCCTGGTCGCCGCCCGCAAGGCCACCTGGGAAATGCGCCGGGTCAATGCCAGGCGCCGTGCCGACCTGGACAACCTGGTGATCTCCAAGGAAAACCGCGACGATGCCAGCAACATTGCCAGCGCTGCTCTGGCCGACTACCAGCAGGCCCAGGCGGCCCTGGCGGCCGCCGAATTGAACCTCAAACGTACCCGGATCGTGGCCACGGTCGATGGCTATGTGACCAACCTGAACGTTCACAAGGGCGATTACGCACGCACCGGCGAGGCGGTGATGGCGGTGGTCGATGAGGCGTCATTCTGGGTGTACGGGTTTTTTGAAGAAACCAAGTTGCCCCATGTGAAGGTAGGCGACCCTGCCGAACTGCAGATGATGAGCGGGGAACGCTTGCAGGGCCATGTGGAGAGCATCGCCCGGGGCATCTACGACCGCGACAACCCCCAGAGCCGCGAGCTGATTGCCGATGTGAACCCCACCTTCAACTGGGTGCGCCTGGCCCAGCGGGTGCCTGTGCGCATCCATATCGACCAGGTGCCCGAAGGCTTCTTCCTGGCAGCGGGGACTACCTGTACGGTGGTGGTCGATCCGCAGTGAAGCACTCGGCGGCCTGACACTGCGGCACGTTACCCCTGTAGGAGCGGCCTCGTGCCGCGATGGGCCACAGCACGGCCCCGGCAAGCCTGCTCCTTGGCCCTGTATCGACTGAGATAGCGGGCCCTGGACTTTGCAAAAGCAACTGCCTAGTGCCACCTTTGGAGGCTAGTCGATTTCCGGGTAGGAGCGGTCTCGTGCCGCGATGGGCCGCGCAGCGGCCCCAAGATTTCAGCTTCGCAGCAAATATTCCTGGGGCCGCTGCGCGACCCATCGCGGTACAAGACCGCTCCTACAGGTCCCGCATTTACCTGATGTTCAGCTTCTCAAGCGCTACGTTCAGCCGCCCCGACCAGCACCGGCACCTGGGCCTGATCGATCACCTTGGCACTGATCGAGGGGTCCAGCAGTCGCCCCAGCCGCGACAGATGACGGTGCCCCATGATGATCAGTTCACATTCCAGTGCCTGTGCCCTGGCCACGATGACCTCCACAGGCTGACCGGCCACCATGCAGCCCTGGCAGGCGAAGCCTGCCTGCTGCAAGGCACGGACCGCCTCGCCCAGGGCATGATCGGCCTGTTGCTGTTCCTCGCACGCGGCAGGGTACTGCGCTTGTTCGTCGGCCGTGTAGGGCGCCGGTTGTTCGTGCACGGCAAAGGTGGCATCGATGGCCAGCAGTACATGCAAGGTATGGTCTTCAGGGCGACACCAGCGGCGGGCCAGGGCGAGCAGCGCTTGAGTGGCAGGGGAGGCGTCGATGGCAATGAGCACGGGGCTGGGCATGCGGGATCCTTTATCGTGAGTGGTGGCTCGTCTTCCGGCATGGGGCCGAACCTGCTGCTGCCATTCTCGACCTCACCTGGACTGCGAATAAAGGCCCTGCCACGCACGAGCACATTGCGTCGGGCGCAATCGAGCAACCTGCTAACATCGCCGTTTCCCAACGTCGTCTCGGAAAACGGCCATGCAACTCCCTGACATGAACCTGCTGGTCGCCCTCGACGTGCTGCTCGATGAAGGCAGCGTGGTAGGCGCGGCACAACGCATGAACCTCAGCCCAGCCGCCATGAGCCGCACGCTGGGGCGCATACGCGAGGCCATGGGCGACCCCATCCTGGTGCGCGCCGGTCGCCGGCTGGTGCCAACGCCACGGGCCCTGGCCCTGCGCGAGCAGGTGCATGGCCTGGTTGAGCAGGCCGGGCAGGTGTTTCGCAGCCGTGAAGGCGTCGATCTGTCCAAGCTGCACCGTGCCTTCAACGTGCGTACCAACGATTTGTTCATCGCCCTCTACGGGGCCAAGCTGCTGCGCATGATGCTGGCCGACGCGCCCAATACCGTGTTGCGTTTCGTGCCCGAAGGCAGCAGTGACGACGATGCCATGTTGCGCAACGGCCACATCGACCTGATCGTCAGCTCCTCCGTGGAGCTGGGGCCGGAGATCAAGGTGCAGAGTTTGTTCAGCACCTATTTCGTCGGCTTGGCGCGCATGGAACATCCGGTCTTCGACCAGGACATCACCCCACAACGCTTCGCCGCGTTCCCACAGATCAGCGTGTCGCGTCGCGGCCGTGCCAACGGTCCGATCGATGTGGCCCTGGCCAACCATCGGGTGGAGCGCCGGGTGGCGCTGATCACCACCAGCTTTCACTCGGCGATGTTCTCGTTACCCGATTCGGACCTGATCCTGCCGATTCCAGCCAACATCCTGAACAGTGTCCAGCGCCTAAAGCTGCCCCTGCGCGCCTTCGAGATTCCCGTACCGCTTGAAAAAGTGAACGTGATGCAGGCCTGGCACCCACGTTTCGACAACGACCCGGCCCACCAGTGGCTGCGTCAGACGATCAAGGCGTGTACCCGAAGCGATCCCTGAACAGGCCATCGTTGCGTTTGGCGCAATATAAAACTGCCAATAATTCAGTTTTCGTCAGCATTTACCCTGCCTAAAATCGCTCCAGTCGTAAAAGTGTTGCTGGAGATGTCTCTAAATGAATGCCGTTTCTGCCCCTGCTAGCGGGCTGGCTGCCACGCCTGCATCGACCGCCCCTGCACAGGGCGCGTTCGGCCTGCAGGTGGTGGTCGGGCTGTTCGGCGTGTTGCTGGCGGTGCTGTGTGCGGGCCTCAACGAGTCCGTGACCAAGATTTCCCTGGCCGATATCCGCGGGGCCATGGCTATCGGTGCCGATGAGGGGGCCTGGCTGCTGGCGGTGTACAGCGCAGCCTCCGTCTCGGCAATGGCCTTCTCGCCCTGGTTGGCGACCACCTTTTCCCTGCGGCGCTTCACCCTGGCAGCCATCGGTGCCTTCGCAGTGCTGGGTCTGCTGCAACCCTTCGCCCCCAACCTGCACAGCCTGATGCTGCTGCGGGTGCTGCAAGGGCTTGCCTCGGGGGCACTGCCGCCGATGCTGATGAGCGTGGCGCTGCGCTTCCTGCCCCCTGGCATCAAGGTCTACGGCCTGGCGTGCTATGCCTTGACTGCCACCTTCGGCCCCAACCTGGGTACACCGTTGGCCGGCTTGTGGACCGAATACGTCGGCTGGCGCTGGGCGTTCTGGCAGATCATCCTGCCGTCGCTGGTGGCCGGTGGCTGCGTGGCGTGGGGGCTGCCGCAGGACCCATTGCGCCTGGAGCGTTTCAGGCAGTTCGACTGGCGTGGTGTGCTGCTTGGGTTACCGGCGATCTGCGGTATCGTGCTGGGGTTGTCTTTGGGTGATCGCTGGGGCTGGTTCGATTCGCCGTTGATCTGCTGGCTGCTGGGCGGTGGGCTGCTGTTGTTGGTGCTGTTCATGTTCAACGAGTGGTCCGAGCCCTTGCCGTTTTTCCAGCTGCGCTTGCTGGGCCGGCGTAACCTGGCCTTTGCCCTGTTGACCGTCGCGGGCGTGCTCATCGTCCTCTCGGGTGTGGGTAGTTTGCCGTCCGCCTACCTGGCACAGCTCCAGGGCTACCGGCCCGCCCAGACCAGCCCGCTGATGCTGCTGGTGGCGATGCCACAATTGATCGCCCTGCCGCTGACCGCCGCGCTTTGCAATATCCGCGCAGTCGACTGTCGCTGGGTGCTGGGCATCGGCCTGGGGATGCTGGCCGCCTCCTGCATCGGCAGCAGCCTGCTCACCAGCCAGTGGATTCGCACCGATTTCTACCCGTTCTACCTGTTGCAGGTGTTCGGCCAGCCGATGGCGGTGCTGCCGTTGCTGATGCTCTCGACCACGGGCATGAGCCCCCAGGAAGGCCCCTTCGCCTCGGCCTGGTTCAACACCGTCAAGGGCTTGTCCGCCGTCGTGGCGGGCGGGCTGCTCGATGCCCTGGGCACGCTGCGCCGGCATTTCCATTCCAATCACCTGGTCGACAGCCTGGGCAATGCCCCGTTGCTGGACGACCACGCTGCCAGCCTTGCCAGGCGCATCCATGACCAGGCGCTGGTACTGACCTCGGCCGACCTCTACCTGGTCCTGGCCGTAATCGCCGTAGCCCTGATCTGCCTGATTCCTGTCATGCCCACCCGGGTTTATCCACCGCGTGCGGTGGCCTGACCCCTGTCTGAATTCGAGAAACGCCAAATGACCACCCACCGTAAAACCCTGTTCATCGGCGCTGTGCTGGCCGTGGCCGTGCTGGCCGCCCTCGTCGGTCCCTGGCTGCTGGGCAGCGACCACCGGCAGAGCACCAACGACGCCTACGTGACCGCCGACTACACCGTGGTCGCGCCCAAGGTCGCCGGCTTCATCACCCAGGTGCTGGTCGAGGACAACCAGCAAGTCAAGGCCGGCCAACTGCTGGCCACCATCGATGCCCGCGACTACCAGGCTGCCCTGGACGCTGCCCAGGCGCAGCTGCTAGTGGCCCAGGCCCAGAGCACCGATGCCCGTGCCACCCTCGACCGCCAGGACGCGCTGATTGCTCAGGCCCAGGCAGCGGTGAAAGCCGCCGAGGCCGAGGCGGCGTTCGCCGATCATGAAGTTCGCCGCTACGGACGCCTGGCCGAGCAGGGCGCCGGTACCGTGCAAAACGCCCAGCAGGCACGCAGCGCCGTGGATCAGGCCCGTGCTCGCCTGGCCAATGCCCGTGCAGCTTCGGTAGCTGCGCGCAAGCAGGTGGACATCCTCGCCGCTCAGGTCGCCAGCGCCGATGGCCAGCTCAAGCGCGCCGAAGCCGGGGTGGAAAAGGCCCGGCTGGACCTCTCCTATACCCGCATCACGGCGCCGGTGGACGGTATGGTCGGTGAACGCGCGTTGCGCATCGGGGCCTATGTCAACCCCGGGGCGCGGCTGTTGTCGGTGGTGCCCCTGCAGCAGGCCTATGTGGTAGGCAACTTCCAGGAAACCCAATTGACCCACGTGCAGCCCGGTCAGCCGGTCAGCATCAGCGTCGATACCTTTGCCGATGAACGACTCCATGGGCACGTCGAAAGCATCGCTCCGGCCACGGGGGTGACGTTCGCCGCGGTGAAGCCGGACAACGCCACCGGCAATTTCACCAAGGTGGTGCAGCGCATCCCGGTGAAGATCGTCTTCGATGACGGGCAGCCGTTGTTGACGCGCTTGCGTGTGGGCATGTCGGTCGAAGCGATCATCGACACGACCAGCGATACCCAAGGCGATAAGCTGGCCGGTAGCGAGGTGACGGCCCGATGAACATCACCTACGCGCAGAGCCCTGCACCCGCCGGCCCACAGGCAGCCCGTTCATCGCGGCCCATCACGCGTTTGGGGGGCAAGGCCCCTGCGGCCATAATGCTCGCTGCACTGCTCACGGGCTGTACCCTTGGCCCTGACTTCCAGCAGCCCGATACCCACGCGCCCCAGCAGTGGGACCAATTGGAGGGTGAGCACGCGCCCAGCCAACCTGTGGCCGAGCCCATGCAGTTGCGCTGGTGGGACAGCTTTCACGACCCACGGCTCAGCGCACTGATCGAACAGGTCGCCGCGCGCAACCTTGATCTGCAGATCGCCAGTGCCCGCTTGCTGCAAAGCCGTGCGCTGCGCAGCACCGTGGCCGCCGACCAGCAGCCGTCGGTGGACGCCAATGCCGGCTACAGCCGTGCCCGCAACAGCGCCGAAGGGCTCAGCGACCCCTCCGGCAACGCGGGCAAATCGGCTTTCAACCTGTGGCAGGGTGACTTGGTAGCAGGTTGGGAGCTGGATGTCTGGGGACGTGTGCGGCGTCAGGTCGAAGCAGCCGACGCCAGTGTCGAGGTGGCCGAGAACGACCGAAACGGCGTCCTGCTGGCCCTGCTCGCCGAAACGGCCGGTGATTACATCCAGCTGCGCGCGGTGCAGCATACGTTGCAGGTGACCGAGGACAACCTCAAGGTCGCGCGGCACAGCCTGAAGTTGTCCGAAGACCGTCAGGCCGAAGGCGTGGCCACCCGGCTCGACGTGGCCCAGGCCAACGCCCAGGTCGCCTTGATCGAGTCGCGCCTGCCCACTTTGCAGGCGCGCCGTGACGATCTGATCAATGCCTTGAGCCTGCTGGCGGCCGAGCCCCCACGCAGCCTGCAGGGCAGCTTGCTGCAAGCCGGTGAGCTGCCCGCCCCGCAGCAGACGTTCGCCATCGGCGTGCCGTCGGAGCTGGCCGAGCGTCGTCCGGACATTCGCCAGGCCCAGGCGCGCCTGCATGCTGCCACGGCCAGCATCGGCGTGGCCAAGGCTGATTTTTATCCACGTATCCGGCTGTCTGGCAACGTGGGTTTCCAGGCCATGCAGCTGGCTGACTTCGGTGCTTGGGATGCTCGCCGCTTCGCCTTCGGGCCGCAGCTGTCGCTGCCGATTTTCGAAGGCGGTCGCCTCAAGGGCACCTTGGCCCTGCGCCAGGCGCAGCAGCAGGAAGCGGCCCTGAACTACCGCAAGGTGGTGCTGGGGGCCTGGCATGAAATCGATGATGTGCTGCGCCTGTACAACGCCAGCCAGCTGCGTCGCGATCGCCTCGCCGAAGCCGTGCGCCAGAACCGCATCGCCCTGGAAACGGCCCAGCGTCAATACGTGGAAGGCGCGGTGGATTTTCTCAATGTACTGACCGTGCAGTCGGCCTTGCTGGCCAGCGAAGAGCAGTGGATCGACAGCGCTGCCGCGGTATCCCAGGCGCTCGTGGGGCTGTACAAAGCGCTCGGCGGTGGGTGGCAGGCATTCGACAAGGTCTGAACGCGTAGGCTCGTGACCGGCCTACAACGTTCGTGACAAGCCAAACCGTTTGCGCAGCACCTTGTCCAGTAAACGCTGCGGCACCAGGCGGGCCATCAGCGGCAGGGCCGTGCTGCCATTGCCCAGCCGCACCCGTGCCGGCACTGGCGAACGCTGGGTCGCTTTCAGCACGCCTTGGGCAAAGGTCGCCGTCGGTGTCGGCCTGTCGAGCGAGGCGCGGGCCCGGGCTTGGATGTGTTCACGCAGTGGCCACCACGGCGATTGCGGCGCCAGCACCTGCTGCGCCTGCTGCTGAGCGTGGCTGGCGAACTGCGAGGCGATGGCCCCAGGCTGCACCTCCATCACGCGGATGCCGAACGGCGCCAGTTCCAGGCGCAGGGCGTCGCTCAGGGCCTTCACGGCAGCCTTGGAGGCGCAGTAGGCGCCGGCGAACGGCGTGACCAGCACGCCGGAGACACTGCCGATGTTCACCACCAGGCCTTGGGCGCGACGCAGCTGGGGGAACAGCGCGCGTGTCACGCCGACCAGCGCGAACACGTTTGTCTGGAACTGGCGCTGCAGGGCGTCGACCCCGCCATCGAGCAGCGGCCCCATGGCGCCGTAGCCGGCGTTGTTGATCAGGATGTCCAGTGCCTCGAGTTCCTGCGCGAGCAGGGCCAGGGCGTGTGGGTCGTTGACATCCAGTTGCCGGGCAACGAAGCCCGCAGCGGCCAGGCGCGCCACATCTTCAGCCTGGCGGGCGGTGGCCCAGACCTGATGGCCGGCATCGCGAAACGCATCGGCCAGGGCGCGGCCAATGCCGCTGGAGCAACCGGTGATCAGGACTGTCGACATGCAGAAGGCCTTTGGGTCTGTGTGGAGGGGCAGCGGGTCTGCGCCGAGTCGCCAACCGGTCGCCAGCCGTTGGGCGTCGACAAGGAGTCAGTTGGCAAAGCTGCCTTGCAGGTGCTCGGCCCTGAATTCCAACGTCTGTGCACGGTAGCCCGAGCGCAGCGCAGGCAATGGCAGGCAATCGGACCACTGCGCGCCCGGCTGCAATTCGCCAGGCCCACGGTAGCGCGGTGCATTGTAGGTATTTTCTGCCAGGTTGACTGTGTCGCCTGGCGCATAGGCCGCCACACGCCAGCGCAGCTCGGTGAGCGGCACCTTGTTGCCGTTCTTCAGGGTGACCTGCAAGGGGCGGTCGGCGGGGCATTGGGTGGGGGCATAGGCAAGGCGCATGTCCAAGCGGGCCAGTTGCGAGGTTTCGCGAGTGTCCTGCCAGATGACGAACAAGGCCACCAGGCCCAGACCACCCACGGCGGCCAGCGAAATCGGCAAGGCCTTGGCAGGGTAGCGCAGCAACAGCACCAGCCAGGTGAGGATAAGGAGAGCGCCGATGATCATGAGCCTTGCAGACCTTGGTTGCGCGAGGGTTGAAGCATCGTAGCGTGAAATGGGGGAAGGCTCAAAAGGGCAGGGGCTGGCCGGCTGTGGATCGAGGAAGGTGAGATGGGAGTCAAGTGCCGCAGCGCACTGGCTTAATCTACGAACTGCGGCACCCGCGCCACACCTTCGGGCAGCAAGGCATCCTGGCTCGGCACGTGTCGGTTTGGGCTCGGTATACACAGGACGCAAATATTTCGGGACGCTCATATGCCAGCATGGGGGCCGGGAGGGGAAAAATGAAGAAAATGCCCCAGGTGATGATGGCAAGCTGAAGTCTTTCGGCCCGGTGTTTATTTCTTGAGGTCAATAAACGGGCTCACACAGCTGGGCTCCACGTTTTCTCGCTACATCTCGTAACGCTTGAAGACCCTTCAGTTCCTAAGGTTTTTCAGCGCCGGGCCGCCAACATGGCCAGACGTCGTGATTGGCGGCTGTGAACGAAGGATCGTCGCAGTCAATGCGTGGCCGGCCCACGCAGGCTTCTGATCCCAAACCACATGGAAGAGACGAGGCTTGAAACGATGAAGAACTGCATGCGAATCCTCTCTGCCACCGCAGTCATGCTGGCAGCGGCCCCAGCCCTTGCGGGGCCGCCCGTTGAAGTGACGTTCAGAAATCTCGGAACCGAGCCGGTGAAGCTCCAGCTGACCAATGCGAACGAGACCAGTACGTATCAGATTGCCAGGCCCACACCACTTCAGGAGGTACAGCCCGGCTCGTCGATTACCTTTAGCGTGCAACGATTGGTAAGCCCCGATACCAACGGCGCTATGTTGAGGTATGCGGCAGGGGGTAAAACCTGTGCCTTCAGCACTACGTTCGTGATGATGATGTCCGGTGGCATTAAACAGCCTAAATGGAACAAGACCGCGACCCCCTCCGGTGGGGCCACGTGCACGGCTGTGAACTCTGGATTCAGCGCGAATTATGCCTGGAAGGCTGAATTCACCATGAAGTAAGCGGCTAAAAATGCCTGCAGTGCTTGGCGTCACAAGCACTGCGGGCATTTGGGCTGCCCGTGGAACTTCAAAATAGTGAGTGATTGGTCATGTCAAAAGTTAGTGAGTTTTCTGTTGCTCCAATCCGTGCGCTCGCTTCTACGCGCATCCATACCCATTCAGCAGTCCCGAATCAAGAGGGCGCGGTACCCTCAGGTGCAACTCGCCAAGCCTCCCTTGATCTTTCTACGTTGTCCAAACAACTTGCAAGTGCCGCTCAGCGGGCGGCTGCGCGCGACAGTCAGCTTAGTCGGCAAGAGCTGGCTGCTTTGGCATCCAAGATACAGATGGAGCTAGGCGGAAGTGCATATAGGCTTACCAAGCCCCTTCACGACGCACATGTCCCAGACACGGATGATCCCGAGTTATTGGCAAGGGCAAGGCAAGCCACGGATTTTCTGAACGGAAAGGGGAGTAATCCTTTCCAGAAACTGACAATTGAACAGCTCGCTTTGATTGGTTACGACGAAGGCGGCGATTTCACCCACAACGAGCGCCTCGCCGCAAGCAGAGAGTTAGGCAAGCGCTATGAAGTATGGTCCCGAGCGATGGTGGATAAAGCAAACGCTGAATATCAGCAGACGGGGTATCAAGATGAGGCGATCAGGGAAATTATTGCAACTTACAAGTCGCTGCCGCCCATTCTGGAAGCAGGTTTCGGCAATTACGAAGTCAACATGACCCTGATGATAGGCAAAACCGACCCCCCTCGCAGCGATGATCCCGATTCTCTGATCGACACCCTCCTGAAAACCGCCCGCAAGCTTGCCCGCCGAGCCAGCCCGCTCTAGCTTGCGCCTGGGCATGAGCGCGCAGGTGGACATACGTATCACGAGCAAGGCCCAGGCGCTGGTCATTCCGCCAGAGGCGCTGCAGCGCAGCAGCGCAGGTGAGCACGTTGTGTGGTTTCGTGAGGACCCTGGCCAAGCGCCGAGCGAGGTGACCGTCAGCGTGGACGGCATAGGGCCGCAGGGGGTCGAGGTGTCAGGGCTGGGGGCAGGGTACGTCAGGTTACCCTGATGCCCCGCCGCGCTCGGCGCCCTATGCTTCGGGCTGATCGCGCAAGAACACCAGGTGATCGACCTTCGACTGCTCGGCGCTGTAGTAATACCCCTGCACGTCGAACTGCTTGAGCTGCGTTGGGTCACTGATGCGCTCTTCGATGACGAAGCGGCTCATCATGCCGCGCGCCTTCTTGGCGTAGAAGCTGATGATCTTGTGCTGGCCGTTTTTCAGGTCCTTGAAGTCCACATTGATCACCCGGGCCTTCAGGGCGCTGCGCTTGACCGCGCTGAAATATTCGTTGCTGGCCAGGTTCAGCAGCAGATCATCGCCCTGTTCGGCCAGGGCCTCGTTGAGCCACTCGCTGATACGCGTGCCCCAGAACGCGTAAAGGTCCTTGCCGCGGGCGTTGGCCAGCTTGGTGCCCATTTCCAGGCGGTAGGGCTGCATCAGGTCCAGCGGGCGCAGCAGGCCGTAGAGGCCGGAGAGCATGCGCAGGTGATCCTGGGCGTAGCTGAGGTCGTCCTCACCCAAGGTCTGGGCGTCCAGGCCGGTGTAGACGTCACCTTTGAAGGCCAGCAGGGCCTGCTTGGCGTTCTCTGGCGTGAACGTGGGTGTCCAGCTGCCGAAACGCGCGGCGTTCAGGCCCGCGAGCTTGTCGGACAGGTGCATCAGTTCGCTGATCTGCGCCGGGCTCATTTCTCGCAGCTGCTCGATCAGTTCCTGGGAATGGTCGAGGTGGCGGGGCAGGGTGAAGCGCTCGGTCACCGGTGGGGTGTCGTAGTCGAGGGTCTTGGCGGGGGAAATCACCGTCAGCATCGGATCTGCTCCTGGCATCAAAGAGCGGGATTCTAAGGGTTGGACGAGGCAAGTCCAAACTATGGCGACAATAGTCAACGCCCATGGCCGATGCAGCGGCTATAGTGCCTGTTTTCCTTGAACGGAGCCCTGACCGTGCGCGTCGTTTCAGCCCTGCTGACTGGCCTGTTGAGCCTGGCCGTGCAAGCCGCCCCTTCCACGCCGGCCAGCCTGGACCGTGGCCTGTGGCCCGAGCAACTGGACAACCCTGCGCTGTTCGATGTGGCGTCGCGGGCCGAAATCCTCTCGTTCGCCCGGGTACTGCACGAGAACGAGCTGCTCGACGAGAACGCCCTGGCAGCCCGATTGGGCCTGCGGCAGGTCAACTTGCAGAAGATCAGGCAGGTGCGGGCGCGGCTGTGGCAGCGTCTTTGGCAGGGTTATCAACAGGCGCAACGCAGTTGCGAGCAAGATGCGTCCTTTTGCTATGCGGTGACGTCGATGGCCGAACTGCGCTTGCAAGCTGCGACCTTCGCCACCGATGTGGGTGAGTTCTACACCGGCTGGATCGAGCCCAGCCGGCAATTTCATGAGCAGTACCTGAACGAGCAACTGCGCAAGGCGGCGTTGTTGCCCCAGACCAGCAGCGAAGTACAGCGGCTGTCTGCAGCCGAGCGCAACGGCGATGAACTCAATGACCGGCTGTTTCTGCTCACCTTTGCCGGTGGGCCGGGCGCGGCGGCAGGCACCACCGACGAGCTGACTGCCTACTTGCGCAAGCAGAAACTCGATGGGACGTTCTTCGTGCTCGGCAGCCGTTTGCAGCAACGTCGCGACGGCGAGTCGCTGGCGGCCCTGCGGCGCTTGTATGCTGGCCAGTGCGTAGGCATTCAGGGGTGGGAATACCGGTCCCATGCGCAGTGGACGGATTGGCAGGCCTCGATCAGCCGCAGCCAGGCACGGGTGCGGGCAGACCTGCCCGAGCAGTATGTGCCGCTGTTTCGCCCACCGTATGGCCAGCGGCGGGCCGACGGCCAGGCGTTCATGCAGCGTCAGCAGTTGCAGGTCTCGCTGTGGGATATCGATGCGCAGGACGACTCGGGCTTGAGTGCGCAGGCCTCAGCCGAGCGTGTGTTGACCTTGATGCTGCTGTGGCGCAAAGGCGTGATCCAGTTTCACGACGCCTTGCCCAAGGCCAGGCCTGCGGTGCAATGGCTGCTTGAGCACACCGCGCAAAGCGGCATTGGTTGGCAGGATTGTCGCGAATATGGACAGGGCGAGTAGCAACCTGACTTCTGACTGTAGACCTGCTTGGCGTTGGCGCCAAGGCCTGTTCGTCAATCGGAAAAATAAAGTTGGCAATCGCATGAAAATGCTTTTTCCGGTCATGGCTTTTGCGGTATGAAGAAACCAGACAGCCGATTCCTGCAGCACAGGTGGCGTCACATCGGTCCACCTGGCCAGATCGCTTCCCGCCCGTAACAACGCGGATACGGGAAGAACGGCAGTCACCCCGCGGCGTAACAGACCACGCCGTGCCGCTTCGACATAAGGTGACCGAGTATGGATGACCAAGGACGCACCCCTTCCTCCAGCAAGCCAATCCTCTATGTGCTCGATACCAACGTCCTGATTCACGACCCCAACGCATTACTCAACTTCGAGGAGCACCACGTCGCCATTCCCATGACGGTGCTGGAGGAACTCGACAAGCTCAAGGCCGGTAAGCAAAGCATCGCTGCCGAATGCCGCCAGGCCATCCGCCTGATCGACCAGACGCTGGGTGATGCCTCGCCTAGCGTGGTGGAGCAGGGGGTACCCATCCAGCGTGGCAAGAGTGGGCCAAAAGGGTATCTGTCCATCCTGATGACTCCGCGCAACGAGCCGAACAAGCTGTTGCCCGAAACCCTCAACGACAACATCATCATCAATCAGCTGCTCGAAGTCAGGGCACGGCGCACCGACCTGGACGTGGTGCTGGTCACCAAGGACATCAACATGCGCCTGAAGGCGCGCGCCTGCGGCATCGCCGCCGAGGACTACAGCACCGACCAGCTGGTCGACGACGTGTCGCTGTTGTCCAAGGGCTATCATTCGGTCACCGGCTCGTTCTGGGACCGGGTCAGCAAGGTCGACACGCGTCAGGAACGTGGCCGTACCTGGCACCGGGTGCAACTGGCCGAGCCGCTGCCTGCGGTGCACGTGAACGAGTTCATCATCGATGAGCAAGGGTTCGTCGGCTGGATCAAGGGCACGCGCGAGGGCGAACTGCTGCTGCTCGACCTGCACCAGGAGCCGCTGCTGCATCAGGAAGCCTGGGGCCTGAAACCGCGTGACATTCATCAGAGCCTGGCGCTGTTGGCGCTGCTCGATCCGGATATCCACCTGGTCAACCTGACCGGGGCGGCGGGGTCGGGCAAGACCATCCTGGCACTGGCGGCGGCCATCGAGCAGACCATGGTCAGCAAGCGTTACCGGCGCATCATCGCCACCCGAAGCGTGCAGGGGCTCGACCAGGAGATCGGTTTTCTGCCGGGAACAGAGGCCGAGAAGATGGAGCCCTGGCTGGGCGCCATTACCGATAACCTCGAAGCCTTGCACATGGACGATGAAAGCACCCACGGCAGTGTCGAGTACATCCTCGAACGTGTGCCGCTGCAGTTCAAATCGCTCAACTACATCCGTGGTCGCAGCTTCCAGCAGAGCCTGATCCTCATCGATGAGTGCCAGAACCTCACGCCGCACCAGATGAAAACCATCATCACCCGTGCTGGCGCGGGATCGAAGGTGGTGTGCCTGGGTAACCTGGCGCAGATCGATACACCGTACCTGTCCGCGACCAGTTCGGGCCTGACCTACCTGACCGAACGCTTCAAGGACTTCCCCCATGGCGTGCACATCACCCTGCAAGGGGTGCCTCGGTCGGTGTTGGCCGAGTTCGCCGAGTCACACATGTAGTAGCCCCGCACGCCGGGCGGTTCACCGCCCGGCGGCTTCGGGCCGCAATGCGTCGGCCTGGCCCCTGCTCAAACCTGACCCACCGGTTTACACTCTCAGCTCCCTTCACAGGAGCAGAGCAGTGCTGACACATCTTGATTCCCAAGGGCGGGCCAACATGGTCGACGTCACTGAAAAAGCCGTGACCGAGCGCGAGGCCACGGCCGAAGCGCGCGTGCGCATGTTGCCGCACACCCTGCAGATGATCGTTGACGGTGAGCACCCCAAGGGTGATGTCTTCGCCGTGGCGCGCATCGCCGGCATCCAGGCGGCGAAGAAGACCAGCGACCTGATTCCGTTGTGTCATCCGCTGATGCTGACCAGTGTCAAGGTCGAGCTCAGCGCCGAGGGCAGTGATGCAGTGCGTATCGTCGCCCGGTGCAAGCTGGCCGGGCAGACCGGTGTGGAGATGGAAGCGCTGACGGCGGCCAGCGTAGCCGCGTTGACCCTCTATGACATGTGCAAGGCCGTGGACAAGGGCATGGTCATCGAGCAAGTGCGCCTGCTGGAGAAGCTGGGCGGCAAAAGCGGCCCGTACAAGGTGCAAGGCTGATGAAGATCAAGGTGATGTATTTCGCTCGCTACCGGGAGCGGCTGGAGCGCGGCAGCGAGTCGCTCGAAGGGACGTTCAGAGTAGTGGACGATGTGCGCCTGGCGTTGGTGGGTAGAGGCGAGCCTTATCAGGTGCTGGCCGAGCAAAACCTGATGTGCGCGCGCAACGAGGAATTGTGCAGGCTGGATGAGCCTGTGCAAGACGGCGACGAAGTGGCCTTCTTTCCGCCTGTGACTGGAGGTTGAGCATGGCCGTTCGGGTACAGGAAGGCGCTTTCGATCCGGGCGTTGAGACCAACGCCTTGCATGCGGCCAACGTAGGTGTCGGGGCAGTGGTCAGTTTCATCGGCTACGTGCGGGACTTCAACGACGGCCAGGAGGTGGCGGGCATGGTGCTCGAGCATTATCCCGGCATGACCGAAAAGGCCCTGGCCAAGATCGTGGCCGAGGCACAGCAGCGCTGGCCGTTGTTGAAGGTCGAGGTGCTGCACCGCGTGGGGCATTTGGCGCCCGGCGAGCCGATCGTGTTCGTCGGCGTGGCCAGTGCCCATCGGCAGGCCTCGTTCGAGGCTTGCAACTTCATCATGGATTACCTGAAGACCCGGGCACCGTTCTGGAAGAAGGAAACGACCGGGCAAGGGGAACGATGGGTGGAAGGACGTCAGAGCGATCAGGACGCGGCAGGGCGATGGGGATAGGGGGGAGCGATTGACCTTGGGCGCTGCACGAACGCCCGGGGAGCTGTGATGCCCAGGGCCGCTGCGCGGCCCATCGAGGCCGGTCCGGCGGCCAGGAGCATGGGCAGATCGACCTGACCGACCCAACCCGATCAGGCGTGCTTGCGCGGCACCGGCTTGAGCAACTCCTCAGGCGGCATCTCGCACTTGATCTTGCGCCCCAGCAGCGTCTCGATCGCAGGCAACTGGTACGAATCATCTTCGCCAGCAAAGCTGATCGATACGCCACTGGTGCCTGCCCGGCCGGTACGGCCGATCCGGTGCACGTAGTCGTCAGGGTCTTCCGGCAGGGTGAAATTGATGACATGGCTGATGCCGTCGATATGGATCCCGCGTCCAGCCACATCGGTCGCCACCAGCACCGTGATGCGCCCCTCACGGAAGTTCTCGAGGGTACGGATACGCTTGTGCTGAGGTACATCGCCGGACAACTGCGCGGCATTGACGCCATCGCGTACCAGTTTTTCCTCGATACGGCGTACTTCGTCCTTGCGGTTGGCGAACACCATCACCCGTTCCCACTTGTTCTGGGTCACCAGGTTGTACAGCAGCTTGTACTTGTCGCTGCCAGCCACCGCATAAACGTGCTGCTCGACCGTTTCGCTGGCCACGTTCTCGGGCTCGATCTCGACGATGGCGGGATTGGTCGTCCACTGCTTGGCCAGGTTCATCACGTCATCGGTAAAAGTGGCCGAGAACAGCAGCGTCTGGCGCTCGCTCTTGGGCGGCGTCTGGCGAATGATCTGGCGCACCTGCGGGATGAAGCCCATGTCCAGCATGCGGTCGGCTTCGTCCAGCACCATCACCTCGACCATGTCCAGGTGCACCTCGCCACGCTGGTTGAAATCCAGCAGGCGGCCGGGCGTAGCCACCAGGATGTCGCAGTGCCGTGCTTCCAGAGCCTTGAGCTGCTTGTCGAAGTCCATGCCGCCGACGAAGCTCATCACGTTCAGGCCGGTGTATTTGGTCAAGGCGACCGCGTCCTTTGCGATCTGCACCACCAGTTCGCGGGTGGGGGCGATGATCAGTGCGCGTGGCTCGCCCATGTAGCGTTCCTTGGGCGGGGGCGTCTGTTGCAGCTGGGAAATGATCGAGATCAGGAACGCGGCAGTCTTGCCCGTACCGGTCTGGGCCCTGCCGATCGCATCCTGGCCGCGCAGCGTGAAGCCCAGCACTTGCGCCTGGATCGGCGTGCAGTAGGGGAAACCCAGGTCGTGAATGGCGTGCATTAGCTCGTTGGAAAGTTTGAAATCGTGGAAACGCGTCTTGCCCTCCTGGGGCTCGACCACGAAGTCCTCCGGTTTCCACAGGCTGGCCTGGGGCTTGGGTTTTGGCTTGCGCTCTCGACGCGGTTTGTCGCTGGCAGGCTTGGTAGCGGCAGGTTGTACAACCTGGGCGGCAGGCTGGCTGCGCGCAACGGCAGGGGCCGATGGCGCATGGGCCTGGGGGGCCGCTGGCGCCGGGGCAATGCTGGCAGCGGGCGCAGTGGCCTGGGGGGCAATGTCTCCCTTGCCGAATATTTTCTTGAGTGCCTTGAGCACGGTCATCTCGTCAATTGGTTAAGGAATGTACGCCGGGCAGTGTAATGCAAGATCCCTGCTCGGCGTAGTGCAATGGCCTTGAACGACTCGTGCGCGCGGCTTACTGAAGTTGCGTGGTCAGCCATTGGAGGATGTCGTTCAGCTCTTCGACGACCACTTCATGTTCCATTGGGTACTCGTGCCAGCGGGCAGCGACGCCCCAGGTGTTCAGGTACTCGAAGGCCGTACGTCCCATCGATGGGATCACCACCGGGTCGTGCACGCCATGCAGGCACAGGGCCGGGGTGCGTTGCTGGCACGCGCTCAGCGTGTGCTCGTCAGCGAAGGTGGGGGCATAGGTGGAGAGGGCCAGCACGCCACCCAGGGCTTCCTGCCACTTTATATAGGCCGTGTGCAGCACCACGGCGCCCCCTTGGGAGAACCCGGCCAGGATGATGCGCGACAGGCTGATGCCCTTGGCCTGCTCGGCCTTGATCAAGGCGATGACCTGCTCGGCCGAGGCATCGAGCTCGGCCTCGTCGATGGCCCTGGCCGGCGTCATGGCCTTGATGTCGTACCAACTGGGCATGGCGTAGCCGCCGTTGATGGTCACCGACCGGGTCGGCGCCTGGGGCATGACGAACCGGGTCGTGAGCAGATGCTGCTGCATGAATTCGGCCACCGGTAGGAAGTCGTAACGGTCCGCGCCCAGGCCGTGCAACCAGATCACACAGGCATCTGCGGCTTTTTGAGGTTCGAGAATGAGTGGGTCGGTCATGGCTGCTCCGAAAACGTGCGTGTGGAAGAGGTCGTGCTTGAAAAGAAGGCGCGCGCCCGGCGAGTCGGAAAAAGAATGTCGCAACGATGCAACTTTCCCTACTTGACTCGTGCTTAAACGCTCAAGCCACGCAATCTGGTACGCGGTTTGCACTTCCATCTGTGATGCAAAGGACAGGCCGAGACGGTAACACCCTTTGCACGCGAAGGCTGTCACAGAACAGCCCATTGCGCCAAGTGACCCAATAACAAGCCAATACGGGTCGGATGCGCCTCAAAAGGGTGCGGTGCAATTCCGGCTCGATACAACAAGAGCGATTTGGAGGTTGTGAATGAAGATGTTGAAAACCACCCTGGCAGTCCTGACCGCTGCCGCTGCCCTGGGCGCTGTGAGTACGGCCCAGGCCGGGGCGACGCTCGATGCGGTTAAGAAGAAGGGCTTCGTCCAGTGTGGCGTGAGTGACGGTCTTCCTGGCTTCTCGGTTCCGGATGCACAAGGCAAGATCGTCGGGATCGACGCCGATGTCTGCCGCGCCGTGGCGGCAGCCGTGTTCGGGGACGCGACCAAGGTCAAGTTCAGCCAGCTCAACGCCAAGGAACGCTTCACCGCGCTGCAATCGGGCGAAGTCGACGTGCTGTCGCGCAACACCACCTGGACCAGTTCGCGCGATGCCGGCATGGGCCTGATGTTCACCGGGGTCACCTATTACGACGGCGTAGGTTTCCTGGTCAACAAGAAGCTTGGCGTATCCAGTGCCAAGGAGCTCGATGGCGCGACCATCTGCATCCAGGCCGGCACCACGACCGAACTGAACGTATCGGACTTCTTCCGCGCCAACGGCCTGAAATACACTCCCATCACCTTCGACACCTCGGATGAAAGCGCCAAGTCCCTGGAGTCTGGCCGTTGCGATGTGCTGACGTCGGACAAATCTCAACTGTTCGCCCAGCGTTCCAAGCTGGCTGCCCCAGCTGACTACGTGGTACTGCCGGAAACCATTTCCAAGGAACCGTTGGGGCCGGTCGTGCGCAAGGGTGACGAGGAGTGGTTCAGCATCGTCAAGTGGACCCTGTTCGCCATGCTCAATGCCGAAGAAGCCGGCATCACCTCCAAGAACGTCGAGGCCGAGGCCAAGGGCACCAAGAACCCGGACGTGGCGCGTCTGCTCGGTGGCGACGGCGAGTACGGCAAGGACCTCAAGCTGCCCAAAGACTGGGTAGTGCAGATCGTCAAGCAAGTGGGCAACTACGGCGAAGTGTTCGAGAAGAACCTTGGCCAGAGCACCGACCTGAAGATCGACCGTGGCATGAATGCCTTGTGGAACAACGGCGGCATCCAGTACGCACCCCCTGTGCGCTGATGGTTGCACCTGCGGCGGCATCCCGCCGCCGCAGGCGGTCCGCTACCCTTTTCTTCGGGGCATTTCATGCAAAATCCAATTGGCGCACGAAAGGGTTTATCCCTGAGCGATCCACGTGTGCGCGCGTGGCTGTTCCAGCTACTGACCATCGTCTTCGTGGTCGGTCTGGGCTGGTACCTGTTTCACAACACGCAAACCAACCTGCAGCACCGGGGCATCACCTCGGGGTTTGACTTTCTTGACCGCAGTGCCGGCTTCGGCATCGCCCAGCACCTGATTCCCTACGTGGAGTCGGACAGCTACGCGCGGGTGTTCGTCATCGGGCTGCTTAACACCTTGCTGGTGACCCTCATCGGCGTGGTGCTGGCCACCCTGCTGGGCTTCATCATCGGTGTCGCCAGGCTGTCGCCGAACTGGATGATCAACAAGCTGGCTACCGTGTATGTGGAAACCTTCCGCAACATCCCGCCGCTGTTGCAGATCCTGTTCTGGTACTTCGCCGTGTTCCTGACCCTGCCAGGGCCGCGGGGCAGCATCAACATCGACGACGCGTTCTTCATCAGCAACCGCGGCCTGAACATGCCTGGGGCCTCCATGGCAGAAGGCTTCTGGCCCTTCGTGGCTGCCCTGCTGATAGCTGTGCTGGCGACCGTGCTGATGGTGCGCCGAGCCAACCGGCGCTTCGAAGAAACCGGCCAGCCGTTTCACAAGTTCTGGGTAGGGCTGGCGCTGATGATCGCCATCCCAAGTGCCTGTGTGCTGTTGTTCGGCAGCCCCGTGCAGTGGGAGGTGCCGCAACTCAAGGGCTTCAACTTTGTCGGCGGCTGGGTACTGATCCCTGAACTGCTGGCGTTGACCCTGGCCTTGACGATCTACACGGCGGCGTTCATCGCTGAAATCGTGCGCTCGGGCATCCGTTCGGTCAGCCACGGCCAGACCGAGGCTGCGCGTTCGCTAGGGCTGCGCGAAGGGCCAACCTTGCGCAAGGTAATCATCCCGCAGGCGCTGCGCGTGATCATTCCACCGCTCACCAGCCAGTACCTGAACCTGGCGAAGAACTCCTCGCTGGCCGCAGGCATCGGCTACCCGGAAATGGTTTCGTTGTTCGCCGGCACCGTACTCAACCAGACCGGCCAGGCCATCGAAGTGATCGCCATCACCATGAGCGTCTACCTGGCCATCAGCATCAGCATTTCGCTGTTGATGAATTGGTACAACAAGCGCATCGCGCTGATCGAACGGTGAGGACACGCCTGTGAATGCTCATGTTTTCAAACCTGACATGCCGCCTCCGGTCAAGACCGTCGGTGTGCTCGCCTGGATGCGTGCCAACCTGTTCTCCAGCTGGCTCAACACCCTGCTTACCCTGTTCGCCATCTACCTGGTCTGGCTGATCGTGCCGCCGCTGCTGCAGTGGGCGTTGATCGACGCGAACTGGGTGGGCACCACCCGTGCCGACTGCACCAAGGAAGGCGCCTGCTGGGTGTTCATCCAGCAGCGTTTCGGCCAGTTCATGTATGGCTACTACCCATCCGAGATGCGCTGGCGGGTGGACCTGACGGTATGGCTGGCGGTGCTGGGCGCAGCGCCGCTGTTCATCCGCAGCTTCCCGCGCAAGGCGGTCTACGGCCTGGGGTTCCTGGTGCTGTACCCGTTGGTGGCCTACACCCTGCTGCACGGCGGACTGTTCGGCCTGGAGACGGTACCGACCAGCCAGTGGGGTGGCCTGATGCTGACGCTGGTGATCGCCACCGTGGGCATCGTCGGGGCCTTGCCCCTGGGGATCGTACTGGCACTGGGGCGGCGCTCGCGCATGCCGGCGGTGAAAGTGGTGTGCGTAACCTTCATCGAGTTCTGGCGAGGCGTGCCACTGATCACGGTGTTGTTCATGTCGTCGGTGATGCTGCCGCTGTTTCTGCCCGAGGGCATGAGCTTCGACAAGCTGCTACGGGCCATGATCGGGGTGATCCTGTTCCAGTCGGCGTACATCGCCGAAGTGGTACGTGGGGGCCTGCAAGCCATCCCCAAGGGGCAGTACGAAGCCGCCGCCGCCATGGGGCTGGGCTACTGGCGCTCGATGGGGCTGGTGATCCTGCCCCAGGCGCTCAAGCTGGTTATCCCTGGCATCGTCAACACCTTCATCGCCCTGTTCAAGGACACCAGCCTTGTGATCATCATCGGCCTGTTCGACCTGCTCAACAGCGTCAAGCAAGCTGCCGCCGACCCGGCCTGGCTGGGCATGGCCACCGAAGGCTATGTGTTCGCCGCCTTGGTTTTCTGGATTTTCTGTTTCGGTATGTCCCGCTACTCCATGCACCTGGAGCGCAAGCTGGACACTGGCCACAAGCGTTAGGAGTTTCGAAATGAGTGAAGCGATCAAGCAGCCTGCCGGCCCCGAAGGCATCATCCAGATGCAGGGCGTGAACAAGTGGTATGGCCAGTTCCATGTGCTCAAGGACATCAACCTCAATGTTCGCCAGGGCGAGCGCATCGTGCTGTGCGGGCCCTCGGGCTCGGGCAAGTCCACCACCATCCGCTGCCTGAACCGCCTGGAAGAACACCAGCAAGGGCGAATTGTGGTTGACGGTGTGGAGCTGACCAACGACCTCAAGCAGATCGAGGCCATCCGCCGCGAAGTGGGCATGGTGTTCCAGCACTTCAACCTGTTTCCGCACCTGAGCATCCTGGAAAACTGCACTTTGGCCCCCATGTGGGTGCGCAAGATGCCCAAGCGCAAGGCCGAGGAAATCGCCATGCACTACCTGGAGCGAGTGCGTATCCCGGAGCAGGCGCACAAGTACCCAGGGCAGTTGTCCGGTGGTCAGCAGCAGCGCGTGGCCATCGCCCGGGCGTTGTGCATGAAGCCCAAGATCATGCTGTTCGATGAGCCGACCTCGGCGCTGGATCCGGAAATGGTCAAGGAAGTGCTCGATACCATGGTTGGCCTGGCCGAAGATGGCATGACCATGCTCTGCGTGACCCACGAAATGGGCTTTGCCCGCACTGTGGCGAATCGGGTGATCTTCATGGACAAGGGCGAGATCGTCGAGCAGGCGTCACCGGACGATTTCTTCGACCGGCCACAGAGCGACCGCACGCGCTTGTTCCTCAGCCAGATTCTGCATTGATGCAGTAAAGGGGCGATTGGCCTGCGTGGCGCCGCAGGCCAATCCCAAGCGCCCACGTGCTGGGCACTTGCGTTACTTTTCTTCCTGCTTGGCCACCGGCGCTGGCGGTGGCCGCAGGCCCACCTCAGCGATCAGCTTGAGCTGCTGACCGTTGCGCATCACCTCGATGGTAATCTTTTCGTTGGGCTTGATGCGCGCCACCTGGTTCATCGACCGGCGGCCATCGCCCGCCGGCTCGCCGTTGATGCTCAGGATCACATCCCCCAACTGCAGACCGGCCTTGGCTGCCGGGCCTTCGCGGAATATGCCCGCCACCACGATGCCTGGCCGGTCCTTCATGCCGAACGACTCGGCAAGCTCTGCGCTTAGCGGCTGAACTTCGATGCCCAGCCAGCCCCGGATGACCTGGCCGTGCTCGACGATCGACTTCATCACCTCAAGGGCCAGCTTCACTGGAATGGCGAAGCCGATGCCTTGCGAGCCACCTGACTTGGAGAAGATGGCAGTGTTGATGCCGATCAGGTTGCCGTTGGCATCCACCAAAGCGCCGCCCGAATTGCCCGGGTTGATCGCCGCGTCGGTCTGGATGAAATCTTCGTAGTTGTTCAGGCCCAGCTGGTTACGGCCGGTGGCGCTGATGATACCCATGGTCACGGTCTGGCCGACCCCGAACGGGTTGCCGATCGCAAGGGACACGTCGCCGATGCGAATGGTATCGGAGCGCCCGATGGTGATGGCCGGCAGTTTCTTCAGGTCGATCTTGAGCACCGCCAGGTCCGTCTCCGGGTCGCTGCCGATCACCCTGGCCAAGGTTTCCCGGCCATCCTTGAGCGCCACGACGATCTGGTCGGCGCCGCTGGTCACATGGTTGTTGGTCAGCAGATAGCCCTCGGGGCTCATGATCACCGCCGAGCCCAGGCTGGACTCCCAGCGGCGTTGCTTGGGCAGGTTGTCGCCGAAGAACCGGCGGAACTGCGGGTCTTCGAACAGCGGGTGCGAGCTCTTGTTCACCACCTTGGTGGTGTACAGGTTGGCTACCGCAGGTGCAGCCAGGGTAACGGCGTCGGCATAGGAGACTGGGCCCTGCACCACCTGCGTGGACTGGGGCGCCTGTTGCAGGTTGACATCCTGACTGGGCAAGCCGACCCACTCCGGAAAGCGTTGGATGATCAGGGCGGCGATGAGCACGCCGGTGAGCAGGGGCCAGCCAAAGTAACGCAGAGCCTTGAACATGAACGAATCCTGGAAAGAGCCGCGGCCTGGGGCCGCGCAGTGGAGCGTGGGCGCGCGATCATACACCGGTTCCCCCAGTGCCGACGACGGCCCATAATGGCCGGCATTATACGGACCTTCTCCAGGCCTTGCGCCTGGCAGGCACGCAGTTTTTTCGAGGAGATTTCCCATGGCCGTCGCGCTGAGTACATTGGTCGAAGAAGCCGAGCGCTACCTGGGCAGCAGCAGGATCCAGGACTATTGCCCCAACGGCTTGCAGGTCGAAGGCCGGCCGCAGGTCGGGCGCATCGTCACTGGCGTGACCGCCAGCCAGGCCTTGCTCGATGCAGCCGTTGAGGCTCAAGCCGATCTCGTGCTGGTGCACCATGGTTATTTCTGGAAGGGGGAAAACCCCTGCATCACCGGCATTCGCCAGCGACGCCTGAAAACCCTGCTCAACAACGACATCAGCCTGCTGGCCTTTCACCTGCCGCTCGACGTCCACCCGGAAGTGGGCAACAACGTGCAGCTGGCGCAACAGCTTCAGATCACCGTAGAGGGCCCGCTCGACCCAGACAACCCCAAGGTGGTCGGGCTGGTCGGGTCGCTGGCCCAACCCATGACTGCCCGCGATTTTGCCCGCCGTGTGCAGGATGTGCTGGGGCGTGAGCCGTTGCTGGTCGAGGAAGACAGAGTCGTTCGTCGTGTGGGATGGTGCACCGGCGGCGGGCAGGGGTACATCGACACGGCGATCGCGGCCGGGGTGGACTTGTACCTGACCGGCGAAGCGTCGGAACAGACCTACCACAGCGCCCGCGAAAACGGCGTGAGCTTCATCGCCGCAGGGCACCATGCGACCGAGCGCTACGGCGTGCAGGCATTGGGCGATTACCTGGCACGGCGTTTTGCCGTGGAGCACCTGTTCATCGACTGCCCCAATCCGATCTGACCGACCTGTCGGCGCAGGCCGCGTGGCAATGGGTTGGCAGGCTTGAGCGCCGACCCGCAGCCCAAACCCTCAGTCATATGGTTAGACGCTTTCGATCTATCCAGGCGCCTAAATAGAAGCATCTGCTGTGATAGAGTGGCTCGCTCGAACACGGCCCGCTGGCCGTCCATAAGATCGTTTTTCGTGAGTAGCCATGGTCGACAAACTGACGCACTTGAAACAGCTGGAGGCGGAAAGCATCCATATCATCCGCGAGGTGGCCGCCGAGTTCGACAACCCGGTCATGCTGTACTCGATCGGCAAGGATTCCGCCGTGATGCTGCACCTGGCGCGCAAGGCTTTCTTCCCGGGCAAGCTGCCGTTCCCGGTGATGCACGTCGACACCCAGTGGAAATTCCAGGAGATGTACCGCTTCCGCGACAAGATGGTCGAGGAAATGGGGCTCGACCTGATCACCCACGTCAACCCCGAGGGTGTGGCCCAGGGCATCAACCCGTTCACCCATGGCAGCTCCAAGCATACCGACATCATGAAGACCCAGGGCCTCAAGCAGGCGCTGGACAAGCATGGTTTCGATGCCGCTTTCGGTGGCGCGCGCCGCGACGAAGAAAAGTCGCGTGCCAAGGAGCGCGTGTACTCCTTCCGTGACAGCAAGCACCGCTGGGATCCGAAGAACCAGCGCCCTGAGCTGTGGAACGTGTACAACGGCAAGGTTAACAAAGGCGAGTCCATTCGTGTGTTCCCTCTGTCGAACTGGACCGAGCTGGACATCTGGCAGTACATCTACCTCGAAGGCATCCCGATCGTGCCGCTGTACTTCGCCGCCGAGCGCGAAGTCATCGAGAAGAATGGCACCCTGATCATGATCGACGACGCGCGCATCCTCGAGCACCTGTCCGAGGAAGAAAAAGCCCGCATCGTCAAGAAGAAGGTGCGTTTCCGTACCCTGGGCTGCTACCCGTTGACGGGCGCCGTGGAGTCCGAAGCCGAGACGCTCACCGACATCATTCAGGAAATGCTCCTGACCCGCACCTCCGAGCGCCAGGGCCGGGTCATCGACCACGACGGCGCCGGGTCCATGGAAGACAAGAAACGCCAGGGCTATTTCTAAGCTTCAAGCGGCAAGCTGCAAGAGCAATCGAGCGCGCAGCGTTCGAACCTTGTGGATTGCCGCCTGCATGGCCCGCGAGCGCTCCAGAATGCCAAGTGGGTTGATCAACCTAATTTCTAACTAGTTGTACGCCGACAAGCTTGCCGCTTGAAGCTGACAGCTTGGAGCTTGAATGAGATGAGTCACCAATCCGATTTGATCAGCGAAGACATCCTCGCTTATCTGGCTCAGCACGAGCGCAAAGAACTGCTGCGTTTCCTGACCTGCGGCAACGTGGATGACGGCAAGAGCACCTTGATCGGGCGCCTGCTGCATGACTCGAAGATGATCTACGAGGATCACCTCGAAGCCATCACCCGTGATTCGAAGAAGTCCGGCACCACAGGCGAGGAAGTGGACCTGGCGCTGCTGGTCGATGGCCTGCAGGCCGAGCGTGAGCAGGGCATCACCATCGACGTGGCCTACCGTTACTTCTCCACGGCCAAGCGCAAGTTCATCATTGCCGACACCCCGGGCCACGAGCAGTACACACGTAACATGGCGACCGGCGCATCCACCTGCGACCTGGCCATCATCCTGGTCGATGCCCGCTACGGTGTGCAGACCCAGACCCGCCGCCACAGCTACATCGCCTCGTTGCTGGGCATCAAGCACATCGTGGTCGCCGTCAACAAGATGGACCTCAAGGGCTTCGATGAAGGCGTCTTCGAGTCGATCAAGGCCGACTACCTGGCCTTCGCCGAAGCCATCAACCTGACGCCGAGCAGCCTGCACTTCGTGCCGATGTCCGCGCTCAAGGGTGACAACGTGGTCAACCACAGCGAGCAGTCGCCGTGGTACACCGGCCCGACATTGATGGAAATCCTGGAAACCGTGGAAGTGGCGGCCGACCGCAACTTCACCGACCTGCGTTTCCCGGTGCAGTACGTCAACCGCCCCAACCTGAACTTCCGTGGTTTTGCAGGCACCCTGGCCAGCGGCGTGGTGCACAAGGGCGATGAAGTCGTCGTGCTGCCGTCGGGCAAGAGCAGCCGGGTGAAGTCCATCGTCACCTACGAAGGCGAGCTGGAAAGCGCAGGCCCGGGTCAGGCCGTGACCCTGACCATGGAAGACGAGATCGACATCTCCCGTGGTGACCTGCTGGTGCATGCCGACAATGTGCCGCCTGTGACCGACCAGTTCGAAGCCATGCTGGTGTGGATGGCCGAAGAGCCGATGCTGCCGGGCAAGAAGTACGACATCAAGCGTGCGACCAGCTACGTGCCGGGTTCGATTGCCAGCATCACCCACAAGGTGGACGTCAATACCTTGGAAAAAGGCGCTGCCAGCGCCTTGCAGCTGAACGAGATCGGTCGCGTCAAGGTATCCCTGGACAGCGCCATTGCGCTGGACGGCTACGAGAGCAACCGCACCACCGGTGCGTTCATCGTCATCGACCGCCTGACCAACGGCACCGTGGGCGCCGGCATGATCATCGCCCAGCCTGTACTGCCCCATGGCAGCGCCGGGCAGCATGGCAAGTCGGCGCATGTCTCGACCGAAGAGCGTGCCCTGCGCTTTGGCCAGCAGCCGGCGACCGTACTGTTCAGCGGCCTGTCCGGCGCTGGCAAGAGCACTCTGGCCTACGCTGTGGAGCGCAAACTGTTCGACATGGGCCGTGCCGTTTATGTACTCGACGGGCAGAACCTGCGCCATGACCTGAACAAGGGCCTGCCACAGGATCGCGCTGGCCGTACCGAGAACTGGCGCCGCGCCGCCCATGTGGCGCGCCAGTTCAACGAAGCCGGCTTGCTGACCCTGGCCGCCTTCGTGGCCCCAGATGCCGAAGGCCGCGAACAGGCCAAGGCCCTGATCGGCAAGGACCGCCTGGTGACCGTCTACGTTCAAGCCTCGCCACTGGTCTGCCGCGAACGCGATCCGCAGGGCCTGTATGCCGCCGAAGGCGACAACATTCCAGGAGAGAGCTTCCCGTTCGATGTGCCACTGGACGCCGATCTGGTGATCGATACCCAGGCCACCAGCGTGGAAGAAGGGGTCAAGCTCGTGCTGGATGTGTTGAGGCAGCGTGGGGCGATCTAATCGCTGGCTTGCAAAAAAACCCGCTTCGGCGGGTTTTTTGTATACGCGTAATCCGTTGCTTTTGCGGGGTCCGTAAGAGCAACTGTCTTGCTGAGAATCTGAAAGGTTGCGCAACCAGGAGCTATAGCCGCGAACACTGGCAAAACTGGTGCCATTCACCGCCGCGTGCAAAGAGTCTTCCCTAAGCCTCAGAGCTGTATCCATACCCGGAAGGCTAGCGATTTTTAATTCTGAATCCTGCAAGCTCCTCTGACGCTCTCCACTCCAAGAGCCGCGCCATGCCTTGTTCGGAGCATCCTTCTCTTTCGTCGCCGGTGTCGGTTAAGGGTGTTCGCCGTGGCATATATCTTCTATTAGGGAGCAGGCGCTCATGATGTATTCAGACGGATCCTACAAGTTAAAACTTACTCCGTCAGGTAAGCTTCAATTGCTCATTGAAAATATGAGTGTGCTTTTAGGCACAAAAAGCGCCGTTATAAATTCCAGCAGTGGAGGGGCTGTATGGCTTTGCGTAGTGAATTAATGCCACCCAAACTTGATGAGAAACTAGTTTTGAAGCTTACTAGTCTTTCTGAGGAAATAGACTGCGGGGAACGCGACCTGACGGAACACATGGTTCTCGAGTTTAATCAGCTAGCTTCAACTTCCTTTGATTTCCTGGATTTTCAAGGCATCTACGGTGGCCAAGATCATGACACTTGGGTCCGTAAAGTCCTATACGAACCCTATATCAAACCGGTTCCCGACGTTACTACCGATGAGCTGGTTGAGATGATGCGAAGGGTCATGGAGTGTGATGGGGCTGAACATGAGGTTGATTTTTGGTTATTTATGTTGGAGGTGAATGTACCTAATGAGCGACTCGTGGATTTGATTTTTCGCCCCCATGTGTATTTCGCTGTCGCCGATTTTTCTCAGGAGTTATCACCTGAGCAAGCAGTTTATTTGGCGCTGAATACAACAGCTGTTGCTGATGGCTAGATTCGGTGATGCAGTAGCAGCCTTGTTTGATGTGATCTATAACTCAGCTGGCACCTAGGTCACCTCAAAGTTGAGGCCCTAGGTAGTCAGGGCCTTGCTGCTTTTTACTAGCATTGAAATCTCCTTTTCCGTTCACCTGCCATCACACTTTTACAACTTTTAGAATCTCATATGCCCCAGTGTCGGTCACGGTGCTGAATAGCAAGTAATATCCGGAGGGATGCTGTCACACCTCTGGACGCCAGCGATGAGGATCATCGTCGTGAAGTGCTGCCGGCCTACAGCCTGTTCGACAACTTGGTCAAGCAGGCATTTGGTTAGGCTGGCGGGCGTCTAGAGCGGCTGCGGGCATTGTTTATCGCTCGGAACTTGTCCTAGGCTCTGTATGAAAAGTCTTGAGACGAAGGTCAGGCAAGGCGAAAACAGCCGAGGAACGGTCGGAGTCGCGTTCGACTTTACGGGTTGTAAATGAGCATTCCGACCGGGCTGGCGATCCAGGCTATTTCCAACCCAGCATCACCGAGTATCAAGGCTTTTACACAGAGCCTAGATATGCTTCTCCGACATAGGTATCACTCGTTTTTCCTTCACCGCCTTGTAGGAAAAGCTCGAATAAATTTCCTTCACTCCCGGCAGACGCTGAAGCACCTCACGGGCAAATTCTCCGAAGGCCTCTAAGTCCTTGGCCACGATTTCCAGCAGAAAATCGTACCGCCCGGAAATGTTATGGCAGGCCACAATCTCGGGTATCTCCATCAGCCGCTGCTCGAATGCCAGCGCCATGGGTTTGGTGTGGGAGTCCATCATGATGCTGACGAAGGCAGTTACTCCGAACCCTAGCGACTTGGGTGAAAGTGTGGCCCGGTAGCCAGTGATATAACCGTTCTCTTCCAGCAGCTTGACCCTGCGCCAGCAGGGCGAAGTGGTCAGCGATACCAGGTCCGCAAGCTCGGCGACGGTGAGGCGGGCATTATTCTGCAAGGCCGCGAGCAGTGCGCGGTCGATGCGGTCCAAGGGTGCAGGCATGCTTTGCCCTCAAGTATTCACGGTTCTTGTTTTTGTTCCAAAGCAGCGCTGATGGGCTGGTCATTTTGGAAAAATGCTTGGGTTGCAGTGGCATAAGCTTAGATCAAACCAACAAGAGGCTGTTGCCATGCGCGACTCCCGTCACGACAACGGTTTTTCAACGCGTGCCATCCATCACGGCTACGACCCGCTCGCGCACGGCGGCGCACTGGTACCACCGATCTACCAAACCGCTACCTATGCCTTTCCCACCGTCGAATACGGCGCGGCGTGCTTTGCCGGTGAACAGGCCGGACATTTCTACAGCCGTATCTCCAACCCCACGCTGAATTTGCTCGAAGCGCGCATGGCTTCGCTTGAAGGCGGGGAGGCGGGCCTTGCGCTGGCATCGGGGATGGGCGCCATCACGTCCACGCTCTGGACCTTGCTGCGCCCGGGCGATGAGTTGATCGTCGGGCAGACCGTGTATGGGTGCACCTTTGCCTTCATGCACCATGGCATCGGGGCGTTTGGCGTGACCATCCGCCACGTCGACCTCAACGATGCCGATGCGCTGCGCGCTGCGCTCAGTGACAAGACGCGCATGATCTACTTCGAGACCCCCGCCAACCCGACCATGCGGCTGATCGACATTGCCGCTGTGGCCGAAGCGGTACGCGGCCGCGATGTGCTGGTGGTAGTCGATAACACCTACTGCACGCCTTACCTGCAACGGCCGCTGGAACTGGGCGCTGATCTGGTCGTGCATTCGGCCACCAAGTACCTCAGCGGCCATGGCGATATCACCGCCGGCCTGGTGGTGGGCCGCCAGGCACTGGTCGATCGCATTCGTCTGCAAGGGCTCAAGGACATGACCGGGGCGGTGTTGTCACCCCAGGACGCCATGCTGCTGATGCGTGGCATCAAGACCCTTGCCCTGCGCATGGACCGGCATTGCGCGAACGCCCAACAGGTTGCCGACTACCTGTCGCGTCAGCCGCAGGTGGAGTTGATTCACTACCCAGGCTTGCCGTCGTTTGCGCAGCACGACTTGGCCAAGCGGCAAATGCGCCTGCCCGGCGGCATGATCGCCTTCGAACTCAAGGGCGGCCTTGGCGCCGGACGCCGCTTCATGAATGCGCTGGGCCTGTTCGCGCGCGCTGTGAGCCTGGGTGATGCTGAGTCGTTGGCCCAGCACCCGGCAAGCATGACCCACTCAAGCTATACACCCGAAGAGCGGGCGCAGCACGGTATCTCCGAGGGGCTTGTGCGTTTGTCGGTAGGGCTTGAGGACATTGAGGACCTGCTGGCAGATGTGCAACAGGCGTTGCGCGCCTGCGCATGAGGGTGCGAGGAAGTGCTGCCCGCTGCCTAGTCCAGAGACGGCGAGGGCATTCTGGTGGTGCTGGCGAGAGAGCCAGCGCAACCAAAAGGAGCGTCACCATGAAAGCATCTGCATACCCACTTGATCTGATCATTCGCCACGCTGGCGGAGAGGACGACGAGGGCGGTCATTCTTGGCGCAAGCCTTGACCTGAAGGGCGTCCCCCTATCGCAGCGGGACACCTGGTCGATGGTGATCGTGCATTGAAAAAGGCCTCTTCCGAGGCCTTTTTCAATGTCAGTGCTTCAGACCATAGCTCTCGTCGAGCATGCCCGGTGAGTTGGGCGTTTTCGGTGCATAGTCGCGCGGCACTTCGGCGGTGTCTCTGGGCGGCGTCAGGCGACTGTGCGGACCGTGGGAGCTTTCCGAGTGCAGCGCTGCCAGCAGGCGTTGACGCGTCACTTCGTCCAGGGCCAGGTTGTTGGCGCCGTCGGCCAGATGATCCTGGACATCCTGATAGCTCTGGTTGAGCTTTTTGACCAGTACGGCGGTGCTGTTGAAGTGCGTCACCACCTGGTTCTGGTAGCTGTCGAAACGCTGTTGGATGTCATCGAGCTGGCGCTGGCTGCTGCTGGGCGCAGCGTTGGGCAACAGGCGCGCCACGACGAAACCGACGACCACACCGATGACCAGGGCCAGGGTAGGCAACAACCAAACAAGGAGCGAGAGTTCCACGAGTCCTTCCTCTATAAACGGCTTTGCTTTACGTTAACGGCTCAGACCTGCGCTGTATACCGCGAGCGATCGCAAATCAGAACAGAATTCCTCACCTAGACGAATCGACCTCCCCCAAGGTCACGGAGTAGTGCCTTGCTTGTCCGCGAAACCCCTCTGTTCATCGACGGCCCCAGTGGCCCGCTCGAAGCCCTCTACCTGGACGTGGCAGACGCCCGTGGCGCCGTGCTGATCTGTCACCCCAACCCGGTCCAGGGCGGCACCATGCTCAACAAGGTGGTTTCGACATTGCAACGCACGGCCCGGGATACCGGGTATGTGACCCTGCGTTTCAACTACCGCGGCGTCGGGCAGAGTGCCGGCAGCCATGACATGGGACAAGGCGAGGTGGCTGATGCTCAAGCCGCTGCCGCCTGGCTGCGGGCGGCGCATCCCGGGCTGCCCTTGGTGCTGATGGGCTTTTCCTTCGGCGGCTTCGTGGCGACCGCCCTGGCTGGCCGCCTGGAAGTCGAAGGCGTTGCCTTGCAGCATCTGTTCATGATCGCCCCGGCCGTCATGCGCCTGACCGAGCAATTCCCCGTGCCGCAACGGTGCCCGGTGACCCTGGTGCAACCCGATGCCGACGAAGTCGTTGCACCGACGCTGGTTTACGAGTGGTCCGACAGCCTGTCGCGCCCCCATGAGCTGCTGAAAGTGGCAGAATGCGGACACTTCTTCCATGGCAAGCTGACCGACCTCAAGGATCTGCTGCTGCCACGCCTTTCGAACTGAGCCAAGCCTGAATAAGCGAACACCCATGACCACGCGTATCCTTACCGGTATCACGACCACCGGCACTCCGCACCTGGGCAACTACGCCGGTGCCATCCGCCCGGCCATCCGAGCCAGCCAGCAGCCTGGCGTGGACTCGTTCTACTTCCTGGCCGACTACCACGCCCTGATCAAGTGCGACGACCCGCTGCGCATCCAGCGCTCGCGCCTGGAAATCGCCGCCACCTGGCTAGCCGGTGGCCTGGATCCGGACAAGGTGACCTTCTACCGCCAGTCCGACATTCCGGAAATCCCCGAGCTGACGTGGCTGCTGACCTGCGTTGCGGCCAAGGGCTTGCTCAACCGGGCCCATGCCTACAAGGCATCGGTGGACAAGAACGTCGAAAACGGCGAAGACCCGGACGCCGGCGTCACCATGGGCCTGTTCAGCTACCCGGTGCTGATGGCGGCGGACATCCTGATGTTCAACGCCAACAAGGTGCCGGTTGGCCGTGACCAGATCCAGCACGTGGAAATGGCCCGCGATATCGGCCAGCGCTTCAACCACCTGTTCGGCCAGGGCAATGAGTTCTTCGCACTGCCGGAAGCGGTCATCGAGGAAAGCGTGGCTACCTTGCCCGGCCTGGATGGGCGCAAGATGTCCAAGAGCTATGACAACACCATCCCGTTGTTCACCAGCGCCAAGGACATGAAGGATGCCATTTCGCGCATCGTGACGGACTCGCGCGCGCCGGGTGAAGCCAAGAACCCGGACGACGCGCACCTGTTCACGCTGTTCCAGGCCTTCTCCACGCCTGCACAGTGCGCCGAGTTCCGAGCCGAGCTAGAGCAGGGCCTGGGTTGGGGCGAAGCCAAGCAGCGCCTGTTCCAGCTGCTCGATGGCCAGTTGGCGGAAAAGCGCGACTATTACCATCAGCTGATCGCGCGGCCTGCGGACCTGGAGGACATCCTCCTGGCAGGCGCGGCCAAGGCGCGCACCATCGCCACGCCGTTCCTGGAACAGTTGCGCGAGGCCGTTGGCCTGCGTTCGTTCCGCAGCAGCGTGCAGACCACGGCGAACGTCAAGAAGAAGGTCGCCAAGAGCGCGCGCTTCGTCAGCTTCCGGGACGAAGACGGCAGCTTCCGCTTCCGCTTGTTGGCTGCCGATGGCGAGCAACTGCTGTTGTCCCGCAGCTTTGCCGATGGCAAGAGCGCCGGTGCCGCAAGCAAGCAGTTGCAGCAAGGCGATGGGGTCGATATCCGCGCCGAGGGGCTGGGCTTTGGTGTGTGGCTCAAGGGTGAGCCGGTTGCCGACGGTGCCTCGTTCGACAGCGAACAAGCCCGTGATGCAGCCATCGAGCGTCTTCGTGCAGCGCTTGAGCCGCAACAGGACTGATCGACGGACGGAATGTGCCCGCCCTCTGGCCTGATGATCAGGGCACTATCATCGGGCTCTGGTTACCGGTATGGGGCATATTGACGCAAGTCGCATTGCCATTAGGCGGGCCGCTCGCTACAGTGACGGCCCGTTTTTTGTTGCCTCGCTAACGAATCATGACTCCCCTAGAACGCTATCAAGCAGATCTGAAACGTCCCGATTTCTTTCATGACGCGGCGCAGGAAACTGCGGTGCGTCACCTGCAGCGCCTGTACGACGACCTGGTGCAGGCCCAGAACAACAAGCCGGGTGTATTCGGCAAGTTGTTCGGCAAGAAGGAGCAGACCCCGGTCAAGGGCCTGTACTTCTGGGGCGGGGTAGGGCGAGGCAAGACTTACCTGGTCGACACCTTCTTCGAAGCGCTGCCGTTCAAGCAGAAGATGCGCACGCACTTCCACCGCTTCATGAAGCGTGTCCACGAAGAGATGAAAACCCTCAAGGGCGAGAAGAACCCCCTGACCATCATTGCCAAGCGCTTCAGCGATGAGGCCAAGGTGATCTGCTTCGACGAATTCTTCGTCTCGGACATCACCGACGCCATGATCCTGGGCACCCTGATGGAGGAGCTGTTCAAGAACGGTGTTTCCCTGGTGGCCACTTCCAACATCGTGCCGGACGGCCTCTACAAGGATGGCCTGCAACGTGCACGCTTCCTGCCGGCCATCGCCATGATCAAGCAGTACACCGATGTGGTGAACGTCGACAGCGGTGTCGATTATCGCCTGCGCCACCTTGAGCAGGCCGAACTGTTCCATCACCCGCTCGACGAGGCGGCGCAGCAGAGCATGCGTGCCAGCTTCAAGGCGCTGACGCCCGAGTGCACCGCAGCGGTCGAGAACGACGTGCTGATGATCGAGAACCGTCCCATTCAGGCGCTGCGCACTTGCGACGATGTGGCCTGGTTCGACTTCCGCGCCTTGTGTGATGGGCCGCGAAGCCAGAACGACTACATCGAACTGGGCAAGATCTTCCATGCGGTCCTGCTGAGCAACGTCGAGCAGATGGGCGTGGCAAGCGATGACATCGCGCGTCGCTTCATCAACATGGTCGACGAGTTCTATGACCGTAACGTCAAGCTGATCATCTCGGCCGAGGTGGAACTCAAGGACCTGTATACCGGTGGGCGCCTGAGCTTCGAGTTTCAGCGCACGCTGAGCCGACTGCTGGAAATGCAGTCTCACGAATTCCTGTCCCGCGCGCACAAGCCTTGAGACCCTGGGGCTGCCTGGCAGTCCACCGCCTGATTGCCGGCGGTGGGCTGTCAGGCAGCCCGATTGCGCTCAGGCTTCTTGCATAAACTGCTGGCGATACTGGTTCGGCGACAGGTCGGTGTGCTGGCGAAACAGCCGGGCAAAGAAGCTGGCATCGTCATAGCCCACCTCGTAACTGATGGTCTTGATGCTCTTGCGCGTGCTCGACAACAGTCCCTTGGCCGTCTCGATGCGCAAGCGTTGCAGGTAATGCAACGGCTTGTCCCCGGTCGCGCCCTGGAAGCGGCGCATGAAGTTGCGAATGCTCATGCCGTGGTTACGGGCCACGTCCTCGAAGCGGAACTTGTCTGCGAAGTGCTCTTCGAGCCAGTGCTGGATCTGCAAGATGATCAGGTCCTGGTGCAGCTTCTGGCCGCCAAAGCCCATGCGTCCCGGCGTGTAGTTGCGCTGCACTTCGTACAGAATGTCGCGCGAGACGGCCCGCGCCACATTGGCCCCGCAAAAGCGCTCGATCAGGTAGATGTACAGGTCGCAGGCCGATGTAGTGCCGCCGGCGCAGTACAGGTTGTCGGCGTCGGTCAGGTGTTTGTCCTGGGTCAGGCGTACTTGCGGGAAGCGCTCGGCAAAACTGTCGAAGAAACGCCAGTACGTGGTCGCTTCCTTGCCGTCGAGCAGACCTGACTCGGCCAGCCAGAACACGCCACTGGCCTCTGCACACAGCACGGCGCCCCGGGCATGCTGTGCCTGCAGCCAGGGCAGCACCTGCGGATAACGTTGCAACAGGTTGTCAAAATCGTCCCAGAACGCCGGAAGAATAATCACGTCGGCATCATCCAGGCCGCCGTCCACCGGCAGCTGCACGTTGCTGAAGCTCTCGACCGGCAACCCGTCAGGGCTGACCAGGTGGATCTCGAACATGGGCTGCAAGCCCAGGCCTAACTGTTTGCCGTAGCGC
Source organism: Pseudomonas parafulva (assembly GCF_002021815.1). Classification (NCBI taxonomy): domain Bacteria; kingdom Pseudomonadati; phylum Pseudomonadota; class Gammaproteobacteria; order Pseudomonadales; family Pseudomonadaceae; genus Pseudomonas; species Pseudomonas parafulva. Next base: position 918,063 of record NZ_CP019952.1, read on the forward strand.
AAGCTGGCCAGGTGAAAGAAGTCCTTGGCCTGCATCAAGGTCGAAGCGAATACCTTGTCAATGGCCAGGATGCTGACGCGCCGCAACGACGCGGAGGGTTGGGTAAACATCATTGTCATTGTTCTTATAGGATGGAGTGGTCAATCACTGGCTGGATCGTCTTATTTTTTACGGGTCGTGTCTAGCCTGGTAGATCGCGCCGCCCGCTGCACGGGTAAGCCGTGAAGCAAGCGGCGTTGGGTGCGTGCTCAGGGCGCGGGGTTGGGCTGGTCCTGATGAACGGCCTCGATGGCTGCCAGCAGCTCGTCATTGAGGGTGAGTTCGAGGCAGGCCAGGTTGCTGTCCAGTTGCTCGAGGCTGGTAGCGCCGATGATGTTGCTGGTCACGAATGGCTGACGGGTAACGAAGGCCAGGGCCATTTGCGCCGGATCGACACCGTGGTCCCGGGCCAGCTGTACATAACGTTCGCAAGCGGCCACCGTCTGTGGGTTGGAATAGCGGGCAAAGCGGCTGAATAGGGTCAGTCGCGCCTTCTCCGGGCGGGCGCCGCCTTCGTATTTGCCCGAGAGCATGCCAAAGGCCAAGGGCGAGTAAGCCAGCAGGCCGCACTGCTCCCGGATGGCGATTTCGGCAAGCCCCACCTCGAAGGTGCGATTGAGCAGGTTGTAGGGGTTCTGGATAGAGACGGCCCGAGGCCAGCCACGGCTTTCGGCCAGCTGCAGGAATTTCATGGTGCCCCAGGGGGTTTCGTTGGACAGCCCGATGTGGCGGATCTTGCCCGCGCGCACCTGCTCGTCGAGCACCTCCAGGGTTTCTTCCAGTGGCGTGAAATGGTCCTGGGCCAGATGCTGGTAGCCCAGCTTGCCGAAGAAGTTGGTGCTGCGTTCAGGCCAGTGCAGCTGGTAGAGGTCGATGCGATCGGTCTGCAGGCGCCGCAGGCTCTCTTCCAGTGCCGCGACGATGTGTTGCCGGTTGTGCCTGAGTTGACCGTCGCGGATATGGCTGATGCCATTGCCGGGGCCGGCCACCTTGCTGGCCAGTACCCAGTCGTCCCGATCGCCCTGGCGGGCGAACCAGTTACCGATGATGCGCTCGGTAGCGGCATAGGTTTCCGGCCGCGGGGGTACCGGATACATCTCGGCGGTATCGATGAAGTTGATGCCCGCGGCCTTGGCCCGGGCAATCTGTTCGAATGCCTGGGTCTGATCGTTCTGCTCGCCCCAGGTCATGGTGCCCAGACACAGCGCGCTGACTTGGAGGTCGGTGCGACCCAGCTGACGGTAGTCCATCGGTTGCTTGCTCCTTGGCTATGGTCATTCATCAAAGCAGGTTGATATTTTTCCCGCAATCTGGATAATTCAGCCCCTCTCCGCGTGGCGGAAGTGATGCACCATCACGCAGGAAGAACCCCGTCGAACATTGGCGTGCCTGACCCGAGCCCCCAAAAGCGTCAGCGTTCGGCTGCGCGCTTGCCCTTGGCAAGCTGTGCACTATCCAGTAAGATTCGCCGTCTATTTTTCGCTGGGCGGCCTCTGAGGCTTTAGAGAATGAAAACTTTTACTGCTAAACCGGAAACAGTAAAGCGCGAGTGGTTCGTAGTCGACGCCGCTGGCCAGACCCTGGGTCGTCTGGCTACCGAAATCGCTAGCCGTCTGCGTGGCAAACACAAGCCAGAATACACCCCTCACGTTGATACCGGCGACTACATCGTCGTCATCAACGCCGAGCAGGTTCGTGTGACGGGTGCCAAGTCTTCCGACAAAATGTACTACTCCCACTCCGGTTTCCCAGGTGGTATCAAGGAAATCAACTTCGAGAAGTTGATCGCCAAGGCCCCTGAGCGTGTTATCGAAACTGCGGTCAAAGGCATGCTGCCGAAGAACCCGCTGGGTCGCGACATGTACCGTAAGCTGAAAGTGTACGCGGGTGCTGCTCACCCACACACTGCTCAGCAGCCTCAAGAACTGAAGATCTAACGGGATAGTTCATTATGTCGGCGACTCAAAATTACGGCACTGGCCGTCGCAAGACCGCAACCGCTCGCGTATTCCTGCGTCCGGGTACTGGTAACATCTCCATCAACAACCGTTCTCTGGACGTGTTCTTCGGTCGCGAAACCGCTCGCATGGTTGTTCGCCAGCCACTCGAGCTGACCGAAAGCGTTGAGAAATTCGACATCTACGTCACCGTTTCCGGTGGTGGTGTCAGCGGTCAGGCCGGTGCGATCCGTCACGGTATCACCCGCGCCCTGATGGAATACGACGAAACCCTGCGTGGCGCTCTGCGTCGTGCTGGCTACGTCACCCGCGACGCTCGTGAAGTCGAGCGTAAGAAAGTGGGTCTGCGTAAAGCGCGTAAGCGTCCTCAGTACTCCAAGCGTTAATACCGCTTCGGCAGTCGAAAAAAGCCCGGTTCCTTGGAACCGGGCTTTTTTTTGCCTTGAATAATTTACCCGCTCGTCGGTGAGCGCCTTTCCCATAGACGTAGATCAAGCAAAGCGTGGGTAGTGGCCGTGCAGCCCGGTAATCACCTTGTCAGTGTGTGGTTTTGTTACTTACCATGGCGACCAATTTTTAGCGCCACAGACACAACGTAGGTACGAGCCTGGTTCAACAGGCCAAGCAAGCTGATGGGAGAGGACTGAATGAGCAATGACGGCGTCAACGCAGGCCGGCGCCGCTTCCTCGTAGCCGCGACATCCGTGGTCGGGGCAGCGGGAGCAGTGGGGGCTGCGGTACCGTTCGTGGGGTCATGGTTCCCCAGTGCCAAGGCGAAAGCTGCAGGCGCACCGGTAAAGGTCAACATCGCTAAGGTCGAGCCAGGGCAGCAGATGGTCGCAGAATGGCGAGGGCAGCCTGTGTTCATCGTGCGGCGAACGGCTGAGATCCTCGGCAACCTCAAGAAAATCACCGGCGAATTGTCAGACCCTGATTCCCAGGCATCGGACCAGCCGACCTACGTCGATCCGCAAGTACGCTCCATCAAGCCGGAGATCCTCGTGCTGGTTGGTCTGTGCACGCACCTGGGGTGCTCGCCCACCTTCCGCCCGGAAGTGGCCCCCGTCGACCTCGGTCCCAAATGGGTCGGAGGCTATTTCTGCCCGTGCCATGGTTCCCACTACGACATGGCAGGGCGAGTGTACAAGTCGCAGCCGGCACCGCTGAACCTGCCGGTGCCGCCCCATGCCTACGAGTCCGACGAGATCATCGTCATCGGTATCGACCAGGAGAACGCATGATGAGCAAGTTCATGGACTGGATCGACGCGCGTTTCCCTGCCACCAAGATGTGGGAAGACCACCTCAGCAAGTACTACGCGCCCAAGAACTTCAATTTCCTGTACTTCTTCGGCTCCCTGGCCTTGCTGGTGTTGGTCAACCAGATCGTCACCGGGGTCTGGCTGACGATGAGTTTCACGCCTTCGGCCGAAGAGGCCTTCGCCTCAGTCGAATACATCATGCGTGACGTGGAATACGGCTGGATCCTGCGCTACTTGCATTCGACGGGTGCGTCGGCCTTCTTCATCGTGGTCTACCTGCACATGTTCCGCGGCCTGTTGTATGGCTCCTACCAAAAGCCCAGGGAGCTGGTATGGCTGTTTGGCATGCTGATCTACCTGGCGCTGATGGCTGAAGCGTTCATGGGCTACCTGCTGCCATGGGGGCAGATGTCGTATTGGGGTGCCCAGGTGATCATCTCGTTGTTCGGGGCCATTCCCGTCATTGGTGATGACATCACCCAGTGGATTCGCGGCGACTACCTGATCTCGGGCATCACGCTCAACCGCTTCTTCGCCCTGCATGTAGTGGCATTGCCGATCGTCATCCTGGGCCTGGTGGTGCTGCATATCCTGGCCCTGCACGAAGTCGGCTCTAACAACCCCGATGGCATCGACATCAAGAAGCACAAGGACGAAAACGGTATCCCGCTGGACGGTATTCCGTTCCACCCGTACTACACCGTCAAGGATATCGTCGGGGTGGTCGTGTTCCTGTTCGTGTTCTGCGCCGTGGTGTTCTTCTTCCCGGAAATGGGCGGGTACTTCCTGGAAAAACCCAACTTCGAACAGGCCAACGCCTTCAAGACCCCCGAGCACATCGCGCCGGTGTGGTACTTCACGCCGTTCTACGCCATCTTGCGCGCCGTACCGGACAAGCTGATGGGCGTGATCGCCATGGGCGCAGCCATTGCCGTACTGTTCGTGCTGCCCTGGCTGGACCGCAGCCCGGTTCGCTCCATGCGCTACAAGGGCTGGATAAGCAAACTCTCCCTGCTGGTGTTCTGCGTCGCCTTCATCGTCCTCGGCGTGCTGGGGGTACTGGCGCCAACGCCTGGGCGTACCTTGCTGTCGCAGGTGTGCACGTTCCTGTACTTCGCCTACTTCCTGCTGATGCCGTTCTACACAAGGCTCGAGAAGACCAAACCGGTTCCGGAAAGGGTGACTGGCTGATGAAAAAGTTGATTGCTGTATTTCTCCTGGCAGTGATGCCTGCATTCGCCCTTGCTGCAGAGCATGGCGTGGAACTGGACAAGGTCGATATCGACTTGAGCGACAAGGCAGCGATGCAGGACGGTGCGCGCACGTTCGCCAACTACTGCATGGGGTGCCACAGTGCCAAGTTCCAGCGCTATGAGCGGGTGGCTGATGACCTGGGCATTCCCCACGACGTGATGCTTGAAAACCTGGTGTTCACCGGGGCCAAGATTGGCGACCACATGCAGATTGGCATGAAACCCAGCGATGCCAAGACCTGGTTCGGTGCCGCGCCACCCGACCTTACCCTGGTGGCACGGGTCAGAGGCGCCGACTGGCTGTACAGCTATCTGCGCAGTTTCTATGAAGACCCATCGCGGCCCTACGGTGTGAACAACAAGGTCTTCCCGAACGTCGGCATGCCGAACGTGCTGGTTGGCCTGCAGGGAAACCAGGTGATCGGCTGCAAGCAGGTGCAGACGGTGGTGGATGGCAAGAAACAATTTGACCCCTTGACCGGCACGCCGTTGACCCATGAAGCCTGCGATCAGCTGACCATCACGCCGAATTCCGGTACTCTGACCACCGAGCAGTTCGACGAGAAGGTCAAGAACCTGGTGACCTTCCTGGCCTATTCGGCCAACCCGGTCAAACTGGAAAGCCAGCGCATTGGTACCTACGTATTGCTGTACCTGGCTTTCTTCTTCGTATTCGCCTACTTGCTCAAGCGTGAATACTGGAAGGACGTGCACTGATCACGCAGTAACCTCTGGTTGTTGAACGCGCCTGTGGCGCACTGGTAGTTATGCCAGTGCGCCACAGGCGCGTTTTCATTTACAGTTTTACAAGCATCCCTCGAGAGGAGGCGCTACATGGGCGTAACCAATGGGTTAGCCTGCTATTCCGACCCTGCCGATCAATACTCGCATCGGGTTCGCCTTGTGTTGGCCGAAAAGGCCGTTGACGCGCACATCACCAACGTCGATACCGACAAGATTCCGCCGCGGCTCGCCGAACTGAACCCGTATGGCAGCGTGCCGACCTTGGTTGATCGGGATTTGGTCCTGTATGAGTCGTCGGTGATCATGGAGTACCTGGAGGAGCGCTATCCGCATCCTCCGCTGATGCCGGTCTATCCGGTGGGGCGTGGCAATAGCCGGTTACTGATGCACCGTATCCAGCGTGACTGGTGCAGCCTGGCTGATCAGATTCTCGACCCACGCACCGGTGAGGCTGCCCGTGCAGAGGCTCGCAAGGCGCTGCGCGAGAGCCTGACCGGTGTCTCGCCGCTGTTTGGCGAGTTCGCCTGTTTCATGAGCGATGAGCAAAGCCTGGTCGATTGCTGTCTACTGCCCATACTCTGGCGTCTGCCGATGATGGGTATCGAATTGCCGCGGCAAGCCAAGCCGCTGCTGGATTACATGGAGCGACAGTTCGCCCGGGAGTCATTCCAGGCAAGCCTGTCGTCCGTTGAACGCGAAATGCGCACGCTTTGAGGAGCTGTTGATGAACTCCAGTCGCCCCTATCTGGTTCGAGCACTGTACGAGTGGATCGTCGACAACGATTGCACACCCCATATGTTGGTCAATGCCGAGTACCCGAAAGTACAGGTGCCGGAAGGTTTTGCCAGTGATGGCCAGATCGTCCTGAATGTGTCGCCCAGCGCTGTGCGCAGTTTGCACATGGACAATGACGCCGTCAGCTTCGAAGGCCGTTTTGGCGGCGTGCCCCATTCGTTGTTCGTGCCCATTGGCGCGGTACTGGGTATTTATGCCCGCGAAAATGGTCAGGGCATGGTTTTCGAGTTGGAGTCTTCGATGATGGAGGACGAGGAAATCGAGGACGATCAGGAGCAGCCTGATGATGATGGGCCGCCAGAAGGCGGCGGGCAGCCACCGCGCCCGAGCGGTCGGCCAAGTTTGAAAGTGGTGAAATAAGAAAAGGCGATCCGCAAGGATCGCCTTTTTAGTACTGTCAATAGGCTAGGTGCGCGAGGGCCTGCGCGGCCTGGCGTGCTCAAGTGTTCAGTCGATGTACTCGAACAGTTTCACGATTTTTTGCACACCAGACACGCTTTGCACGACGGCAGTGGCGGCATTGGCCTCCTGCTGGGTGACGAGCCCCAACAAATACACGATGCCATTCTCGGTGATCACTTTGATCCGCGAGCTGGGTACTGCTGTATCGGCCAGCATCTGAGTCTTGATCTTGGTGGTCAACCACGCATCGTTGTTGCGCGCCAGGATGGAGGAGGGCTGCATGACCTGCAGTTCGTTATGCACCTTCTTGACGCGCTGGACTTGGCTGGCCGTCTGTTCGGCAAGGCTTTTGAGGTCGGCGCGTGGCGTCTGGCCAGCCAACAGAACGATGCCGTTGTAGCTGCTGACGACGATGTGCGAGCCCTTGTCGAGGTCCGGGCTTGCCTTGGCGATGTTCACCGATGCCTTGGTCTCGATCAGTGAATCGTCGATCTTGCTGCCAATGGTGCGAGTGCCTCGGTCGTCCTCGATGGGCGAATTACGAGCAGAGTTGAGTACCGAACTGCAGCCGGTGACGCTCAGGCACAAGGTCAAGGCCATGAGGCCAATGCGCATAGGGGTCATTCTTCACTCCCGAACAGTTGGCTGTCGATCAGATCGCACAGGCAATGGATCGCCAGCAGGTGGACTTCCTGGATGCGAGCGGTCACCGTCGAGGGTACCCGAATCTCGACGTCCTCTGGCAGCAATAGCGAGGCCATGCCCCCGCCGTCGCGGCCCGTCAATGCTACGACAATCATTTCGCGGTCATGTGCGGCCTGGATGGCCTGGATGACGTTGGCGGAATTGCCGCTGGTGGAGATGGCCAGCAGAACATCCCCGGGTTGGCCCAAGGCGCGGATCTGCTTGGAAAACACCTCGTTGTAACTGTAGTCGTTGGCAATCGAGGTCAGGGTCGAGCTGTCAGTGGTCAGCGCGATTGCTGGCAGGCTGGGGCGTTCGCGTTCGAAGCGGTTGAGCAGCTCCGAAGAGAAATGTTGCGCATCGCCGGCCGAGCCGCCGTTGCCGCACGCGAGCATCTTGCCCTCGTTGAGCAGTGCGTTGACCATGACCAGGCTGGCCTGCTCGATGTGCGGTGCCAGGATGTCCATTGCCTGTTGCTTGGTATCGATGCTGGCCTGGAACAGCCGGCGGATTCGGGATTGCATGTCCATCTGGTGACCTTAAATGGGGCGGAGGCCGTCGCGGCACGCGACGGTAATCAGCCCGCGAAACATAGAGCAAAAAGAACGAAGTGGGTTCAGCATTCGAAGGCGTTTTTCAACCATTCGAGCGGCTTGCCAGCATGATGGCTGCCTTGAAGGGCGACCACGTCGAAGCGGCAAGGACAGTTGCCCCATTGAGGTTTCTGATGCAGGAACAGGCTGGCGGCAAGCACCAGCCGCTTCTGCTTGCGCTGATCGATACTGCCGAGGGCGCCACCGTAGTGCGCGTGCAACCGATAGCGGACTTCGACGAATACTACTGTATCGGCGTCGAGCATGACCAGATCAAGCTCGCCTCCTTTGCATCGCCAGTTGCGGTCAATCAGCTTCAGGCCATGCCCTTGAAGGTACTCAAGGGCATGGTTTTCCGCCGCTTGCCCAGCATGGCTTGGCGAGGCAGCGGTCATCAGCGGGGCGTATCAGGGAGGCGCTTGACCTGGCCGCCGGCGAACTCTGCCCACGGCAACTGACGCTCAACGCGCTGGCTGGCATTGATGCCGAGGTTGCCAGACAGGCCCTGGATACGGCTGTCCGGCAGGGCCTTGAGCTGACCGAGGCGCGGGGCCAGGGTGTAGGCGTCTACACCCATGGCATACAGGCGGCCCAGGCTCCCCGCCGCTTGCGGCCATTGCTGTACCACCTGCTGGCGGAGGCTGTTGCTGCTGTCGAGCAACCATGGGGTTTCACAGAAACGGATGCCGTTCATGTCGTTGTACTGGTTCACATCGCCGCTGGCGCTGTACAGGTTGGAAGTGGCATAGACTGGCACGTCACCTGCGTACTGGAAGTTCAGCGTCGGCTTGATCTGCTGCGCCTGCTGTGGGGTGGCTGCCAGGAACAGGAAGTCGATGTCCTGGCGACGTGCCGGCTGGGCAGCGATGCTGCCGCCCACGGTGCTTTGCACGCTCTTGGCGCGCCCTTCGCTTTGGCGCAGCTGGAACAGGTCGGCAATCTGCTGGGCCAGTGCCACGGGCTGGGCAATACGCTCTGCAGCCAGCAGTGTACCGCCGTTGCTCTCCCAATCCTGACGGAACGCGGCCAGGACACGATCGCCCCATTCACCGCTCGGCACCATGGCAACGGCGCGGACCATGCCGTCTGCGCGGGCCCTGCGGGACACCTCGCGGGCCTCGTCCTCGGCGGCAAGGCCGAACTGGAACAGTTGAGGCGGCGCCTTTTGACCCGCGTCGGCATAGTTCAGTGCCAGGGTGGTGATCGGAAGCTGCGGCTTGGCAGCCAATTGCTTGACCAGGGGTTTCTCCAATGGGCCAATGACAAGCTGCACGCCGTCGGCCTGCGCCTGTCGGTAGAAGTCGTCCAGCGACCCGATGCGGGAGCTGTCGACCATCTGCACGGACGGGGCGGGTTGCCCGGATTGCTGGGCCTGGAAGTGGGCGGCCATGAACCCGTCACGCAGCGCGCGCGCCACACCGGCCAATGGGCCTTCCTGGGGAAGTAGCAGGGCGATACGCGTCAGAGGCTGGCTAGCCAGCTCCTTGAGCTTGGTGAGGGCAGTGGGCAACTGTTTCGCGGCAGGATGATCCGGGTGCTGTTTGACCCAGTCGTCGATGGCTGCCTGTTGCTGCTCCAGGGTGCCGGCGCCCTTGACGGCCAGGGCGAGGCTGGACCAGCCCGCCAGGACCGGATCGTTGGCGGGCTGTTGCAGCTGCTCGGTCGACAGCGAGGCGACAAGTGACCAGATGGCATCGTGGTTGGCGCTGGCGGCTTGCCCGCTGAGCAGCGGTGCCAACAGCACACGCTGCTGGGCAGCGGCCATGGCCTGCCCGTCGGCCTCCAGAGCGGCGGCATGTACCGAATAGGTGCGCACCTGCTGTTGCGCAGGCAATTCGGGCACGTGCTGCAGGCTGGGATGCTGCAGCGCGCTCAAGGCAGCCTTGGGTTGGTTGCGGCTCATGGCAAGTTCGGCGGTTAGCGTGACGGCGAACACCTGCTGGGCGGGCTTGAGCGTGTCTACCTGGACTTGTTCGAGAATGCGTGCGGCGCGCGGGAAGTCCTTCTGCTGATAGGCCATGTCTGCGGCGCTCAGGCGCAGCAGTGCGGCATCTTCGGCAGACTTGCTGGAGGTCGCCCGTTCGAGCAGTTGCTCGATGCTGGCATCCGGCGTACGGGGCAGCTCGCCAAGGCTGGATGAGGGCGAACTGGCGCAGGCTGCCAGCAGGGCAGCGAGACAGAAGGCTGTGAGCAGCCGCAGGCAGGCGATCATGTAATTGTCCTGTTACTCGATCAAGTTGGCTGGCGATTGTACCCAAGCGCTGGCCGGGGCGCGATGTCGCCGTGTGGAAGCTTCACTATAGGCCTGCTGTGGCGCAGCGGCGTTCAACTTCTTTGCGCGCTGTTGCGGGTGCTCGGGCTACAATGCCTGCTTTGATTTCAATGGCAGGTGCGTGCAGTGACTGATGTGGCCGGGGCTTCGACCGCCCCAGTGGGAACGCTTTATGTGGTGGCAACGCCTATCGGCAATCTTGATGACATGAGTGCCAGGGCGCTGAAGGTGCTGGCAAGCGTGTCACTGATCGCTGCCGAGGACACGCGCCATTCGATCCGCCTGCTGCAACACTTCGGCATCGACACACCACTGGCCGCCTGCCATGAACATAACGAGCGGGATGAGGGTGGTCGCTTTCTGACCCGGCTAATGGCCGGCGACGATGTGGCGCTGGTGTCTGACGCAGGCACACCGCTGATTTCGGACCCCGGTTATCACCTGGTGCGACAGGCTCGCGCTGCAGGTGTGCCCGTGGTGCCGGTGCCTGGCGCCTGTGCCTTGATCGCCGCACTGTCAGCGGCAGGCTTGCCTTCGGATCGCTTCATCTTCGAAGGTTTCCTGCCCGCCAAGACAGCGGGGCGCCGCGCCCGTCTGGAGCAGGTCAAGGAGGAGCCGCGTACCTTGATCTTCTATGAGGCGCCGCATCGCATCCTGGAGTGCCTGGACGACATGCAGGCGGTATTTGGCGCAGACCGTCCAGCAGTGCTGGCGCGCGAAATCACCAAAACGTTTGAAACCCTCAAGGGCCTGCCTTTGTCCGAGCTCCATGCGTTCGTTGCCGGCGACAGCAACCAGCAGCGCGGCGAATGTGTGGTACTGGTAGGCGGCTGGAGCGCCCCGGAAGGCGAACAGGGTATCGGCACCGAAGCGCAGCGCGTACTTGACCTTCTGCTGGCCGAGCTTCCGCTCAAGCGGGCAGCGGCGCTGGCGTCGGAAATAACGGGCGTCCGCAAGAACCTGCTGTATCAAGTTGCACTGGAAAAACAGAAAGCGTAGTAGTGGCTAATTGATATAAAAGGCGGTAATGCTTGTTCTTGGTAGCATCTGCCGGTACTCTTTGCGCCGGAGAGTCGATCGGACAGTCGCTGCCCGTTTAAGTTCCACCGCATTGCGGTGTCGCTGGCGGGGGGAGGAAAGTCCGGGCTCCGCAGGGCAGAGTGCCAGGTAACGCCTGGGAGGCGCGAGCCTACGGAAAGTGCCACAGAAAACAACCGCCTAAGCACTTCTGTGCCGGTAAGGGTGAAAAGGTGCGGTAAGAGCGCACCGCACGGCTGGCAACAGTCCGTGGCTAGGTAAACCCCACTCGGAGCAAGACCAAATAGGGTTCCATCAGGCGTGGCCCGCGTCGGAACCGGGTAGGTTGCTAGAGGCGTCCAGTGATGGCCGTCGTAGAGGAATGACTGTCCTCGACAAAACCCGGCTTACAGATTGACTCTCCACCTCTTCCCTCCTGCTTGAATCGATAGCAGATCTCATCTTGTAATGCCGAAAAAATCTTACTCTTGATAAATCACTTTAAGTTCGGCACGCATCGGGTTGTGCGCATTTGATTTCCCAAGTCTTTTTACTCCCCAGATAGTCTTTCCACATTCCTTTAACGCGCTAAATCTCGGTCATGTAAGGCTTTTCCTTCCGAACGTGCCTTGACGGTGCTGCGGGCGGATTCCTATAGTGTGCGCAAGTGGCAGAAAGTGGGATGAAGTGGGTTTTCTGACACAAAAAAGCTAATATTGTGGGGAATCGCAGCCGTGTTTCGCGGAGCCAATGCCGTCAGTCTCGATGCCAAGGGCCGTCTCGCCATGCCGAGCCGGTACCGTGACGAGCTCGATTCGCGTTGCAACGGGCAGCTGATCGTGACCATTGACGCTGTCGATCCCTGTTTGTGCGTCTACCCGCTCGATGAGTGGGAGCAAATTGAAGCCAAGTTGCGAGCCTTGCCATCGCTTCGTGAGGAAAACCGCCGCCTGCAGCGCTTGCTGATTGGTAACGCGGTCGACCTTGAGCTTGATGGCAGTGGTCGCTTCCTGGTGCCGCCCCGCTTGCGTGAGTACGCCCGGCTGGACAAGAAGGCGATGCTGGTGGGGCAACTGAACAAATTCCAGCTGTGGGATGAGGAAGCCTGGAACACGGTTTCGGCAGCCGACCTCGCAGCTATCCAACAACCGGGCGCCATGCCCGACGAATTGCGTGACCTGATCCTGTGACCATAGATAGCGGCTTCAACCACATTACCGTCCTGCTCGACGAAGCTGTCGAGGCACTGGCCTTGCGCGCCGACGGTTGCTATCTGGACGGCACCTTTGGCCGTGGCGGACACAGTCGGCTGATCCTCAGCAAGCTCGGCCCAGAAGGGCGGCTGTTGGGATTTGACAAAGACCCACAAGCGATTGTCACAGGGCAAGCGCTGGCGGCCGAAGACGGCCGCTTTGTCATTGTGCAGCGCAGCTTTGCCGAGCTGGGTGCAGAAGTGGCCGAGCGCGGCCTGCACGGTAAGGTGAGCGGGATACTGATGGACCTGGGCGTGTCTTCACCACAGCTTGACGACCCGGAGCGTGGCTTCAGCTTCCTCAATGACGGGCCGCTGGACATGCGCATGAACCCCGACCAAGGCATCAGCGCCGCCGAATTCATTGCCACCGCGCCGGTCGAGGAAATCGCCCGCGTATTCAAGGAGTATGGCGAGGAGCGCTTTGCCGGCCGTATGGCCCGTGCAGTCGTCGAGCGCCGTGAAAAGCAGCCGTTCACCCGCACAGGCGACCTTGCCGAGGTTCTCAAGGTGGCCAACCCTGCATGGGAAAAGGGCAAGAACCCAGCCACCCGCGCGTTCCAGGGCCTGCGTATCCACGTCAACAACGAACTCGGCGACCTGGAAACCGGCCTGCAAGCGGCCATCGACGCACTGGAGGTTGGCGGTCGCCTGGCCGTGATCAGCTTCCACTCGCTCGAAGACCGCATCGTCAAGCTGTTCATGCGCAAACTGGCCAAGGGCGAAGCTGACAACCTGCCGCGCAACCTGCCCGTGCAGCACAAGGTGTTTGAGCCCACCATCAAGCTGATCGGTAAAGCCCAGTTCGCCTCCGATGCAGAGCTCAAGGCCAACCCCCGCTCACGCAGTGCGGTGATGCGTGTTGCGGAGAAATTGCGGTGAGCAAGTTGTTCGCCAAACCTCTGCCTGGCGGCAGCTTCCTCATGCTCATGCTGTTCGTCGGCGTGCTGGGCTCGGCCATTGCCGTGTCGTACAGCGCGCACTGGAACCGTCAATTGCTCAATACCCTGTACGGGGAGCTCAACGAGCGGGACAAGGCCCAGGCTGAATGGGGCCGGTTGATCCTGGAGCAAAGCACTTGGACAGCGGCCAGTCGCATCGAAAACCTGGCTACCGAGCAGCTCAAGATGCGCGTGCCAGCCGCTGACGAAGTGCGGATGGTGGCGCCATGATGAAGCTCGAAGGCGCACTCTATCCCTGGCGGTTCCGTGTGGTCGTCGGCCTGTTGGCGCTGATGGTCGGTGCCATTTGCTGGCGCATCATCGACCTGCAGGTCGTCGACCGCGATTTCCTCAAGGGCCAGGGCGATGCACGCAGCCTGCGCCACATTCCCATCCCTGCGCACCGTGGTTTGATCACTGACCGCAACGGTGAGCCGCTGGCGGTCAGCACGCCGGTCACCACGCTGTGGGCCAACCCCAAGGAAATGCAGGCTTCGCGCGACCGCTGGCCGCAGTTGGCAGCTGCTCTGGGGCAAAACCCCCAGCAGCTCACCGAGCGCCTGACCCAGCAAGCCAACAAGGAATTCATCTACCTGGTCCGCGGCCTGACCCCGGAGCAGGGGCAGCATGTGCTGGACCTGAAGGTACCAGGCGTCTATGGGCTGGAAGAGTTCCGCCGCTTCTACCCTGCCGGCGACGTGACCGCCCACATGGTCGGCTTTACCGACCTGGACGATCACGGTCGCGAGGGCGTCGAGCTGGCCTATGACGAGTGGCTGGCCGGTGTACCGGGCAAGCGGCAGGTGATCAAGGACCGGCGCGGCCGCCTGATCAAGGACATCCAGGTCACCAAGAACGCCAAGGCAGGGAAGACCTTGGCGTTGTCGATTGACCTGCGCCTTCAATACCTGGCTACCCGCGAACTGCGCAACGCCATCGCCGAGCAGGACGCCAAGGCCGGCAGCCTGGTGATCATGGACGTCAAGACCGGCGAGGTTCTCGCGATGGTCAACCAGCCTACCTACAACCCCAACAACCGCCGCAGCATGTTCCCGGCGGCCATGCGCAACCGGGCCATCATCGACGTGTTCGAGCCTGGCTCCACGGTCAAGCCGATCTCGATGAGTGCCGCACTGGAAAGCGGCCGCTGGAAGCCTACCGACAAGGTCGAGGTTTACCCGGGCAGCCTGCAGATCGGTCGCTATACCATCAAGGACGTGTCCCGAAGCGAGGGTCCGATCCTCGACCTGACCGGCATTCTGATCAACTCCAGTAACGTGGGCATGAGCAAGATCGCCTTCGATATCGGCGGCGAAGCCATCTACCGTGTCATGTCCCAGGTCGGGCTGGGCCAGTACACCGGCCTGGGTTTCCCGGGCGAGCGCGTCGGCAACCTGCCCAACCACCGGGAGTGGCGCAAGGCCGAAACAGCCACGCTGTCGTACGGCTACGGCGTTTCGGTCACCGCCCTGCAGCTGGTGCACGCTTATGCAGCCTTGGCCAACGACGGCAAGATGGTGCCGCTGTCGATCCTCAAGGTGGACAAGGCGCCCGAAGCCGTCCAGGCGATTCCCAAGGAAACCGCAGAAACCGTGCAGGGCATGCTCCAGCAAGTGATCGAGGCGCCGCGCGGCGTGTTCCGTGCCCAGGTGCCGTTCTACCACGTGGCCGGCAAGTCCGGTACCGCGCGTAAAGCCACGGTGGGTTCCAAGGGCTACACCGAAAATGCCTATCGCTCGCTGTTCGCAGGCTTCGGCCCGATGAGCGACCCGCGCTATGCGATCGTCGTGGTAATCGACGAACCCGGCAAAGGCGGCTACTTCGGCGGTCTGGTATCGGCACCTGTGTTCAGCAAGGTCATGTCCGGCACCCTTCGGTTGATGAACGTGCCGCCAGACAACCTGCCGCCACCTGCGCCGGCAAGCCAATCGCAAGTCAATGCAGCAGCCGCCAACGGAGGGCGAGGATAATGACAATGCCATTGAGCAACCTCTTCGCCCATGCCAGTCGCGACCCGCTGATTCGTGAACTGACCCTCGATAGCCGCAACGTGCGCCCAGGCGACCTGTTCCTGGCAGTGCCTGGTGCCAAGGTCGATGGCCGCGAGCATATCGCCGACGCGCTGGCCCGTGGCGCTGCCGCCGTGGCTTACGAGGAACAGGGCGCCACGGTGCTGCCGCTGACCGATGTACCGCTGATTCCAGTCAAGGGCCTGATCGCCCAGCTGTCGGACATCGCCGGGCGTTTCTATGGCGAGCCCAGCCGCCAGTTGAACCTGGTAGGCGTGACCGGCACCAACGGCAAGACCAGCGTCACCCAACTGGTGGCACAGGCGCTCGACCTGTTGGGCCAGCGTTGCGGCCTGGTGGGTACCCTGGGGACGGGTTTCTACGGCGAGCTGAAAAGCGGTCGACTGACCACGCCTGACCCGATCGCCGTGCAGTCGACCCTGTACGACTTGAAAAAACAAGGCGCCAAGGCCGTTGCCATGGAAGTGTCCTCCCATGCACTGGAACAGGGGCGTGTAGCGGCCTTGGCGTTCGACATCGCGGTGATGACCAACCTGTCCCGTGACCACCTCGACTACCACGGCAGCATGCAGGCCTACGAAGCGGCCAAGGCCAAGCTGTTTGCCTGGCCAAGCCTGCGTTGCCAAGTGGTCAATCTGGACGACGACTTCGGTCGCCGCCTGGCTGACGCCTACGCTCACAAGCCGATGGCCGAGCGCATCGATACCCGGTTGATCACCTACAGCCTGGAGCACTCGGACGCCTCGCTGTACTGCCCCAAGGCCAAGTTCGACGACGATGGCGTCTGCGCTACCCTCGTCACCGCCCAGGGCGAGCGCACGTTGCGCACGCAGCTGCTGGGTCGCTTCAACCTGAGCAACGTATTGGCGGCCGTGGCGACCCTGCTGGCGTTGGACTACGCCCTGGACGAGATCCTCAAGGTCATGCCGCAGTTACACGGCCCTGTTGGCCGCATGCAACGCCTGGGCGGCGGCGACAAGCCCCTGGTGGTGGTCGACTACGCGCACACGCCCGATGCCCTGGAAAAAGTGCTCCAGGCCCTACGCCCCCATGCCCACGGCCAACTGCTGTGCCTGTTCGGCTGTGGCGGTGACCGTGACCGGGGCAAGCGCCCGCTGATGGCAGAAGTGGCCGAACGTCTGGCCGACCGGGTGCTGGTGACCGACGACAACCCGCGTACCGAAGACCCAATGCGCATCTTCGACGATATTCGGCCCGGCTTTACGGCGCCGGCCGAGGTGGCGTTCGTGGCCGGTCGCGGTGAGGCCATCGCCCAGCTGATCGCCGGTGCCGCTGCCGACGACGTCATCGTGCTGGCCGGCAAGGGACACGAGGACTATCAGGAGATCAACGCGCAGCGCCATGCGTTTTCCGATTTGACCGAGGCCGAAAAGGCACTCGCAGCCTGGGAGGCCCCCAATGCTTGAGGCGATGACGCTTAGCCAGGTGAGCGCCACCTTGAAGGGTCGCCTGACCGGCGCCGATGCCCGCTTCGATGGCGTCAGCATCGACAGCCGCAGCGTCGCGCCGGGGCAACTCTTCGTTGCCCTGGCCGGCCCGCGCTTTGACGGTCATGACTACCTGACGGACGTCAAGGCCAAGGGCGCCGTGGCGGCCCTGGTCGAACGCCAAGTGCAGGGCGTCGACCTGCCGCAATTGGTGGTCGCCGATTGTCGCCTGGCCCTTGGCCAGCTCGGTGCACTCAACCGGGCGGCCTTTGACAAGCCCGTGGTGGCCATTACCGGGTCCAGCGGCAAGACCACGGTCAAGGAAATGCTCGCCAGTGTCCTGCGCACGCGCGGCCTGGTGCATGCCACACGCGGCAACCTGAACAATGACCTGGGCGCGCCGCTGACCTTGTTGGAAATCGCCCCCGAGCACAGCGCCGCCGTCATCGAGCTGGGCGCCTCGCGCATCGGCGAAATTCGCTACACCGTGGGTTTGACTCAGCCCCAAGTGGTCATCATCAACAATGCCGGCACCGCGCACGTGGGTGAATTCGGCGGCCCGGAGAAGATCGTCGAGGCCAAGGGCGAAATCCTCGAAGGACTGGGTGAGGGCGGTACCGCCATTCTCAACCTGGCCGACAAGGCCTTCGACACTTGGCGAACGCGTGCCGGCGATCACCGGATCGTGAGCTTTGCGCTCGACGATACCCGTGCCGACTTCCATGCCAGTGACATTGGCCGTGACCCCCGCGGCTGCCCGTCTTTCACCCTGCACGGGGCCGGCGAGCAGGCGCAGGTGCAACTCAACGTGCTGGGCGTGCACAACGTCAGCAACGCCTTGGCCGCCGCCGCCGCCGCCCATGCCGTGGGCATCAGCCTGCAGGGCATTGCTGCCGGCCTGGCTGCGGTCCAGCCGGTCAAGGGCCGCACCGTGGCGCAGGTCACCCCGAGCGGCGCTCGCGTGATCGACGACAGTTACAACGCAAATCCCACCTCCATGTGTGCCGCCATTGATATACTCGCCGGCTTTTCCGGACGCACTGTCCTGGTGCTTGGAGAAATTGGCGAGCTGGGTCAGTGGGCGCAGGAAGGTCACCGTCAGGTGGGTGACTACGCCCGCGGCAAGGTCGACGCCTTGTATGCGGTGGGCGCCAACATGGCGCACGCCGTCGAGGCGTTTGGTACCCATGGCCACCATTACGCTACGCAGGCCGCGCTGATCGAAGCAGTCAGTGCCGAAAATGCCGGCGATACCACTATCTTGATCAAGGGCTCGCGCAGCGCTGCGATGGAAAATGTCGTGGCTGCACTGTGCGGTGCCAGCGGGGAGAAACATTAATGCTGCTGCTGTTGGCCGAGTATCTGCAACAGTTCCACAAAGGCTTCGCGGTCTTCCAGTACCTCTCCCTGCGCGGGATTCTCGGGGTGCTTACCGCGTTGTCGCTGGCGCTGTGGCTGGGGCCGTGGATGATCCGTACCCTGCAAATTCGCCAGATCGGCCAGGCCGTTCGCAATGACGGGCCGCAGTCGCACCTGTCCAAGTCCGGTACGCCGACCATGGGCGGGGCATTGATCCTGTCTGCCATTGCCGTCAGTACCTTGCTGTGGGCTGACCTGACCAACCGTTATGTCTGGGTGGTGCTGATCGTTACCCTGGCCTTCGGTGCCATCGGCTGGGTCGACGACTACCGCAAGGTCATCGAGAAGAACTCCCGCGGCCTGCCAAGTCGCTGGAAGTATTTCTGGCAGTCGGTGTTCGGCCTGGCTGCGGCCGTGTTCCTCTACAAGACGGCCCCGACCAGTGTGGAGACCACCCTGATACTGCCGTTCATCAAGGACGTTACCATCCCTCTGGGCATCGGTTTCGTGGTGCTGACCTATTTCGTCATCGTCGGCTCCAGCAACGCCGTGAACCTGACCGATGGCCTGGATGGTCTTGCCATCATGCCGACCGTGATGGTTGGCGGGGCGCTGGGCATCTTCTGCTACTTGTCGGGCAACGTGAAATTCGCCGAGTACCTGTTGATCCCGTACGTACCCGGCTCTGGTGAGCTGATCGTGTTCTGCGGCGCACTGATCGGTGCCGGCCTGGGCTTTCTGTGGTTCAACACCTACCCGGCACAAGTGTTCATGGGCGACGTGGGCGCACTGGCGCTGGGCGCGGCGCTGGGCACCATCGCCGTGATCGTGCGCCAGGAAATCGTGCTGTTCATCATGGGCGGTGTATTCGTGATGGAAACCCTGTCCGTGGTCATCCAGGTCGCTTCCTTCAAGCTGACCGGCAAGCGCGTGTTCCGCATGGCGCCGATTCACCACCACTTTGAACTCAAGGGCTGGCCAGAGCCACGCGTGATCGTCCGCTTCTGGATCATCACCGTGATCCTGGTGCTGATTGGCCTTGCCACCCTGAAACTGAGGTAGATGCGCGTGTCACTGATCGCTTCCGACCAATTCCGCATCGTTGTCGGCCTCGGCAAGAGCGGCATGTCCCTGGTTCGCTTCCTGGCGAGCCGGGGCATTGCCTTTGCGGTCGCCGATACCCGCGAGCAACCGCCGGAACTGGAAACCCTGCGCCGAGATTACCCGCAGGTGGAAGTACGCTGTGGCGAGCTTGACGTGGACTTCCTGTGCCGCGCCAGCGAGCTGTACGTCAGCCCAGGCTTGGCCTTGGCTACGCCGGCGCTGCAACAAGCCGCTGCCCGCGGGGTCAAGCTGTCCGGCGACATCGAGCTGTTTGCGCGCAACGCCAAGGCACCGATCATCGCCATCAGTGGATCGAATGCCAAAAGCACCGTCACCACCCTGGTCGGCGAAATGGCCGCCAGGGCGGGCAAGCGCGTAGCGGTTGGCGGTAACCTCGGCACCCCGGCCCTCGACCTGTTGGCCGATGACGTCGAGCTGTACGTGATGGAGCTGTCCAGCTTCCAGCTGGAAACCACCGACCAGCTCAATGCCGAAGTCGCCACGGTGCTGAACATCAGCGAAGACCACATGGACCGCTACAGTGGCCTGCCGGCCTACCACCTGGCCAAGCACCGCATCTTCCGTGGTGCCCGGCAGGTGGTGGTCAATCGCCAGGACGCGCTCAGCCGTCCCCTGCCAGTCGAAGGCCGCCCCTGCTGGACCTTTGGTCTGAGCGAGCCCGACTTCAAAGCCTTCGGCCTGCGCGAGGTGGACGGCGAGAAATACCTTGCCTTCGCGTTCCAGGCTCTGATGCCGGTGCGCGAACTCAAGGTGCGCGGTGCTCATAACCAAAGCAATGCGCTGGCCGCACTGGCCCTGGGCCATGCTGCAGGGCTGCCCTTCGAGCCGATGCTGCAGGCGCTGCGTGAATTCAAGGGGCTCGCTCACCGCTGCCAGTGGGTACGTGAGCGCAACGGGGTGAACTGGTACGACGACTCCAAGGCCACCAACGTGGGCGCCGCACTGGCAGCTATCGAAGGCCTGGGTGCCGATACGCAAGGCAAGCTGGTGCTGATTGCCGGAGGCGACGGCAAGGGCGCCGATTTTGCGGCGCTGCGCGAACCGATCCGGCGCTATTGCCGCGCCGTGGTGTTGCTCGGCCGTGATGCTGAACGCCTGGGCCAGGCCCTCGGCGATGCCGCGCCGCTGGTGCGGGTAGCCTCCCTGGACGACGCTGTGCAGCGCTGCGCCGAATTGGCACAGCCCGGTGATGCCGTGCTGCTGTCGCCAGCCTGCGCCAGCCTCGACATGTTCAAGAACTTCGAAGAACGCGGGCGCCTGTTTGCCCAGGCAGCGGGAGCACTGGCATGATCTTCGGCATCCTCAAGCCTTACCCGTCGCCGCTGATCAGCGGCCGTGGCATCGACTTGGACTTCCCTCTGCTGGCCGGTTGCCTGGCGCTGCTGGGCCTGGGCCTGGTAATGATCACCTCTGCCTCCTCGGAGGTGGCCGCCGTCCAGTCCGGCAACCCGCTTTACCACATGTACCGGCACCTGGTTTACGTCTTCCTCGGGCTGGTTGCCTGTGGCGCGACCATGATGGTGCCGATCGCCACCTGGCAGCGCATGGGGTTCATGATGCTGCTCGGTGCCTTTGGCCTGCTGGTCATGGTGCTGGTGCCCGGCATCGGGCGCGAGGTCAACGGTTCGATGCGCTGGATCGGCTTCAGCTTCTTCAACGTCCAGCCTTCGGAAATCGCCAAGGTATTTGTGGTCATCTACCTTGCCGGCTACCTGGTACGCCGGCAGACCGAGGTACGTGAGAGCTGGATGGGCTTTTTCAAGCCGTTCATCGTGTTGCTGCCCATGGCCGGTTTGCTGCTGATGGAGCCTGACTTTGGCGCCACCGTGGTGATGATGGGGGCCGCGGCTGCCATGCTGTTCCTGGGTGGGGTGGGGCTGTTCCGCTTCAGCCTGATGGTGGTGCTGGCGGTCGTGGCGGTGTTTGTGCTGGTGCAGGCGCAGCCCTATCGAATGGCGCGACTGATCACCTTCACCGACCCCTGGTCCGATCAGTTTGGCTCCGGCTACCAGTTGACCCAGGCCCTGATCGCATTCGGGCGGGGCGAGTGGCTGGGCGTGGGCCTGGGCAACAGCGTGCAGAAGCAGTTCTACCTGCCTGAAGCGCACACCGACTTCGTGTTCTCGGTGCTGGCCGAAGAGCTGGGTGTGGTTGGCTCGCTGGTCACCATCGCACTATTCGTCTTCGTCACCATTCGCGCGCTTTACATCGGGCTGTGGGCCGAGAAAGCCAAACAGTTCTTCGCCGCGTACATGGCCTTTGGCCTGGCCTTCCTGTGGATTGGTCAGTTCTTGATCAACATTGGCGTGAACGTCGGCCTGCTGCCGACCAAGGGCCTGACCCTGCCGTTCCTCAGCTATGGCGGCAGCTCGCTGGTCATCTGCTGCGCGTGCGTGGGGCTGCTGCTGCGTATCGAATGGGAAAGCCGTACCCATCTGGGCAGCGAAGAACATGAATTCAGCGAGAGCGACTTTGCCGAGGAGCCTGCCCATGGCCGCTGAACACAAGAACGTATTGATCATGGCCGGCGGAACCGGCGGTCACGTGTTCCCAGCGCTGGCTTGCGCGCGCGAGTTCCAGGCGCGTGGCTACACCGTGCACTGGCTGGGCACCCCGCGAGGGATCGAAAATGAACTGGTGCCCCAGGCCGGCCTTACCCTGCATCGGATTCAAGTCAGCGGCCTGCGTGGCAAGGGCAAGCTCTCGCTGCTCAAGGCCCCTTTGACCCTGGTCAAGGCCGTGCTGCAGGCCCGGCGCATCATCCGCACGCTCAAGCCTGCCTGCGTGCTGGGCTTCGGTGGGTATGTCACAGGCCCGGGCGGCGTGGCGGCGCGCCTTTGCGGGGTACCGCTGATCATTCATGAGCAAAATGCCCGCGCCGGCACCGCCAACCGCTTGCTGGTACCCCTGGCCGCACGGGTATGTGAAGCCTTCCCCGACACCTTCCCGGCCAGTGAAAAGCGCCGCACCACAGGCAATCCGGTGCGTGCAGAACTGTTCATGGATGCCGGGCGTCCTGCGCTTGGCCAGCGCCAACCGCACCTGCTGGTGCTCGGCGGTAGCCTGGGCGCGGAACCCTTGAACACATTGTTGCCTAAAGCGCTGGCCGAAGTGCCCGAAGCCGTACGGCCCCAGGTGTTCCACCAGGCTGGCAAGCAACATGCGTCGATCACCGCCGAGCGATACCGCCAAGCCGGTGTCCAGGCGCAGGTCGAGCCCTTCATCAAGGACATGGCCCAAGCCTATGGCTGGGCCGACCTGGTGGTGTGCCGTGCCGGGGCCCTGACCGTCAGCGAGCTGGCGGCAGCGGGCCTGCCCTCGATGCTGGTGCCCTTGCCCCATGCGATCGACGACCACCAGACCCATAACGCCCATTATCTGGCTCGCGAAGGCGCTGCCTTCCTGATGCCACAAGCGACAACTGGCGCAGCGCAGCTCGCTGAACGCCTGAACGAGGTGCTGATGCAACCCGAGAAACTGACTGTCATGGCCGGTACCGCAAGGCGCCTGGCCAAACCTGCTGCAACCAGCACCGTCGTCGATATCTGCCTGGAGGTGGCCCGTGGTTGAGAGCCAGAAAGCCATGCCCCAGCCCAAGATGGGCCGTATTCGTCGTATCCATTTCGTGGGTATCGGCGGTGTCGGCATGTGCGGTATCGCCGAGGTATTGCTGAACCTGGGCTACGAGGTATCCGGTTCGGACCTCAAGGCCTCGCCTGTGACCGAGCGCCTGGAGTCGTTCGGCGCGCAGATCTTCGTTGGCCATCGTGCAGAGAACGCTGCGACCGCTGACGTGCTGGTGGTGTCTAGCGCCATCAACCCGGCCAACCCTGAAGTGGCCACTGCCCTGGAACGTCGCATTCCCGTGGTGCCACGGGCAGAGATGCTGGCCGAACTCATGCGCTACCGCCATGGCGTGGCCGTGGCCGGTACCCACGGCAAGACCACCACCACCAGCCTGCTGGCCTCGGTATTCGCCGCCGGTGGGCTGGACCCCACGTTCGTCATCGGTGGTCGCTTGACTGCAGCGGGCACCAACGCCCAGCTAGGCACCAGCCGTTACCTGATTGCCGAAGCCGATGAAAGCGACGCCAGCTTCCTGCACCTGCAACCGATGGTCGCCGTGGTCACCAACATCGACGCCGACCACATGGCCACCTACGAAGGGGACTTCAACAAACTGAAGAAGACTTTCGTCGAGTTTCTGCACAACCTGCCGTTCTATGGCCTGGCCGTGATGTGCCTGGATGACCCGGTGGTGCGCGAGATTCTGCCTCAGGTCAAGCGCCCGACGGTCACCTACGGCTTCAGCGAAGAAGCCGATATCCGCGCCATCAATGTTCGTCAGCAAGGCATGCAGACGCATTTCACCGTCTTGCGCCGCGACTGTGAGCCGCTGGAGGTTTCGGTGAACATGCCGGGCAACCACAATGTGCTCAATGCACTGGCGACCATCGCCATCGCCACCGACGAAGGCATTCCCGACCAGGCCATTCTCCAAGGGCTCTCCGGGTTTCAGGGCGTGGGCCGTCGGTTCCAGGTGTACGGTGAGCTGCCCGTGGAGGGCGGCAGCGTGATGCTGGTGGACGATTACGGTCATCACCCCACTGAAGTGGCCGCGGTGATCAAGGCCGTGCGTGGCGGCTGGCCAAGCCGCCGGCTGGTGATCGTCTACCAGCCGCACCGCTACAGCCGCACCCGCGACCTGTACGACGACTTCGTCCAGGTGCTCGGTGATGCCAACGTGCTGCTGCTGATGGAAGTCTACCCGGCCGGCGAAGAGCCGATCCCGGGGGCCGATAGCCGCCAGCTGTGCCACAGCATTCGCCAGCGCGGCAAGCTGGACCCGATCTACATCGAGCGCGGCGCCGAGCTGGCGCCGCTGGTTCAGCCGTTGCTGCGTGCCGGCGACATCCTGATCTGCCAAGGTGCCGGCGATGTCGGCGGCCTGGCTCCGCAATTGATGAAAAGCCCGCTGTTTGCCGGCGCCGTGCAGGAGACGTCGAAATGACCAGCGCCTACGACACATTGCCCAGCACCCTGGACGTCAAGGCGTTCGGTCGCGTCGCTGTGCTCTATGGGGGCAAGAGCGCCGAGCGGGAAGTCTCGCTCAAGTCCGGCGCCGCCGTGATTGGCGCGCTCACAGAAGCCGGTGTGGACGTCGTCGCCATCGACGTGGGCGATGACCTGCTTGCGCGTCTGCAAAGCGAAAAAATCGACCGTGCCTTCATCATCCTGCACGGCCGCGGCGGTGAAGACGGCAGCATGCAAGGGCTGCTCGAGTGCCTGGGCATTCCTTACACCGGCAGCGGCATCCTGGCTTCCGCCTTGGCGATGGACAAGCTGCGCACCAAGCAGGTGTGGCAGAGCCTGGGTATTCCTACCCCGCGGCATGCCGTGTTGGCCAGCGAAAGCGATTGTTTGCGTGCCAGTACGGAACTGGGCTTCCCGCTTATCGTCAAACCTGCCCATGAAGGCTCCAGCATCGGCATGGCCAAGGTGAACAGCGAGCAGGAACTGGTCGCCGCCTGGCAAGAGGCCGCCAAATACGATTCTCAGGTACTCGTGGAACAGTGGATTCACGGCCCGGAGTTCACCATTGCGGTGTTGCGCGGGCAGGTGCTGCCGCCGATTGCCCTGGGAACGCCCCACGTGTTCTACGACTACGACGCCAAATACATCGCCAACGATACCCAGTACCGCATTCCCTGTGGGCTCGATAGCGCCAAGGAGCAGGAACTGATCGATCTGACTGCCCGCGCTTGCGATGCCATTGGCATCGAAGGCTGGGGGCGGCTGGACGTGATGCAGGACGAGCAGGGCCGGTTCTGGCTGCTCGAAGTAAACACCGCCCCAGGCATGACTGATCATAGCCTGGTGCCCATGGCGGCCCGCGCGGCCGGCTTGGACTTCCAGCAATTGGTGCTGGCGATCCTGGCCGACAGCGTGGCGACGCGAGGTTAATCATCATGCAGGGCGCAATGGTACGTCAGCAGCAACCCGTTACCGGCCGCAGCAAGCCGGTGCCGCGTGGTGCCAGCCGGCTGGTGGCCGACGAGCCCGTATCGGCGCGCCTGCCGCGTCCAAGCCTGGGCGGCCTCAAGCGCCTGCTGTGGCCGGTGCTGCTGGTAGCCGCAGGCTTCGGCGCCTACGAGGGTGCCATACGGCTCATGCCGTATGCCGACCGGCCGATCACCAAGATCGACGTGCAGGGCGACCTGACCTACATCAGCCAGCAGTCGGTGCAGCAGCGCATCGCACCCTATGTGGCCGCAAGCTTCTTCACCGTCGACCTGCCGGCGATGCGCAAGGAGCTCGAGCAGATGCCCTGGATCGCCCATGCAGAAGTGCGCCGGGTATGGCCGGATGAAGTAGTGATTCGCCTCGAGGAACAACTGCCGGTGGCGCGCTGGGGTGATGCGGCCTTGCTCAACAATCAGGGCCAGGCCTTTACACCGCGCGAACTGGCCAACTACGAGCACCTGCCACAACTGGCCGGCCCCCAGCGGGCCCAGCAGCAGGTCATGCAGCAGTATCAGATATTGAGCCAGATGCTGCGCCCCTTAGGCTTCTCCATCGCGCGCCTGGAGCTGCGCGAGCGAGGCAGCTGGTTCCTGACCACGGGCGCGAGCAGCGCAGGGCCCGGTATCGAGCTGCTGCTGGGGCGCGACCATCTGGTCGAAAAGATGCGCCGTTTCATTGCCATTTACGACAAGACGCTTAAAGAGCAGATCGCCAACATCGCCCGCATCGATCTGCGATATGCCAACGGGCTTGCCGTTGGCTGGCGGGAACCGATTGCACCGACGACGGCCCAACCCGCCGTTGCGAAGAATTAGAGAGAGGCAGGACCATGGCAAACGCGCATAGCGGCAAAATGATCGTCGGGCTGGACATCGGTACCTCCAAGGTAGTGGCCTTGGTAGGTGAGGTGGGCGAAGACGGCACGCTGGAAATCGTCGGGATCGGCACTCACCCGTCCCGCGGCCTGAAAAAAGGCGTGGTGGTGAACATCGAGTCCACCGTGCAATCGATCCAGCGCGCCGTCGAAGAAGCACAGCTGATGGCGGGTTGCCGCATCCACTCGGCCTTCGTGGGCGTCGCTGGCAATCACATCCGCAGCCTGAACTCCCATGGCATCGTCGCCATTCGCGATCGCGAAGTCAGCCTGGCCGACCTTGAGCGTGTGCTCGATGCGGCCCAGGCGGTGGCCATTCCGGCGGACCAGCGGGTGCTGCACACGCTGCCCCAAGACTATGTGATCGATAACCAGGAAGGGGTGCGCGAACCGCTCGGCATGTCGGGCGTGCGCCTTGAAGCCAAGGTTCACGTGGTGACCTGCGCCGTCAATGCCGCGCAGAACATCGAGAAGTGCGTACGCCGCTGCGGCCTTGAAATCGACGACATCATTCTCGAGCAACTGGCATCGGCCTATTCGGTACTGACCGACGACGAAAAAGAGCTGGGCGTGTGCCTGGTCGACATCGGCGGCGGCACCACCGACATCGCGATCTTCACCGAAGGCGCGATTCGCCACACCGCGGTCATCCCGATTGCCGGGGACCAGGTGACCAATGACATTGCCATGGCCCTGCGTACGCCCACACAGTATGCCGAGGAAATCAAGATTCGGTACGCCTGCGCCCTGGCCAAGCTGGCAGGTGCGGGTGAAACCATCAAGGTGCCAAGCGTTGGCGACCGTCCTCCGCGCGAACTGTCGCGTCAGGCGTTGGCCGAAGTGGTCGAGCCGCGTTACGACGAACTCTTCACCCTGATCCAGGCTGAACTTCGTCGCAGCGGTTACGAGGACCTGGTGCCTGCTGGCATCGTCCTGACCGGCGGCACCGCCAAGATGGAAGGCGCGGTCGAGCTGGCCGAGGAAATTTTCCACATGCCGGTACGCCTGGGCGTGCCGCACAGCGTGCGCGGCCTGAGCGACGTGGTACGCAACCCGATTTATTCCACCGGTGTGGGCTTGCTTACCTACGGGCTGCACAAGCAGACCGAAGACCTGCCCTTGACCGGCAACAGCAGCAGCAACAACAGCTATGGCGATGAACCGAAGGCCCCAGTGCTTGAGCGCTTCAAGCGGTGGGTACAAGGCAACTTCTAAGTTTCAAAGCAGTAGTGGTAGGCGCGACAACTAGAGAACTGTAAGGAGAGGGAAAATGTTCGAGCTCGTAGACAACGTCCCGCAAAGCCCGGTCATCAAGGTGATCGGCGTCGGTGGTGGTGGTGGTAACGCCGTCAATCACATGGTCAAGAGCAGCATCGAGGGCGTGGAGTTCATCTGCGCCAACACCGATGCCCAGGCGCTCAAGAACATTGGTGCGCGCACCATCCTGCAACTGGGCACTGGCGTGACCAAGGGCCTGGGTGCTGGCGCCAATCCGGAAGTCGGTCGTCAGGCCGCGCTGGAAGACCGTGAGCGCATCGCCGAAGTGCTGCAAGGCACCAACATGGTGTTCATCACCACAGGCATGGGCGGCGGTACCGGTACAGGTGCAGCGCCGATCATCGCCGAAGTGGCCAAGGAAATGGGCATCCTCACCGTTGCAGTGGTGACCCGTCCGTTCCCGTTCGAAGGTCGCAAGCGCATGCAGATCGCCGATGAAGGCATCCGCATGCTGGCCGAAAGCGTCGACTCGCTGATCACCATCCCCAACGAGAAGCTGCTGACCATCCTGGGCAAGGACGCAAGTCTGCTGTCCGCGTTCGCCAAGGCCGATGACGTATTGGCCGGAGCCGTTCGCGGTATCTCCGACATCATCAAGCGCCCGGGCATGATCAACGTCGACTTTGCCGACGTGCGTACCGTGATGGGTGAAATGGGCATGGCCATGATGGGTACTGGCTGCGCCAGCGGCCCGAACCGCGCTCGCGAGGCGACCGAGGCGGCGATCCGCAACCCGCTGCTCGAAGACGTCAACCTGCAGGGCGCCCGTGGCATCCTGGTCAACATCACCGCAGGTCCGGACCTGTCCCTGGGTGAGTACTCCGACGTGGGTAGCATCATCGAGGCGTTCGCCTCCGACCATGCCATGGTCAAGGTCGGTACCGTGATCGACCCGGACATGCGCGACGAGCTGCATGTCACCGTCGTGGCCACCGGTCTGGGTGCGCGCATCGAGAAGCCGGTCAAGGTGGTGGATAACACCCTGCAGACTGCCCAGCAGGTCTACGAGGCATCCAACCCTGCCCCTGCGCGTCAGGAGCAGCCAGCGGTCAACTACCGTGATCTGGAGCGCCCAACCGTCATGCGCAATCAAGCGCACGCGGGTGCGGCAGCTGCGGCCAAGCTGAACCCTCAGGATGACCTGGATTATCTCGATATTCCGGCCTTCCTGCGTCGTCAGGCTGATTAATGAAATTTATCAGGGCTATGAAGGTGATTGGTATTCATCAAAGGTTGGGTCTGGTATTATCGCCAGCCTTTGTTGATAACTGTTCGCAATTTGCGCTGAAGCGGCCAATGCCATGATTAAACAACGCACCCTGAAGAATACCATCCGTGCCACAGGTGTCGGCCTGCACTCTGGGGAGAAGGTCTACCTGACCCTCAAGCCTGCGCCTGTTGACACCGGCATCGTCTTCCGCCGCGCCGACCTTGACCCTGTGGTCGAGATCCCGGCGCGTGCGGCCAATGTCGGCGAGACAACCATGTCCACGACGCTGGTCAACGGTGACGTCAAGGTCGATACGGTCGAGCATCTGCTCTCCGCCATGGCGGGCCTGGGCATCGATAACGCCTACGTCGAGCTCTCCGCCTCGGAAGTACCGATCATGGATGGCAGCGCCGGACCTTTCGTATTCCTGATTCAGTCTGCCGGCCTGGAAGAACAGGACGCAGCCAAGAAGTTCATCCGCATCCTGCGTGAGGTGACAGTGCAAGAGGGTGACAAGCGCGCCACCTTCCTGCCTTTCGAAGGGTTCAAGGTGAGCTTCGAGATCGACTTCGATCACCCGGTGCTTCGCAACCGGACCCAGAGCGCAAGCGTCGACTTCTCCAGCACCTCGTTCGTGAAGGAAGTCAGCCGCGCCCGCACCTTTGGCTTCATGCGTGACATCGAATACCTGCGCAAGCACAACCTTGCGCTGGGCGGCAGTGTGGAAAACGCCATCGTGGTCGACGAGGAAGGCGTGTTGAACGAAGACGGTCTTCGCTACGAAGACGAGTTCGTCAAACACAAGATTCTCGATGCCATTGGCGACCTGTACCTGCTGGGCAACAGCCTGATTGGCGAGTTCAAGGGCTTCAAGTCCGGCCACGCGCTGAACAACCAGCTGTTGCGCAAGCTGATTGCCGAAACCGATGCCTGGGAAGTGGTCACTTTCGAAGATGCCAGCACGGCGCCGATCTCGTATATGCGTCCTGTCGCGGCTGTGTAAGCTCGAACACTCTCTAGTTCATTGAGGCCACCTTCGGGTGGCCTTTTTTATGGGCGGCTTCGTGCAGCAATTGCCAGGACGTTAGTGGGCAGTGCGCCTGACCAAGCTTCGCAGTCCTTCTGCCTGCTGTCTTGGGCATCGTCTGGCCTGCTCCGCACGCCAGAACTGGCGCTCAGTCCTTGGCCTGCGCATGCGCCGCCAGGCGCTCCAGTGCAGCCCGCAGTTTCGCGTCAGTGATGCCTTCGGCCGTCTGCAGCAGGCTCTGGGCTGCGCTGTTGGACAACTCGGCCGCATGCCCGCCGCGCTTGGCGGGCACCAGGGGTGGCTGCACCTTGAAAAGAATACGCCTGAGGTTGCCGAACGCATCGGTTGCCTGCAATGCCGCCATCAGACGCTTTTGCTGGTAACGCAGGCGCGTGGCCCAGTGTCCGTCGGTGACCACAAGCAGCAGGGTACCGTCGCGCCATGACGCCACGTGGCAGTGCTCGCGTGCAGCCGGTTGCAGCTGGCCTTCGACCAGGCGTTGCAGGTGCTCCAGGCGCTCGGCCTGGTTGAGCAGCAGGCGCAGCGGGCGAACCTGGCGCAGTAGCGCCGATGGCGGCTGGGCGGGGGAGGGTTTGTAGGCCATGGGTGTACGCATGAGGTTACAAGTTGGGCAGTCTAACACTTCAGCGTCAGTCCCGATCACCTGGCGGTTGAGCCCACTGGCCAAGCGCAGGGCTCGACGTACAGGCGCCAGGCCCTGCAAGGTACCCGGCACAGGCGAGTGTTGAACGCTTTCATCTTTCCAGGTCTTGAACTCAGGGGAAATGCCCCTATCTAAGACACGCCCCTGTAAAAGCGCTGTGCCAGCATCGTGGAATCCACCACTTTCATCACCATCGTTTCCGGGTAGAATGCTCGTTCGCATGCGGCCTTAGGGCTGCACGGGCGACTCATGGGGCCGCCCTCCATCCCTACGTGTGGAAGATCCTGCCAATATGTTTGCGCCTTTGTTAAAGAAACTTTTTGGAAGCAAGAACGAGCGTGAAGTCAAACGCATGCTCAAGACGGTGAGTATCGTCAATGCCTTCGAAGAGAAGATGGTGGCCCTCTCCGACGAGCAGCTGCGTGGTAAGACTGCCGAGTTCAAGGAGCGTTTGGCCAAAGGCGAAACACTGGACCAACTCCTGCCCGAAGCCTTCGCCGTCGCCCGTGAGGCCGGCAAGCGTGTGATGGGCATGCGTCACTTCGACGTTCAGCTCATTGGCGGCATGACCCTGCACGAGGGCATGATCGCGGAGATGCGCACCGGTGAGGGCAAGACCCTGGTCGGTACCTTGGCCGTCTACCTCAATGCGTTGTCCGGCAAGGGCGTGCACGTGGTCACCGTCAACGACTACCTTGCTCGTCGTGACGCCAACTGGATGCGCCCGCTGTACGAATTCCTCGGCCTGTCGGTCGGTATCGTCTCTGCGTTCCAGCCGCCCGAAGAAAAACGCGCAGCCTACGCTGCCGATATCACGTACGGCACCAACAACGAATTCGGCTTCGACTACTTGCGCGACAACATGGCGTTCAGCCAGGACGAGAAGTTCCAGCGTGAACTGAACTTCGCCGTGATCGACGAAGTGGACTCGATCCTCATCGACGAAGCCCGTACGCCGTTGATCATTTCCGGCCAGGCCGAGGACAGCTCCAAGCTGTACATCGAGATCAACCGCCTGATCCCACGCCTGACCCAGCACATCGAGGAAGTCGAAGGCCAGGTCACCCAGGAAGGCCACTTCACCATCGACGAGAAGACCCGCCAGGTCGAGCTCAACGAAGCCGGTCACCAGTTCATCGAGGAAATGCTCACCCAGGTCGGTCTGCTGGCCGAGGGCGAGAGCCTGTACTCGGCGCACAACCTGGGCCTGCTGACGCACGTCTATGCCGGTCTGCGCGCGCACAAGCTGTTCCATCGCAACGTCGAATACATCGTGCAGGACGGCCAGGTGCTGCTGATCGACGAGCACACCGGGCGTACCATGCCGGGTCGCCGTCTGTCCGAAGGCCTGCACCAGG
Organism: Pseudomonas parafulva; assembly: GCF_002021815.1. Lineage (NCBI taxonomy): Bacteria > Pseudomonadati > Pseudomonadota > Gammaproteobacteria > Pseudomonadales > Pseudomonadaceae > Pseudomonas > Pseudomonas parafulva. The sequence goes on from NZ_CP019952.1 coordinate 949,672, forward strand.
CCATCGAGGCAAAGGAAAACCTCAACATCCAGGCCGAGAGCCAGACCCTGGCTTCCACCACGTTCCAGAACTACTTCCGTCTGTACTCGAAACTGTCGGGCATGACCGGCACCGCCGATACCGAGGCTTTCGAGTTCGCCCAGATCTACGCCCTGAACGTGATGGTCATTCCGCCGAACAAGCCCCTGGCGCGCAAGGACCACAACGACCTGGTGTACCTGACCGCCGAAGAGAAGTACGCCGCGATCATCGCCGACATCAAGGAAACCCTGAAGCAGGGTCGGCCGGTGCTGGTGGGTACGGCGACCATCGAAACCTCCGAGCACATGTCCAACCTGCTGCACAAGGAAGGCATCGAACACAAGGTACTGAACGCCAAGTACCACGAGAAGGAAGCCGAGATCATCGCCCAGGCCGGCGCGCCAGGCGCGCTGACCATTGCCACCAACATGGCCGGTCGTGGTACCGACATCCTGTTGGGCGGTAACTGGGAAGCTGAAGTGGCCGCACTGGAAAACCCTACGGACGAGCAGATCGCGCACATCAAGGCCGACTGGCAGAAGCGTCACCAGCAGGTTATCGAGTCCGGTGGCCTGCACGTCATCGCCTCCGAGCGTCACGAATCGCGTCGTATCGACAACCAGCTGCGCGGTCGTTCCGGTCGCCAGGGTGACCCGGGTTCCAGCCGCTTCTACCTCTCGCTCGAAGACAGCCTAATGCGCATCTTCGCCTCTGATCGGGTGAAGAACTTTATGAAGGCGCTGGGCATGCAGTCGGGCGAAGCCATCGAACACCGCATGGTCACCAACGCCATCGAGAAGGCCCAGCGCAAGGTCGAAGGCCGCAACTTCGATATCCGCAAGCAGTTGCTCGAATACGACGACGTGGCCAACGAGCAGCGCAAGGTCATCTACCACATGCGCAACAGCCTGCTGGCCGCAGAGAACGTCGGCGACACCATTGCCGAATTCCGCAAGGAAGTGCTCGATGCCACCATCAGCCAGCACATCCCGCCGCAGTCGCTGCCTGAGCAGTGGGACGTGGCCGGCCTGGAAGCCTCGCTGTCCAGTGACTTTGCCATGAAGTTGCCGATCCAGCAGTGGCTCGACGAAGACGACCACCTCTACGAAGAAACCCTGCGCGAGAAACTGCTGCACGAAATCACCACGGCCTACACCGAGAAAGAGGACCAGGCCGGGATAGAAGCACTGCGCACCTTCGAGAAGCAGATCCTGCTGCGCGTGCTGGACGACCTGTGGAAGGACCACCTGTCGACCATGGACCACCTGCGTCATGGTATCCACCTGCGCGGCTACGCCCAGAAGAACCCGAAGCAGGAGTACAAGCGCGAGTCGTTCACCCTGTTCCAGGAGCTGCTCGAGTCGATCAAGCGCGACGCCATCCGTGTGCTCTCGCACGTTCAGGTTCGCCGTGAGGATCCTGCCGAGGAAGAAGCACGTCTGCGCCGCGACGCCGAAGAGCTGGCCAGCCGCATGCAGTTCGAGCACGCGCCAGCACCTGGTCTTGAAAGCGAGCAGTTGGCCGAGGAGGGTGCTGAGGTAGCCGTAGCCGCCGAGCCTGTGCGCAATGAGCAGAAACTGGGTCGCAACGAGCCGTGCTGGTGTGGTTCGGGCAAGAAGTTCAAGCACTGCCACGGCCAGATCGAGTGATCTGACCGCCGGGCCGTCACAAGGCGCACGGCGTCTTGTGGGCCGCTCAATGCCAAGGGGCTACTGCGCAGCTCATCGCCGGCACGCCACTGCCGGACTGGGTTGCGCCGATTCAAGCCATACGGTGTGCCTGGTTCGGCCGGGCTTGCCAGAGATGGGCCGCACAGCGGCCCTTTTTTTCACCAAACGTATTTTCTAGGAGCGCTCCAATGGCTGTTGGTCTTGGTCCTTTGCCTACGCTGCACCCTGTCCCGGGTTTCGAACTCGGCATTGCCTCTGCCGGCATCAAGCGCCCGGGGCGCAAGGATGTGGTGGTCATGCGCTGCGCCGAGGGTTCGAGTGTGGCCGGTGTGTTCACCCTCAACGCCTTCTGCGCCGCCCCCGTGATCCTGGCCAAGCAGCGGGTACAGGGCACCGTGCGCTACCTGCTGACCAACACTGGCAATGCCAATGCCGGTACGGGCGCCCCCGGCCTGGAAGCTGCGCAGCGGACCTGCGCTAAACTCGCCGAGCTTGCCGGTGTGCCCGCCGAATCGGTTTTGCCGTTCTCCACCGGCGTGATTGGTGAGCCCCTGCCGGTCGAGAAGATCGAAGGCGCCTTGCAAGCTGCCCTGGATAACTTGTCGGAAAACAACTGGGCTGAAGCGGCCACAGGCATCATGACCACCGACACCTTGCCCAAGGGCGCGAGCCGTCAGTTCCAGCACGACGGCGTGACCGTGACCGTAACCGGTATCAGCAAGGGTGCGGGCATGATCCGCCCGAACATGGCAACCATGCTGGGCTACATCGCCACCGACGCCAAGGTCGCGCCAGGGGTACTCAAGGACTTGATGCTGGACGGGGCCAACAAATCGTTCAACCGCATCACCATCGACGGCGATACTTCGACCAACGACTGCTGCATGCTCATCGCCACCGGTCAGGCCGACCTGCCGGAAGTCACCCAGGCCAGCGGAGCCCTGTTCGAAGCCTTGAAAAAGGCAGTTTTCGAGGTTTGCATGGAGGTGGCCCAGGCCATTGTCCGTGACGGTGAAGGGGCGACCAAGTTCGTGACCGTGCAGGTCAACGGCGGTGGCAATCATCAGGAATGCCTGGACGTCGGCTACGCGGTGGCGCACTCGCCGCTGATCAAGACCGCACTGTTCGCCTCCGATCCGAACTGGGGCCGCATCCTTGCAGCGGTTGGGCGTGCCGGCGTGCCCGCGCTGGATGTGAGCCTGATCGATGTGTACCTGGATGAGGTGTGCATTGCCAGCCAGGGCGGCCGTAGCCCAAGCTACACCGAAGACCAGGGCGCCCGGGTGATGGCCCAGGAAGAAATCACCATCCGTATCGACCTTGGCCGTGGTCAGTGCAGTGAAACCATCTGGACCACCGACCTTTCTCACGAATACGTGAAGATCAACGCCGAGTACCGCACCTGATGCCGCCGGGGCCGTTCGCGGTCCCGATGTGTCAATGCCAAGGGAGCAGAACCATGAGCTTTATGCCAACCCCATCGTCCATGGTCGGCGTGACGGAGCGTGACCGATGAAACGGGTTCACGTCGTTGCAGCCGTGATTCGGGGTATGGACGGGCGGATACTCATCGCCCGTCGCGCCGACACCCAACACCAGGGCGGCCTCTGGGAGTTTCCGGGAGGCAAGGTGGAGCCAGGGGAAAGCGTCGAGGCCGCGCTGGCGCGTGAGCTCGACGAGGAGCTGGGCATCCAGGTAACCCGCTCGCGGCCCTTGATCAAGGTCAGTCACGATTACCCCGACAAACACGTACTGCTTGAGGTACGCGAGGTCGAGGCCTTCACCGGTGAGCCCCATGGCGCCGAGGGGCAACCGCTGGCCTGGGTCGCGCCGCGCGAGCTGCCGGACCATGCGTTTCCCGAGGCCAACAAGCCCATCGTCACCGCTGCCCGGCTGCCGGATCAGTACCTGATCACACCGGACGGCCTGGACGTGCCTGACATGCTCAAGGGGATCCAGAAGGCCGTGGCCAATGGCATCCGGCTGATCCAGTTGCGTGCACCGGACATGTACGACCCCAAGTATCGGGATGTGGCGGTGGATGCGGTGGGGTTATGCGCGGGCAAGGCTCAGCTGATGCTCAAGGGGCCACTGGAATGGCTGGGCGACTTCCCGTCGGCAGGCTGGCACCTGACCGCGGCGCAGTTGCGCAAGTATGCCGACAAGGGCAGGCCGTTCCCGGTCCAGCGCTGGCTTGCCGCCTCCTGCCACAACGCCGAGGAGCTAGCCCTGGCCAAACAAATGGGGGTGGACTTCGTCACCCTGTCGCCGGTCCAGCCTACCGAAAGCCATCCACAGGCCGCGCCGCTAGGCTGGGAACAGGCCCAGCGCCTGATTGCCGGGTTCGACCGGCCGGTGTACCTGCTCGGTGGCGTGGGGCCAGAGGCGCGCGAGCAAGCCTGGCTAGCCGGGGCGCAGGGCGTTGCGGGTATCAGGGCGTTCTGGCCGGCTCTTTGACGGCGGGCCAGTACGGCAAGCGCCAAGGCGTCAGCCCTGAGGTTTTTCGGCGGGCTGCCACAGCACTTCAGCGATCCCTTGCCGCCTGCCAATGATGCGGGCGGCAACGAACAGCAGGTCCGATAGGCGGTTGATGTACGCCAGGCCGACACCTTCCAGTGGCTCTACGGTATTGAGGTGCTGGCAGCGTCGCTCGGCGCTGCGTGCCAGGCTGCGGCACACGTGCGCCTGGGCGACCAGCGCCGACCCGCTGGGCAGGATGAAATTCTTCAATGGGCCCAGTTCGTCGTTCCACACATCGATGGCCGCCTCCAGCCGCTCCACCTCAGCGGTGGTCAGGGCCTGGTAAATGGGCATGGCCAGCTCCCCACCCAGGTCGAACAGGCGGTGCTGACAGGGCGCCAGCACGCGGCTGACTTCGTCCAGACCTTGTTCATCCAGGCCAGCCAGCAACAAGCCAAGCTGGCTGTTGAGGCTGTCCACCTCACCGATGGCTTCGATGCGTGGATGATCCTTGGGCACTCGCCGGCCATCGCCCAGGCCGGTTTCCCCAGTGTCGCCAGTGCGGGTATAGATCTTGGACAAGCGGTAGCCCATGTCATTGCTCCGTGTTGACCGGCAGCGGCGGATGCGGCTGGCCGAGGGGCAGGCGCAGGGTGAAACAGGTTCCCTGCCCAGGTGTGGAATGCACCTCCATCTGCCCCTTGTGGTTATTGGTGATGATGAAGTACGACACCGAAAGCCCAAGGCCGGTGCCCTGGCCGATTTCCTTGGTCGTGAAGAAAGGCTCGAAGGTGCGCTTGCGCACGGCTTCGGGCATGCCCACGCCATTGTCCTCCACCTGGATTTCTGCCCAGGGTGGCGCAAGCCGTGTGCGCAGGATGATACGGCCTGGCTCGCAAGGTGCCGGGCGCTGGTGAATAGCCTGGGCGGCGTTCTTGAGCAGGTTGAGCAATACCTGCTCCAGTTCGTTGGCGGTGCAGGGCACAGGCCCCAGCGCCGGGTCGAACTGGCGCACGATAGCCTGGCCCTTGAAGTCGAAACCGATGGCCAGGTCGAAGTCGTTGCCTGCTATGTCCACCGCCTGGTCGATCAGGGCAGGCAGGTCACAGGGCGCCAGTTCGCGCGTGCTGCGGCGGCTGAAACTGAGCATGTGGGTGACGATCTTGGCGGCCCTGGCCCCCGCTTGCTGGATGCCATCGAGCAACTGCGGCACTTCGCGGCTTTGCAGGTAGCCGTTGACCGTGGCCAGGTCGATCCCCAGCGCCTGGGCCTGCTCAAGATTGCGCGGTAGGTCGGGTGACAGGCGGCGGCGGATGTTCTGCACGTTGTGCAGGATGGCCCCGAGCGGGTTGTTGATTTCGTGGGCCATGCCGGCTGCCAGGCCTCCGACCGAGAGCATCTTTTCCGACTGCACCATCATCTCTTCGAGCGACAGGCGCTGGGTGATGTCATCGATCCGGATCACCACGCCCCGGCCTCCACCGCCGGTGAGCGGGTAGAAGGTCAATGCGTAATGCCGCGGCTCGTCATCCTTGTGCCAGGTGACACGGTCGATTTTTGCCACCCGGTGCCGCTCCACCGTGTCCTTCAACTGTGGCAAGAAGGGTTTGAGTGGCGCGAAGGCCATGAACACCGGCTGGTTGAGCGCCTCGTTGAGGGTCGTGCCGGATAACGCCGTCGCCTCTTGATTCCACTGGGTCACATACAGCTGCTCATCCAAGGCGATCAGGGCCGAGGGCATGGAGTCGATGATGCTGTTCAGGTAGTTCTGAAAGCCTGTGAGCTTCTTCTCGATTTTGCTGCGCACCTGCACTTCGAGCTCGAGTTTGCGATTGGTATGGCGCGTTTCCTCGGCCAACCCCTGGGCCTGGTCGTAGGCGCTCTGGAACTCGTCCCGGGCACGCTTGAGCTGGTGCTCGCGGGCTTCGATGCGCGAGAGCATGGTATTGAAGGCATTGGCCAGGCTACCGATCTCGTCGTCGTTGCCGCGTTGGGCCCGCAGCGCATAGCTCTCCTCACGGGTGACCTGGCGGCTGAGTTCTTCGAGCTGGTTGATCGGTTGGGTGATCAGGCGTTTGATCTGCCGGGCAATGAAGAGCCACAACAGCACACTGAACACCAGAATGGCCAGGCTTGCACTGAGCGTCCCGGTATAGAAGGCCGTGGGCAGTTCGCTGCTGGCCACCAGCAGCAAGTGCGCCGGCGGGCTACCGGCCCGCGGCAGGCGAATCAACTGCGTGCTGCGAAACTCCATGAATCGCCAGCCTTCTATGTTGCGAAAGCGCTTGGGCAGTGTCAGGGGGTCGCCATGCTGCAACTGGGCGAGCATGCGCCCGTCGCTGCCATACAAGGCGGCGGCGCGCAGCGGCGCATAGCTGTCCAGTTCATCGAGCAACGCCTGGGCCGAGGCGGAATCGTCTGCCGCGCGGGTCGACAGCTCGGGGTTGGAGACCAGCCGCCCGATGGTCTGAAGCGCTTGCGGTGCCATGCTTTCCTGGGTGATCCAGTAGGCGGCGCTGATGAAGGTCAGGTTCGCCACCAGCAAAATGGTCACCAGCAACACGAGCAAAGCTGCCAGCAGCTTCTGCCCGACGGGGAGGTTCTCCAGGCGTTGACGCAGCGTCATGGGCAAGGCGATGTCCGTGTGGGTTCAAGGGCCGCGTCAGTCGCAGGGCAAGCCCCGCGCGCGCAAGTTATCGACCAGGCGTTGGTGCAGGTGTTCCAGATACGGCAGGTGCAGCCCATGTCGGCGGGCTGCCTGACAGGCATACCCCAGCAGGTAGTGCACTTCGGTGCGCCGCCCAGCCTGTACATCCTGGTACATCGAAGCGTAGTTGCTGGCGGTGGCCAGGAGCACCCGTTGTACGTCCTGCTCAAGGTTCTGGGCGGCCTGCGGCTGGCCGCACTGAAGCAACAGGCTCTCGAGTTCAAGGCACAGTGCCTGCACCTGATCGAGGTGGCCGAGCAGGCCCCCGTTGCGACACTGGTGCAGCACGGTTAGCGGGTTGATCGCGCAGTTGATGGCCAGCTTGCGCCAGAGCCGGGTGAGGATGTCGGGCGTCCATTGGGCAGGGATACCCGCCGCTTGCAAGTCCTCGAGCCACGGCGGTGGTGCAGGATTGCCAGGGTCCCCCAGCCAGTTGTACCCCTGCCCGGCGAAGCGCACCTGCCAGTCATGTTCCAGGTAGGCGCCTTCGGTGCTGGAGACGAAGATACAGCGGGCCTGCGGCACCTGCCTGGCCACCTCGTCCTGGCTACCCAGGCCGTTCTGCAACAACAGCACCTCGGCCCCCGGCACCAGACGGCCGGCAACGCTGGCCACGGCCGGCGCCGCGTCGTAGGCCTTGCAGGCCACCAGCAGACGGTGGATCGGCCCAATACCCTGGGCGGTCTCGGCCGGGATGGCGTAGTGGGCGGTCAGGTCTTGTTCCAGCAAGCCAAGGCTGCCCACTTGCTGGTAGGCCTGCAACCGCGTGCTGTCACGCAAGATCAGGCGCACGGCCTTGCTGGCCCGCGCCAGACGACAAGCCCACAGGCTGCCCAGGCTACCTGCGCCGAGAATGTGCCAGGTGCTGCTCATATGCGTTTCGCAACCGTTATAATGAGCCCGCATTTTAACCGTCAAACCCAGCGCGCTCCATCTTCAGTCCGAGCGCGCTTTTATTTTGGGAGAGTAACCATGCCTTCGTTCGACGTGGTATCGGAACTGGACAAGCACGAAGTGCAGAACGCGGTCGACAATGCCATCAAGGAGCTCGACCGCCGCTACGACCTCAAGGGCAAGGGCAGCTTCGAGTTCAAGGACAAAGAGCAGACCGTCATGCTCACCGCCGAGGAAGAGTTCCAGCTCGAGGCGATGCTCGAAATCCTGCGCCTGGCCCTGGTCAAGCGCAAGATCGACGTCAAGTGCCTGGAGACCAAGGACCCCTATGCGTCCGGCAAGGAGAAAAAGCAGGAGGCCAAGTTCCGCGAGGGCATCGACAAAGACCTGGCGAAAAAGATCGTCGCCACCATCAAGGATGGCAAGCTCAAGGTCCAGGCCGCCATTCAGGGCGAGCAGGTACGGGTTACCGGCAAGAAGCGCGATGATCTGCAGGAAGCCATCGCCTTGCTGCGTACCAAGGAATTCGACATGCCGCTGCAGTTCAACAACTTCCGCGACTGACCCGGGCCGCCGGAACCCCCATGCAGTTGCGGCTGTCCATGGGGGCCTGGCCGCTGAAATGCAGGCGGCCCGACGTATTGTGCAATCGCCGCTCGGCATCAGGAGATGAATATGGATTTGAGTGCTGAAGTCGATCAGCTGGTCCGCCAATCCGAAACCTGGATTCCCATGATCATGGCGTACGGCAGCCGCCTGCTGCTGGCGCTGGTGACCCTTGCCATTGGCTGGTGGGTGACCAACATCGTCAGCGACCGGCTGGCAAGGCTCGTGGGCCTTAAAGTTCACGACCCAGCGCTGCAGAACTTCATTCGCACGCTGGCCAACATCGTGCTGAAGATCCTGCTGGCCATCAGCGTGGCCTCGATGATCGGTATCGAGACGACCTCCTTCGTGGCGGCCATCGGTGGTGCCACCCTGGCCATCGGCCTGGCGCTGCAAGGCAGCCTGGCGAACTTCGCAGGCGGCGTCCTGATCCTGCTGTTCCGCCCGTTCCGCCTCGGTGACTGGATCGAGGCCCAGGGCGTAAGTGGTACCGTGGACAGCATCCAGATCTTCCACACGGTGCTGCGGACCGGCGACAACAAGACCGTGATCCTGCCCAACGGCTCCCTGTCCAACGGGATCATCACCAACACCAACCGCCAACCTACCCGCAAGGTGGTGTTCGACGTGGGGGTGGACTACGAGGCTGACCTGCAGAAGGCGCGCAACGTCCTACTGGAACTGGCCCAAGACCCACGTGTGCTGGCCGACCCCGCCCCTGTGGCGGTGGTGTCCACCCTGGGTGACAGCTCGATCACCGTCTCGCTGCGTCTATGGACAAAGACCTCGGACTACTGGGACGTGATCTTCATGCTCAACGAGCAGGCGCGTGACCGTTTGAAGGCAGAGGGGATCGACATTCCATTCCCGCAGCGGGTCATTCGCGTGGTGCAGGAAACGGCCGCGCAGTAAGACCTCAGCGCAGGCTGGCATCGATCGAGCCCGCCCTGCGGGTTCAGCAGCGTCCTTCAGAGGGCCTGCTGGGCGCGCAGGGCGGGCTTCGTTGCTCAAGGCGCTCAATGGACGCGCGCTTACACTTGCTCACAGTCAGTCATTGCGATTTCTGGCATATAGCCTCGTTCCCCGTCATCTTCGTAAACCATCATGAAACCACTGCTGTACATCACCCCGTTGCGGGCCTTGTTGTTCGGCCTGACTCTCGCACTGTTCGAACTGCTGACCTACCTGGCCAGCGACGCCGTCATGCCGGCGATGCCCGTTGTGGTGGGCGAGCTCAAGGCCGGCCCCGAATACATTCCACATGCGCTCAATCTCTATCTGCTCGGTGGCGTCTTGCTGCAATGGCTGATCGGGCCGTTGGCCGACCGCTATGGCCGCCGACCGCTGCTGCTCATAGGTTGCGCATTCTTCGGCCTGGCGTGCCTGGGCACCTTCTGGGTCCATGACATCGGCCTGTTCAACCTGCTGCGTCTGCTGCAAGGCATCGGGCTAGGGTTCGTGGTCACGGTCAGTTACCCCGCACTCAACGAGGCATTCAGCGAGGCGGATGCCGTGCGCATGATGGCCCTGCTAGCCAATATCGCCTTGCTTTCGCCACTGCTGGGGCCTTTGGTGGGGACGTTATTGCTGCAATGGCTGGACTGGCGCTGGTTGTTCGTGGCGTTCGCCATTGGCGCCGTGGTCGCCTGGTTGCTTCTGTATCGGTTGATGCCCGAAACCCTGGGGGTGGAGCGGCGCGACGGCTCGCGCCTGGCCTTTACCCCGATCCACCTGCTGCCCTTGCTGGCCGGATACGGGCAGCTGCTGTCGAACCGACGCTTCGTCGCCGGGAGCGCCGCCCTGGGCCTGGTTGGCCTGCCATTGATCGGCTGGATTGGCCTGTCCCCGGTGCTGCTCATCCACGATGAGGGGCTAAGCACGCTCGCCTATGCCCTGTGGCAGTTGCCGGTGTTCGGCGGGCTGATTCTGGGCAACCTGATCATCAACCACATTGCCGACCGTTATCCGCTGCCGACATTGGTGCGCGGTGCGCTGTGGCCGTATGTGGCCGGGCTTTGCCTGATGGTGGTGGCAACCTGGGTATGGCCGAGCGTCATCAGCCTGGTGGCGGGCCTGTCGCTCTACGCACTGGGCCTGGGTGTCGCCAATGCCGTGCTCTATCGCATGACATTGTTCGCCAGCACGCAAAGCAAAGGCCTGGTCTCGGCCATGCTCGGCATGATCACCATTGCGCTGCTGGGATTGGGCGGGGCTCTGCTGGCCATGATTGGTGCCGGTGCCAGCCTTTTGCACTTTGCCGTGGCGGCCGGTGTGGCAGGGGGGGTGGCCCTTTGCCCGCTGTGGTCGCTGTTGAGGGGGCGCAGTGCCCAAGCGACTATGATGCCTTAGGTCGATACACAGGCCTTGCCCTTGCAAGGCATGCTGTTCAGGGCTGCTCGCGGGCCGGGGCAGGCTGGCTTGCCGGCTGGCCGGGCGTGCCGTCCTGGCGCCACTGCAAGGCGATCAGGATCAAGGTCGGCACCCCAAGCAGCGCGGTGATCAGGAAGAAATCGTGGTACCCGAACTTCTCCACCATGACACCGGAATAGCCGCCGATCAGGCGTGGCAGCAGCAACATGATCGAGCTCAGCAGCGCATACTGGGTGGCCGAGAACTTGAGGTTGGTCAGGCTCGACAGGTAGGCGACAAAGGCTGAAGTCGCCATGCCTGAGCTGAAGTTGTCCAGGGAAATGGTCACCACCAGCATTTCCAGGTTCGGGCCCATGTCCGCCAGCATCAGGAACAGAATGTTGGTGCCGGCAGATGCTACGCCACCGATGAACAGGATGGGCATGATGCCGAAGCGCACGATGAGCAAGCCACCCACACCGGCGCCCACCAAGGTCATGATCAGGCCGAAAATCTTGCTGACACTGGCGATCTGGTCCTTGGTAAAGCCCATGTCGATGTAGAACACGTTGGCCATGACGCCCATCACCGTGTCAGACATGCGGTAGGTGGCGATCAGGCCGAGCAGCAGCAGGGCTTGCCAGCGGTAGCGCACGATGAAGTCATTGATGGGCGTGAGCACCGGCGCGAGGCCGCGGCGGCCAAGGCTCGACAGGCAAGCCCAGGACAGCAGCACGTACAGGATCAAGCGCAGGAAGGCGCGGTCTTCGAGCAGCAGGTCCAGGGGCGTGGCGTCGCCCGAGATCACGCTCGACCAGCCCGTATTGAACATCTGCGTGAAGCTGGCCGGCACCGACACCAGCAGGATGATGAGCACGAACACCGAGGCCAACTGGTGGGCCAACCCGTAGCGGGCTGCCGACAGTTGAGTGCGCAGGGGCACGGGCGGTTCACGCATGACCAGGGTCGTGAACAGGGCTGGGAGCATCATGACTGCGAACATGACATAGGTGCCGGCCCACGCCTTGTGCAGGTAGCTGAACCCGGTGGAGCCAAACCATTCTGCAAAGAACAGTGCGCCGGCCGTGGCGAGCAGGGCGGCGACGCGATAACCGGCCATGTAGCTGGCGGCCAGGGCCGCCTGGCGTTGGTCATCGGCGATTTCCAGGCGGTAGGCATCCACGGCGATATCCTGGGTAGCCGAGGCAAAGGCCACCAGGACGGCCAGGGCGATCAGCCAGGAGAGGTGCTGTTGCGGGTCGCACAGGCTCATCCCGACCAGGCCCACCACGACCAGTGCCTGGGACAGCAGCAGCCAGGAACGGCGACGCCCCATCCCGCCCAGAAGCGGTAAACGCCATTGGTCCAGCAGCGGCGACCACACCCATTTGAAGGCATAGGCCAGGCCGATAAGGCTGGCATAGCCGATGGTTTCCCTGGCTACGCCGGCTTCGCGCAACCATACGGAGAGGGTCGAGAACACCAGCATGTAAGGCAGGCCGGCCGCGAAGCCGAGCAGCAAAAGCACCAGGGTTGACGGGCTGGCATAAGCAGCAAGCGCAGCGCGCCAGGTTTTACGGGGCATGGACCAACATCTGCCTCAAGTTTCCAGGACAAAGCGCGCACTCTAACCGCTGTGCTCCATCGGGCGCCAGCCATGGCGCGTCATATCCACGCGATTGTTGGCCACCTGCACACCTTCGGCACGCAAACGGGCCCGTTGCTCATCGCCCGATGGCGTACCCGAAGGCAGGCTCAGGCGACCACCTGCGCCCAGCACCCGATGCCAGGGCAAGCGCGTGCCCTGGGGCAGTTGCGACAGTGTGCGTCCCACCCACCGTGCGGCTTTGCCAAGCCCGGCAAGCTCGGCCAATTGGCCATAGCTCACCACCTGCCCGGCAGGCACCTGGCCGAGCACTGAATAAAGTGCCATCCGTCGGCCCTCTGCAGTTTCCAAGGTATGACCCATCGCGTCGGACACCAGACCCTCCCTGGGGTGTAGATGAAACCTGACCAGCGGCCAGTAAATGAGAGTGGAACTCATCGGCACATTGCAGGTCTTTGCTTGCTCTTGCCGGTTGCATCTGGATAATGCCCGGTTTTCTCGCCAAATCGAACCTGTAGCCTGCTTATGTCCCTCAAATTACTGCTGTCATTGCTTGCCGCGTCCTGCTGCGCATCCCCGGCGATTGCCGATACCGTCTGGATGAAGAACGGCGACCGTCTGAGCGGCAAGATCAAGGTGTTCGACGGCGGCAAGCTGTTGCTCGAGACGCCTTACGGCGGTTCGATCGCCTTGGACTGGAAACAGGTCAAGACCCTGGAAAGCGACCAGGAGCTGCTGGTCAAGCAGGATGCCTACTCTGGCGAGAAGGCCAAGTCGCTCAAGGCAGCCGAGGCCGGCAAGGTGACCCTGGCCAACGGCGAGGCACCCAAGACGGTGGACCTGGCGAGCATCGAGCAGATAATGAAGCCCAAGCCGGTGGTCGAGGACCTGGTCTGGAAAGGCAATGTCGATGTGGCGCTGGACTACAAGCGGGCCGAGAACGACACCGACGACTACGACGTCAGTTTCAAGACTACTGCGCGTCATGGGCGCTGGCGTCATAACGCCGAAGGCGAATACAACCGCGAGACCAAGGACGATGTCACCACCACCGACAACTGGAGCGCCGAGTACGCGCTGGACCGCTTCCTGACAGAGAAATGGTTCTGGCAGGGGCGCGCCGAGTACAAGCGTGACCGTATCGAAGACCTCGCCCGCCAGCGCACGGTGGGTACCGGCCCTGGCTACCAGTTCTGGGACGATGAGCTGGGTGCCTTCTCGCTGGGCTCGTTGATCAACCGCACCGACTTCGAGTACCAAGACGGTGAGAAGGACAACTTCTATTCCGCCGCTGTGAAGTGGGACTACACCCGGTACCTGATCGGCAAGAAGGTGCAGCTGTTCACCAACGGCGAGCTGGCAAAGCCCCTGGGTAATGTTGCCGACTATTCCCTGGACGCCGAAGTCGGCTTGCGCTACAAGGTCACCGACTGGGCGTCGCTGAACCTCAAGGCCGAGAAGGACATCATCAGTGGCACCCGCGAAAGCGACCTGGACAAGACCCGCTACACTGCAGGCTTTGGCGTTACCTGGTAAGCCGTCGAGGTCAAGCCGGGCGATTGGCGCCAGGCCTGCCTTGGTCGCGCTTGTGCCAGCCATCACTGCCTGCTGCCTACAGGGTTTCAGCGAGGGGTTTTGAAGTGAGTGAGAACGCCGTCCGTCCTGCACGGGAATTGCTGCTCAAGGAATACCGGGGAGTCTTGTCGACCCATTCCAAGTCCATGCCGGGTTTCCCGTTCGGTTCGGTCGTGCCCTATTGCCTCGATGCAGAGGGCAGGCCCCTCATCCTGATCAGCCGTATCGCCCAGCACACGCATAACCTGAGTAAAGACGCCAAGTGTTCGTTGCTGGTGGGCGAACGCGAGGCGCAGGACGTGCAGGCGGTCGGGCGGCTGACCGTAATGGCCGAGGCGCGCAAGCTGCAGGACCCGGCCAACATCGAGGCAGCGGCCCTGCGCTATTACCGCTACTTTCCGGACGCGGCCGACTACCACCAGGCTCACGACTTCGATTTCTGGGTGCTTGAGCCGGTGCGCCACCGGTACATTGGTGGCTTCGGTGCTATCCACTGGCTCGATCAGGTGACCTTGGCCAATCCCTTCGCCGGCAAGGTCGAGAGCGGCATGATCGAGCACATGAACAGCGACCACGCCGCCGCCATCGCGCACTATGTGCAGCTTGCCGAGCTTCCCAGCCACATCCCTGCGCAGTTGGTCGGTATCGACAGCGAGGGGATGCACCTGCGCATCGGCCAGGCGATCCACTGGTTGGCATTCCCGAGCCGTTGCAATACGCCGACACAAGTGCGCGAAGCCTTGGTTTTGCTGGCCCGCGCCGATCACTGGCCGGTCTTGAGCGAAATACCTGCTTGAAAAGCGGAGCACACGCATCCATTTGTAGGTCTTACTGCAAGGGTGTCTTGCGACGAGGAATGCTTTGATGCGTGTTTTTCTACTGCTGCTTCTGCTGTTTCCCGTGCTGGAGCTGTTCGTCTTCGTGAAAGTCAGCGCCGCCATCGGTTTTTTCCCCGCGTTGCTGCTCATCATCGCCGGCTCCGCCCTCGGGGTCCTGGTCATGCGAGTGGCCGGGTTGGCCACGGCCCTGCGTGCACGTGAAAGCCTGCAGCGCGGTGAGCTGCCTGCCGAGGACATGTTCCATGGCATGATGCTGGCGGTCGGCGGCGGGCTATTGATGATCCCCGGTTTTATCAGCGACGTGCTTGGCCTGCTGTGCCTGTTGCCCTTTACCCGCCAGTTGGCGGCTCGCAAGATGCGCGAGCGCGCCCAGGCCCAAGCGACCCGCCAGCGCGCGTTCCAGGATGACCCGTTGCAGGGCCAGCCCCCGCATGGCGGGGGCCATCGACCCAATGTGATCGAAGGCGAGTACGAACGCCGCGATCAGTGAGAACAGGGCCGCCAAGCGGCCCTTTTTCATGCCTGTGCAAAAAAATTTCCCTACCAAGCCTTGTAATCGATTCGGTCGGCCTCATGTAGTGGTCACCGCAAGGTTTCTGGTGGCGACACCAGACATGACTCAGGCCGTTTGCTCGTGGCGAGCGGCCTTCCGGCAACGCCGGACAGCATCAAACCGCCGGTGTCGACACCGGCCGATGAAAACCACAATTTGGGAGAGATCGACAATGAAGCTTCGTCCTCTGCATGACCGCGTCGTCATCCGTCGCAGCGAAGAAGAATCGAAAACCGCTGGCGGTATCGTCCTGCCAGGTTCGGCCGCTGAAAAACCAAACCGCGGCGAAGTCGTCGCCGTCGGCACCGGCCGCGTCCTGGACAACGGCGAAGTACGTGCGCTGGCCGTGAAAGTGGGTGACAAAGTGGTTTTCGGCCCGTACTCGGGTAGCAACACCGTGAAAGTCGACGGCGAAGACCTGCTGGTCATGGCCGAAAACGAAATCCTGGCCGTTGTTGAAGGCTGATTTCCACCGACTTCCCGTTACTCCAAAGATTTATCAAGGATTAAACGATCATGGCTGCTAAAGACGTAAAATTCGGCGATTCCGCTCGCAAGAAAATGCTGGTTGGTGTCAACGTTCTGGCTGACGCGGTAAAAGCGACCCTGGGCCCGAAAGGCCGTAACGTGGTACTGGCCAAGAGCTTCGGCGCGCCGACCATCACCAAGGACGGCGTTTCCGTCGCCAAGGAAATCGAGCTCAAGGACGCCTTCGAGAACATGGGCGCCCAGCTGGTCAAGGAAGTCGCTTCCAAGGCCAACGATGCAGCCGGTGACGGCACCACCACCGCGACCGTGCTGGCTCAGTCGATCGTCAACGAAGGCCTGAAGGCCGTCGCTGCCGGCATGAACCCGATGGACCTCAAGCGCGGCATCGACAAGGCCACCTCCGCCATCGTCGCCGAGCTGAAGAACCTGTCCAAGCCATGCGCCGATTCCAAGGCCATCGCCCAGGTCGGTACCATTTCCGCCAACTCCGACAGCTCCATCGGTGAAATCATCGCCGAAGCCATGGAGAAGGTCGGCAAGGAAGGCGTCATCACCGTCGAAGAAGGTTCGGGCCTGGAAAACGAGCTGTCCGTTGTAGAAGGCATGCAGTTCGACCGCGGCTACCTGTCCCCGTACTTCGTCAACAAGCCAGACACCATGGTTGCCGAGCTGGACAGCCCGCTGCTGCTGCTGGTCGACAAGAAGATCTCCAACATCCGTGAGCTGCTGCCAGTGCTGGAAGCCGTTGCCAAGGCCGGCCGCCCACTGCTGATCGTTGCTGAAGACGTCGAAGGCGAAGCCCTGGCTACCCTGGTCGTCAACAACATGCGCGGCATCGTCAAGGTTGCAGCGGTCAAGGCGCCAGGCTTCGGCGACCGTCGCAAGGCCATGCTGCAGGACATCGCCGTCCTGACCGGCGGCCAGGTCATCTCCGAAGAAATCGGCCTGTCCCTGGAAACCGCTACCCTGGAACACCTGGGCAACGCCAAGCGCGTGACCCTGTCCAAGGAAAACACCATCATCATCGACGGCGCTGGCGCTGAAGATGATATTCAGGGTCGCGTCAAGCAGATCCGTGCCCAGATCGAAGAAACCTCTTCGGACTACGATCGTGAGAAGCTGCAAGAGCGTCTGGCCAAGCTGGCTGGCGGTGTTGCCGTCATCAAGGTCGGTGCTGGCACCGAAGTCGAAATGAAAGAGAAGAAAGCCCGCGTCGAAGACGCCCTGCACGCTACCCGTGCAGCGGTCGAGGAAGGCGTGGTGCCTGGCGGTGGTGTTGCCCTGGTGCGCGCCCTGTCTGCAATCGTTGACCTCAAAGGTGACAACGAAGACCAGAACGTCGGTATCTCGCTGCTGCGCCGTGCTATCGAAGCACCACTGCGTCAGATCACTGCCAACGCCGGCGACGAGCCAAGCGTTGTGGCCGACAAGGTCAAGCAGGGTTCGGGCAACTACGGCTACAACGCTGCGACCGGCGAGTACGGCGACATGATCGAAATGGGCATCCTGGACCCAGCCAAGGTCACCCGTTCGGCACTGCAAGCTGCTGCTTCGATCGGCGGTCTGATGATCACCACCGAAGCCATGGTTGCCGACCTGCCGGAAGACAAGCCAGCAGGCGGCGGCATGCCTGATATGGGCGGCATGGGTGGCATGGGCGGCATGATGTAAGCCAGCCTTACCCCCGCTGTACCCCAAAGCCCCGGCTCGCTAGAGCCGGGGCTTTTTTGTTCAGGGCTCGGCATTCTATCGGTGGGTGCTGGCTCAGGCAGGGCGGGGCTCTGTGGCTGGCCTGTTCTGCGCGCGTCTGCGGTACAGCACCAGGTAGTAGGCACCCAGGCCGATCAGCCAGCAGAACACAGCCGTCCAGACGTTGTGGGACAAAAAGTGCGCCCCTTGCATCATCCTGCCCACCGACAGCACTGTACCGGCGATCAGGGCCACCGCAAACGCGACGCGCGCAAGACGCGGTTTACGATCACGCAACGCGAAAAACAGCGCGAACAGGCAGAACCCGGTGGTCGCATGACCGCCCGGCCAGCACAGCCCCGGCTTGTCGGTAGCAGGCCTTGGCTCAAGCAGCTTGCTGTAGGTTTCCGAGCCGCCGAACTGCGTGAGGCTCCAAGGGCACTGCACCTGCGTCAGTTTCTTCAGCGGCGTGACGAAGGCGGTGGATACCCCCAGAGCGAGTACCAAGCAGCCCAGTTCGCGGCGCCAGCCGTACAAGCCCCTGACCAAAAAACTTGCCACAAAAACAGCCAGTGCCAAGACGCCCAGCAAGATAACGCCCTGCTTGACCCGGTCATGCAGGATGTTCTCCAGCAGGTAGCTGTGCCGACCGATGAACTGCCCGGTGGCGGTATCGAAGAACAGGTTGGCCACGTCCATGTCCACCGAGGTCCATTCGAGCGCCACCAGCGCAAGCATGGTGGCCAGTGGAATACCCAGGTACAGCCACAGGTTCAAGGGGCGAGGGCAAATTGGTTGCTGCATGGCGGCTCCAGGGCACGGAAAGGTCGCGCATTGTCGAGCCGCTCCTATGCTGTGTCCGTGAAGGTTCAGTGAAAAAAACGTCAAGCCGCCTGAATTCATCCAAAGGCTGGCACCCCGCAGGCTTAGGCCTTAAGCTGCGCCTGCCGCGCATCACCGCGAGCAGCGTCGCACAGGAGAAATTCATGCGCATCCTCTTGGTTGAAGACAACCGCGATATTCTGGCCAACCTTGCCGACTACCTTGGCATGAAAGGCTATACCGTCGACTGTGCCCAGGATGGGTTGTCGGGCCTGCACCTGGCAGCGACCGAGCACTATGATCTGATCGTGCTCGACATCATGTTGCCGGGTATCGATGGCTATACGCTGTGCAAGCGCCTGCGCGAAGACGCCCGCCGCGACACGCCGGTGATCATGCTTACCGCCCGCGATCAACTGGACGATCGGCTGCAAGGCTTCCGCTCCGGCGCCGATGACTACCTGCTCAAGCCCTTCGCCCTGTCCGAGCTGTCCGCGCGTATCGAGGCTGTGCTGCGCAGGGCGCAGGGGGGTGGCCGTCGCACGCTGCAGGTCGCCGACCTGAGCTACGACCTCGACACGCTCGAGGTCAGCCGGCAAGGACGTCTGCTCAAGCTCAACCCGGTCGGTCTGAAACTGCTGGCGGTACTCATGCAGAAGAGCCCGCACGTGTTGCGGCGCGAAGTACTGGAAGAGGCCCTGTGGGGCGATGACTGCCCTGACAGCGACAGCCTGCGCAGCCATGTACACCAGTTGCGTCAGGTGATCGACAAACCTTTCGAAAAACCCCTGCTGCATACCGTCCATGGCGTCGGCTATCGCCTCGCCGAGGGTCGCGATGGAGTTTAAACAGAGCCTTGCCCAGCGCATCATCATTGCCTTTGCGCTGATGAGCGCGCTGGTGGCCGGGGCTTTCGCGGTGGGTATCGTTTCCACCGTGCACCTGGTGGAAGAGCGCCTGATTTCCTCGGTGCTCGGCGGTGACCTGCAGCGGCTGTTGCGCATGGACAGCGTCAGCGACTGGAGTCACCGCCCGCGACCGGACCAACTGTTCTACTTCAGCGGGGGGCGGGACGACTTCGAGCTGCCCAAGGACCTGCGCCATCTGGACCGAGGTTTCCACGAGGTCTTTCGCGACCAGCTTTCGTATCACGCCATGGTGGAGATCGTGGACGGTCGTCGTTACGTGCTGTTGCAGGATCAAAGCGACTTCGAGGAGCGAGAGCGGCTGCTGTTCGCCGTAGTGGTCGTAGGGTTCGTATTGAGCCTGGTGCTCGCCGTGATCCTGGGCTGGTTGGTGGCGCGTCGGGTGATGGCACCGGTCATCCGCCTGGCGCGCCAGGTGCGCCATCGCGACCAGCTGCTTGGGTTGGCGCCACCCTTGGCACCTGACTACGCCGCTGACGAGGTCGGGCAGTTGGCAGTGGCCTTCGATGACACCCTGGGCCGTCTGCGCGATGCCTTGACGCGCGAGCGCCTGTTCACAAGTGACGTCAGCCACGAGTTGCGTACACCACTGATGGTGCTGGCGACCTCATGCGAGTTGCTCATGGAAAACCCGGCCTTGGATGCGCGTTCGCGCAGTCAGGTCGAACGGGTGGCACGCGCCACCGAGGAAATGCGCGAGCTGGTGAAAACCTTCCTCATGCTGGCCCGGGCCCAAAGGGACGAAGGTGCTGTGGCATCGCGGGCAACCCTGCGCGAAGTAGGGGACGAATTGATCGGGGTTTGGCGCGACACCATCGAACAAAAGGGGCTGACGCTGCATTACGAAGGCCGTGGCAACGCAGGTCCGGTCTTGTACAACGCCACCTTCCTGCAATCGGTTATGGGCAACCTGCTGCGTAACGCCGCCCATTACACCGACAGCGGTTACATTCGTCTGACTCTGCAGGCCACAAGTTTCACCGTGGAAGACAGCGGGGTAGGCATCCCCGAGGAGCAGCGCGAGGCCATGTTCAAGCCCTTCGTACGCGGGGAAGAACGCCGAGGGGAAGGCCTTGGCCTTGGCTTGTCGTTGGTCCAGCGCATTTGCGATGACCAAGGCTGGCAGGTCACGCTGACCTCGACCCATCCCCATGGCTGCCGATTCCAAGTGGACCTCAGCAGTACAGTGGTCAAGGGTGAGCTGAATACACTTTCGTAATAGCCTGTAAGAAATATCCTGGTGAAGAACGCTTTTTTCACAACGTCATAACCTGATTCCAACGCTTGGCTGCTTAGTCTGGCCGCCATTGGAATCAGGAGATGCCCGATGCGCAGCCCCATCAACCTCGAGTTTTCCCGTAAATACGACAAGGCCCATGCCCAACAGTATTTTTTGAAGCACCAGGCCGGCTTGGCCAGGCGCCTGTCCCATAAACGCGATGAGCAGTTGGCTCGCCGGGCCCTGACGCTGGCGGGCGAACCGGGCTTGGTCTTGGACCTGCCCTGCGGAGCGGGTCGCTTCTGGCCACTGCTGGCGGAAAAAGCCAACCGCGTGATCATTGGAGCAGACAATTCCGCCGACATGATCGAGACGGCATGCGCGTCCCAACCACCGGAAGTCGTGGCCCGGGTACGACCTTTGCAGACCTCGGCCTTTGCCATCGAGTTACCGGATAACGCGGTGGACAGCATTTTTTGCATGCGTCTGTTTCACCATATTGGCGAAGCGGCTCACAGGAAAGCGATTCTTAAGGAGTTTCAACGGGTTAGCCGAGACAGCGTGATTGTGTCGCTGTGGGTCGATGGCAATTTCAAAGCCTGGCGGCGCAGGAAGCTCGAGCACCGTCGCGATACCGAGCACGGGCCGGACAGTTACCAGAACCGTTTTGTGTTACCTGCCGAAACGGTTGAGGCGGAGTTCGCAGCCGCTGGTTTCAGGATCCAGGAACGCCTCGACTTCCTGCCGTTTTATGCCATGTGGCGCGTGTATGTGCTGCGCAAGGGTTAAGGTGCATGACGGTTCACAAGGCCTGTACCCCTTGCGCAGGCACCCTCGATACCGGTGCTGCCATTCGTCGTTGAGCGGTGCAAAGGCGCCTAGGTTGCACTACGTTTATCCAATGGCGTTTGGCAGCGCTGTCAAAGGGTTAGGGCAATGAAACTAGAAATAGCTCGAACTTTGTTTCTGGTTGGGGGCTTGGCGCTCACCACGGTTGCAGTGGCAGCCTGGGAACAACCGAAAACCGTGGTGTTCAGCCAATCGGAACTGGCTGAGCAATGTGCTTTGCCGCGCGAGGTAAAGCCACAGCAGCATGCCAAGGTGCAGCCTGATCACGACCTGCTGTTGTTCCTGTTCGGCATGCGCCAGGGGCTGCGGCCGTTTGGTTGAGCCGCAGGGCACAGCCTGACGCCCGTTTCAGATCACATGCAGGTGATTGTCCCAGAAGCCTGAAGGCAGGTTCAGGGGCTGGCCGACGAGCTGGTGCTTGCGGCAATCATAGAACCGGCAGCGGCCTTGGCCCGATGTCACCACGAACCCGTCCTTCACCGCGCCAACGCCGGCACAGTCGGGCATGGGCGCATCCAGACGCACGGCGCCGCTGTCCAGGTCCCAGACGAACAGGCGGTTGGCCCGTGGTGCTGTCAGTGCCACCAGGCGCAGTTCGTCGTGTATGGCCACGCTGGCCGTATACTGGGCCATGGCCTGTAACTGGTGGTGCGGAACTGGGAAGGCCTGGAAAGCCTGGCCTGGTCGTTTGATTGCCAGCAGCTCGGCAGTTTCCGAGGCATCCCCCATGAACTGCTGACACGCGGCAATGGTGCCATCGCGGGCTACCGCCAAGTGACGAACACTGTTCATCTGCTGGGCCAGGGTTTCCTTGCTCAACAAGGTGCCGTCGCGCTGCATCAGCACCAGGCTCGGCTCCATGGCATCAAGGTTCATCTCCACTCGGCTTTCGGCCTCGGTGCGGATACCCCCGTTGGCGACCACCAGCGTTTCGCCGTCCGGCAGCCAGGCGACTTCATGCGGGCCAATGCCGTGGGTGCTGAGCTCGCCGGTGCGCACCAGGCGCTCGTCGTCGAAACGGTAGACCCCCAGCACGCCACGTCCTGGGTCTCGGGTATCGTTTTCGGTGGTGTACAGCCACTGACCGTCCTTGTGCAGCACGGCATGACCATAGAAATGCCGGTCAGGCGGCGATACCACCGTCTGCAATAGCTTCCCGTCGCGCAGGTCGACCAGGTAGCTTTCAGTCCCTGGGCGGCGAGCCACGAACAAGGCAATGGGCCGCTCCGGGTGATCGATGATGGCATGGCAACGCTGGGCCACCTGGGTACTGAACACCTGGGTGCCGTCCAGTCGATAGCCCACGGCATAGTGCTTGCCGTCGGCGTCGTCGCGTGCCGACAGCAGCAAGGGCTCGCTGCCTTTTTTGCGCAGAAGACTCCAGCCGCCCAAGGTGAGGGCACTGAGTACAACGCTACCGAGTTTCAAGGCCTGGCGTCGCAGCATGATCAGTCACCGTCGTTGGCGTTGAAGCCCAACTGAATGTTAAGCGCCTTGGCCAATTCACCTTCATGCAGGCGGTGCACGACGTTGAGGCTGTCGTAGATCTGGTTGAGGGTCTGCTGACCTGCGTCGTCGGCCAGTAGCTCGCCCAAGGTTTTCTGGTTATCAGCCAGCAACTTCAATGAATTGGCGTAGGCATCGTCTATCTTTTGCGCAAGCGCCTTCTGATCGCCTGGCAGCAGCCCGCGCAGCCCTTTATTGTCCACACCCACCCAAACCGCCTGGGCCGCCTTGAGGCTGGCCTGGAGGCTATTCATGGAGTTGTGGCTACGCCAGGCTTCCGCTTGCAGGGGCTGTGGGATGCCTTTGCTTTGCCGTCCCATGGGCGCACCCAGCTTCTTCTTCAGCGAGTCCAAAGCGGTTACCTGTGCACGCAGCAGGTCGGCGATGGCTTCGTGCGAATCGGCGTAGCGCTGGTTGGGGAACTTGGTCATCTGCGAGAGCATGCCCTCGGTGCTGTTCCAGCCCTTGAGGATTTCCTCGGCCAGCCCCTTCTGGTGCTCGGCGATGGCCACCAGCATCGGGCAGTAACGCGCCTTCTGCTCGGCCGTGGCGATGTCCGGCTTGCTGTCGAACAAGATGTATTCATAGGCTGATAAACCGCGGACCACAACGCTCGCCTTGGCGAGGGAGGCCGCATCGACAGGCTTGTCCCCATTGACCAGCTGCTCGACCTGACGGCCGACCAGGTTCTTCTTGTCAGGCCAGAACTGTACCTGCCATGCACGGTTGCCCTCGGCCAGCGGGCCCACCAGCAAGGGCTGCAGCTCGGCCCAGGCCTTTTGCGCATTGAGGAAATCGGCACGCGCCTTTTCCAGGGTTTCCTTGCCTTCGCAGAACGCCAGGGCGCTGGCGGCCAGCATGCGGTCGGCTTCGACCCAGCGGCTGTAGGTGGGCAGGATCACCTGCTTGGCGATGGCCGCGGAGGTGACGGCCTGCGGATCCTGCGGGGAGCAGGCGCCAAGGGCCAGGGCAGCGAGGCTGGTAAACAACAGTTTGGGTCGGAACATGGCCGGCTCCTGTGCATGTTTAAAGTGATTTCAAAAACGCCAGCAGGGCAGCGCGCTGCTCGGCATCGAATGTAAGGACGAAATCGCGTGCTGCCTGGGCTTCGCCGCCGTGCCACAGCACCGCTTCGAGCAGGTTGCGCGCGCGTCCGTCATGCAGAAATTGCGAGTGACCGCTGACCGTTTCGCTCAGGCCGATTCCCCAGAGCGGGGCCGTACGCCAGTCCTGGCCGTTGGCGGCAAATTCGGTTCGTTCATCGGCAAGGCCGGGGCCCATGTCATGCAGCAGTAGATCGGTATAGGGCCGGATGATCTGGCCGGCGAGTTCCGGCTCGGCGGCATCGCTGGCGGTGGTGAACTGAGGGATATGACAACCCTGGCACCCGGCCTTATAGAACAGGTTCTTGCCTGCCAGCACCTGGGGGGTGGCCACATCCCGACGGGCCGGCACGGCCAAGTGGCGGGTATAGAAGGTGACCAGGCGCAGGATGTTGTCACTGACTTCCTTTTCCCCTGCCACGCCGTCGCCATTGGGCGCGGCGCGGCATTCGACCTGAGCCTGGGTGCAGTCGTCGTTGGGCTGCAATGTCGTCGTCAGGCCCATGTCGCCGGCGAACGCATGCGCATTCTGCTGGTTCACAGTCGGCTGGCCCGCTTTCCACCCAAAGCGGCCGACAACCGTGCGCCCCAGCGCATCGTCCCACACGCGGTTGGCGCGTCCCCGAATCCCATCGCGATTGCGGTCGTCCGGGTCTTCGTTGGCCAATACGTCAGCCTCGGGAATCGCCTCGAGCAGGCCCAGGCCGATCATCGGTGGCGCCACGCGCGCCGAAAAGCGCGTGTCCGGGTGCATGGCCCCGTAGCCCAGTTGGGTGATCTGCAACGCCGGCATGCGCAGCTCGACCTGATGGCCATCCTTGAACGAGACCGTCTGCGCCGTGTAGGTCATGCGCACCTTGCCTTCAGGCGCTACGCCAGGGATGGCCATGTCCTGAAGCTGGGTGCCGTATACAGGTTCTGGTACCACCCCCAGACGTTCGATGACCTTGGCCAGGTAGGGTTGGTCAGGTATCGACAGGCGCACGAGCATGCCGACCGCATTGCTGGCACTTGCCGCGGGTGGGTGACCGCGCCCGTCGCGCACATGGCAGTTCTGGCAGGCGTTGGTGTTGAACAAGGGGCCCAGGCCGTCGCGCGCCGTGGTGGTGGAGGGGGCGATGACCCAAGGGTTGCGAAAGAAGCTGTTGCCTACTGCAAAGTCCAGGCGCCGCTCATGGGAGAGGTTGGCGGCGGGCAGCGAATACGCATTGCGGTCACTGCGCAACACGGTCGTCTTGCCACCTGACAGCGCTTCGCCCGGCTCGGCCTGGGTAAAACGCGGGGCGTCGTCACAGGCGGCGAGGGCAAAGACCAGCAGCAGAGGGGCAAGTCGGGACAGCGGCAGGGACATGCAGAATCCTGGGCCTGAACGAAAATCCGGCGTGCAAGCTTATCAGGCCCAGGATCATTGAATAAGAGCAATTTGCGTTTGCTGGATGAAATCGTCGTAGCAGGTGCTTAGGCCATCAAGAGTTTGAACTGGCGGTTGACCAGGCTGACGATGAGGTTCTTGCTACCCCCTTCGCGGTTATCGCCCGGGACCTCCATCACTTCCTCGCTGGCATATTCCATGGACGAGGCGATCAGGTATTTCACCGCATCCATGTAGGCGGGCTGCCAGTAATCCTGAAAAAGCCAGATGTTGGTCTCTGCACCTGGCCCCAGAATCAAGCGCAGCGCTTTGTAGTTCTCTTCGGATTTACCGATCCAAGGCACCGCGAGCGAGCCGTTCCAGACGTGCTGGGCGCCAATTGCCAGGCTTTGGCTGCGGTTTTCTCCGTCAATCAAGGTCAGGGTATAAGGCGTGTTGTTGGCAAGGGAACGCAGGTAAGTAACGCTGGCCATTGTGTATCTCCTTTATGGGTGAGTACTCGGACGGGGCAGGGGGCCGCTCGGGGCGCGGTATACGTAGGCCGCGAGCAAGGTGATTTCATTGAAGGGCGGTTCGAGTGCGGCTGGGTCGAAGCGACCTAAAGGTTGCAAACCATGCGCATAGGCCACGGCTTCGAACAGCCGTCGGTCGGTTTCGTTGGGGTCGTAGAGGTAGACCTTGCCTGACCCTGCTAATACACGGCACATCTCCTCGGCCACCGCGTGGGTGATCGGCGCCCCCATCAGGGTGACATGGGGAACAGAGTGGTCGTCGATCGGGAACTTGGGCGCGTCGTACTCGTACACCAGAATCACGTTGGGGATCGGCCCGCCTGCGAACGGGCCGTTGGAGATACGCTGGCCAGCTTTGTTGAGGTTGTAGGCGTTGTGAAATCCTGTGATCAGGTTCGTGCCTTCAATGCGCTGCACGATCCGGCCCTCTCCCCAAACATCGAGAATCTGCAGCATTGGCTGCCTCCCTGTTGGCGATTAAATGATGCGTGCAGGGTGGGCGATGGGTGGCCTGCCAGGCAGCAGGAAACGGTGCCGCAGACATGAAAACGCCCGGCTCAAGGCCGGGCGTTGGGTGCCGCACCAGATGGGATCAGAACTCGTGGTCGGCTGTGTCAGGGTTCAGGTTGTCGATGCCCAGTTTGCCGGCGGCCTGTTCGATGGCACCGGTCTGCTTGACCAAGGCTGCAATCGCATCACGCACGATCTGGTTGCCGGCGGTGTTGTCGGCGGCGATTAGTTGGTCGTAGTGCTCGCCTTTGAGGGCGTGGTCGACGATCACCTGGATCTTCGCTTCGGTGGCTTCCAGGTCTGCGCGCAGGGTCGCATCGGCAGCAGGGTCGGCCTTGG
This sequence comes from Pseudomonas parafulva, assembly GCF_002021815.1. Classification (NCBI taxonomy): domain Bacteria; kingdom Pseudomonadati; phylum Pseudomonadota; class Gammaproteobacteria; order Pseudomonadales; family Pseudomonadaceae; genus Pseudomonas; species Pseudomonas parafulva. Next base: position 976,288 of record NZ_CP019952.1, read on the forward strand.
CCACCAGTGACGACAGGCTAGGCCCGGTCAGCTTGGTGCCATCGGGGCGGGTGTACTCGCCCAGGTAGACGTTGCGAATGCCCTTGGCATCGTAGAAATGCGAGTAGTGGGTGTTGTCGCTGAAGCAGTCGTGTTCGTCCTCGGGCGAGTTAGCCTCCAGGGACACCTTCATACGCTCGCCAGCCAGCTCACCCAGCGAAAGGCTGCCCATGCCGAACAGCATCTTGCGCAAGCCGTCGGTGGCCGACTCGGCTTCGAGCTTGGCGCGATAGTTGTCGGGCTCGTTCGGCGCCCAGTTGGCCACCATCTCGTCAAGGTCGGCGACCAGAAGGTCGGTGACCGCCTTGAGGTAGGCGCGGCGGCGGTCGTTGTGGCCACCCGTGGCGCCCTCGCCTTCCAGGTAGTCCGACGCCGGACGATTACCCGCACCTGGGCCGGTACCGTTCAGGTCCTGGCCCCACAGCAGGAATTCGATGGCGTGGTAGCCGGTGGCGACATTGGCTTCGGAGCCGCCCAGCTCGTTGAGGCTGGCCAACTTCTCGGGGGTGATGTCCTTGACGTCGATTTTCTCTTCGCCCACCTGGATCTCGGTGTTGGCGATGATGTTGGCGCTGGCTGCCGGGTTACCCAGGGCGTGCTCGTAGCTGGTGTCGACGTAGTCGATCAGGCCTTCGTCCAGGGGCCAGGCGTTCACCTGGCCTTCCCAGTCGTCGATGATGGTGTTGCCGAAGCGGAACACTTCGCTTTGCAGGTAGGGCACGCGCGCAGCGACCCAGGCGTCCCTGGCGGCCTTGAGCGTCTGATCGTTGGGCGTGGCGAGGAATGCGTCGACGGCGGCCTGCAGGGTCTTGGCGGTGCTCAGCGAGTCGCTGTACACGGCATGGACCATCTCGGCGTAGTGCTTGACCACGGCCTTGGCAGCGGCTTCGTCGACAGCCCCTGGCGTTGCTGCAGGGGTGCTGGCGGCAGCGGGAGCCTGGGCTTGCGGCGCGGCGGCCTTGTCGTCCTTGCCTTCACCGCAACCGGCGAGAGCGATGGCAATGGCCAGCAGACTGGCAGAGGCCAGGGGCATTCGAATCATTGTTGGTTTCCTGCGTCGTGTGGTTGGACCATGGGTGAACCGTGCGCGATGGCACGCTGAACCGACACATCATGCGAAAGATTTGCATTTGCTGTAAAGGGTTCAGCCTGCGATTCATGTAAAAGCTGGTCACGGCGTTTCACCTGTGCATTCAGAGCATGGAAACCTGATTGCGCTGGGCCTGCCTGAGGAAGCTGGTCAGTTCCCGGGCCGACAGCGGCTTGCTGTAGTGGTAGCCCTGGCCCTCGTGGCAGCCTTGGGCAATGATGTAGGCTTCCTGTTCGGCGGTTTCCACGCCTTCGGCAATGACCTGCATGCCCAGGCTTTTGCCCAACTGAATGATGGCGCGCACGATGGTCGCGTCATCGTCGTCATCGAGCAGGTCCTGCACGAAGCTCTTGTCGATCTTGATCTTGTCCAAGGGCAAGGACTTGAGGTAGCTCAAAGACGAGTACCCAGTACCGAAGTCGTCGATGGCGATCAGGGCGCCCGAACGCCGCAGGCTCAGCAAGTGCTGGGCTGCGGTGCTGATGTCCTCCATCAGGCCGGTTTCGGTCACCTCCAGTTCCAGGCTGCGCGGAGGCAGGCGATAGGCCTGGAGCAGATTGTTCACCACCCGCGGCAGTTCGCTGTGGTGAAGTTGCACAGTAGACAGGTTGACCGCCATGCGCAGCTCGCTGAAGCCCAGGTCGTGCCATTCGCGCAACTGCCGGCAGGCCTGATCCAGCACCCACTCGCCGATCCCGATGATGCTGCCGTTCTGTTCGGCCAGTGGTATGAACTGATCGGGCGGCACCATGCCCAGTTCCGGATGCTGCCAGCGCAGCAACGCCTCGACCCCTACAACGCGATGATCGCGATAGCTGATCTGCGGTTGGTAGACCAGGTACAGCTGGTTGCGTGGCAGGGCCTCGCGCAGGTCCTTTTCCAGTTCGCGGCGCCGGCGCATCTCGGTGTCCACGCTGGCGATGTAGAACTGGTAGCGATTGCGTGAACGCGCCTTGGCCAGGGTCATGGTCTGCTCGGCTTTTTGCAGGAGCTTCTCGGTGCTGTCGCCGTCTTCCGGGAACAGGGTGATGCCAATGGTGGCGCGCAGGCGGATCTGCTGGTGGTGGTCCAGGTCGAAGGGCACCTCCAGATCATCGAGGATGCTTTGTGCAAGCTCTGCCGCTTCGTAGGGCTGTTCGATGTTGGCCTGCACCAGGGCGAACTGGTCGCCCCCCAGCCGCGCCAGCGCGCCCAAGCGTCCGCTGTGGGCCCTCAGACGATCGGCCAGGGCCAGCAGCAGCTGATCACCGACCTGATAGGTGAACTGCTCGTTGATGCCCTTGAAGTCGTCAAGGCCTACACAGAGCACGGCCACTCGATGTTGCAGGCGCCCACCGTCCACCAGGATCTTGTCCAGTTGCTGCTGCAGTTGCTGGCGATTGGGCAGGCCGGTGAGGAAGTCGTACTGGGCCATGCGCTGCAGACTGTTCTCGGCCTCATGGCGCAGGTGGGTATTGCGTTCGATCGATGCCAGCAACTGGTTGGCGGTGTTCACCCAAAGGCCCAGTTCGTTCTTCTCATGGCCCCTTATCAGTGGGATCTGATGCTGGCTGGGGCGGTCTGGATTGATCTGGGTGAGGTGTTCGATGATTTTGGAGAGTGGCTTAGTCAACAGCCAGTGGTAGACCAGGTACAGCACCAGCCCCATGGCAAGCGCCCGAAGCACGCCGGAGATGAAGATGATCACGGCGTTGATCAGAAAGTCTTCGCCATAGGCGGCCGTGTCGAGGGTGATGTTGAGGTCGCCGTAATATTCACTGTAGGGCCCCCGGCCTACCAGCTGCGTGGTGTAGGTACGCTCCTGGCCAAGAATCAGATCGGTGAGCCAGCGCAGGGGCATGTCCTGCAACGGCCTGGACTTTTCTGCCAGCATGGTTTCGTTGGGGTGACCGATGGAGGCCATTCGCACCGACTCGTCCTGAAACAGACCTTCCATGACCTGCATGCCCATTTCACGGTCCAGGCTGTAGACCGCCTGTGTAGAAGGATCGCGGAACATGTCAAGAATGCGCTGGGCGTCATTGTTGACGGCCTGGCGGGTCTTGTAGGTGTCATAGACGATTTGCGCACAGCTGAGCACGACGCCGACCGCTAGCGCCGCCAGGAGCACGACCCTGAGCAACTTGACCGACAAGCTGTTACGCAATTCCAGCTTCAATGGAGGTTCCTTAATCCATGCAAATGACATTATTTTGCCATCAATCATGACCTTTCACTACGGGACGGTCATTAGCAGTGTATCGGTTGAAGCCCTGGGTAACTTGAGTGGGCGTCGTCAAGAAACCGGAAATTTGATGTTAGCGCGCTATGCACGCTGAACAAGTGCGGCATCGTCCAGTAGCAGGCATGAAAAAGCCCGGCACGTGGCCGGGCTTCAAGAACAGTGCTGGACTCAGGCCTTGAAGGTCTTGCCTTCGAACTGCTCAGCCACGAAGGCCCAGTTGACCAGGTTCCAGAACGCCTCGACATACTTTGGACGCAGGTTGCGGTAGTCGATGTAGTAGGCGTGTTCCCAGACATCGCAGGTCAGCAGCGGAGTGTCGCCGCTGGTCAGCGGGTTGCCGGCACCGATGGTGCTGGCCAGCGCCAGGGAACCATCCGCTTTCTTGACCAGCCAGCCCCAGCCGGAACCGAAGGTGCCGACGGACGTCTTGGTGAACTCTTCCTTGAACTTGTCGAAGGAACCGAAAGCGGTGTTGATGGCTTCTGCCAGGGCGCCGGTCGGCTGGCCGCCGCCGTTTGGCGACAGGCAGTTCCAGTAGAAGGTGTGGTTCCACACTTGAGCGGCGTTGTTGAAGATGCCACCCGACGAAGAGGTGACGATCTCTTCCAGGGTCTGGCCTTCGAATTCGGTGCCCGGTACCAGGTTGTTCAGGTTCACGACATAGGTGTTGTGGTGCTTGTCGTGGTGATACTCCAGGGTTTCCTTGGAGATGTGCGGCTGCAGGGCATCGTGGGCGTAGGGCAGCGGCGGCAATTCAAAAGCCATGGTAGATCTCCTGATTCAGGTCTAGTTCGCGGTTTGCGCAGGGCCGATCACGGGCGGCCCTATGTGCGTCGGCGAGTTTGTACTCTTTGCGACGCAAGGGCTGGATCATAGCACCAAGCCTTGGCGCATAACCACGCAACAAACATAGGGATTAGAGGTTCCAGGTGCCTTGGCGGGCAGCGACCGGTGGCGGTCGTTTCCAGGCAGGATGGGCAGGGACGTCACGCGCTGGCACCCTGGGCTCGAATGATCAGTTGAAGATCAGTTGCGCTGCCACGGCAAACATCATCACGGCCACCATCAGGTCCAACAGACGCCAGGTGCCTGGCCGTGCCAGCCAGGGAGCCAGCCATGCCGCCCCGATCGCCAGGGTCGAGAACCATAGCAGCGAGGCGCTGGCAGCCCCCGCCACGTAGGCCCCTGGCGCCGTCTGCTGGGCCCCGAGCGAGCCGATCAGCAGCACAGTGTCAAGATAGACGTGGGGGTTGAGCAAGGTGACCGCCAGGGCACTGAGCAGCACGGCCCGCCGTGAACGCATGCCCTGGCCCTGCTGGTGCTGCAGGCTCTGGTCGGAGAAGGCACTGCGCAGGGCTTTGATCCCGTACCAGATGAGGAATACCGCGCCCCCCCAGCGGGCAACGCTCAGCAGCGTCGGATTATGGGCCAAGGCCGTGGCAAGACCGAACACACCTGCGGCGACCAACAGGGCATCACACAGGATGCACAGCGCCGCTACCGGCAAGTGATGCTCGCGGCGCAGGCTTTGCGCCAGAACGAATGCGTTCTGCGTGCCAATGGCCATGATCAGGCCCAGGGCGACCAGCAGGCCATTGAGATAACTCTGCCACATGGAAGACGACTCCTCGAAAGATGCTGGCCAGTGTGACAACTTGCGGGTTATAAGAAAAATCAATAAAGCTCACCGGTCATTAGGAAAATCGATGTTCGACTACAAGTTGCTTGCGGCCCTCGCTGCCGTCGTCGAGCAAGGCGGCTTCGAGCGTGCAGCGCAGGTGCTGGGCCTGTCCCAATCGGCCGTGTCGCAGCGCATCAAGTTGCTGGAGGCGCGCGTGGGGCAGCCGGTACTGGTTCGCATTGCTCCGCCTGGCCCGACGGAGGTAGGCCGGCAATTGCTCAACCATGTGCAGCAGGTGCGCCTGCTTGAGCGCGACTTGCAGCGCCAGGTACCCGCGCTCGAAGACGGGGGTATGCCGGAACGTCTGCGCATCGCGCTCAATGCTGATAGCCTGGCCACGTGGTGGGCCGGCGCAGTGGGGCAATTCTGTGCCGAGCACAAGGTCCTTACCGATCTGGTAGTCGAGGACCAGGAAGTAGGTCTCAAGCGCATGCGCGCCGGTGACGTGGCCGCCTGCCTGTGCGGCAGCGAACGCCCAGTGGCCGGCGCCCGCAGCCTGGCCCTGGGGGCAATGCGTTATCGGGCATTGGCCAGCCCTGCCTTCATGAAGCAGCATTTTGCCCAAGGCTTCGATGCCTGCCGCCTGGCTCGCACGCCCGCAATCGTCTATGGCCCCGACGATTTTCTACAGCACCGCTACTTGGCCTCTTTAGGTATGCAGGACGGTTTTCTGCATCATTTGTGCCCCTCTTCCGAAGGCTTTTTGCGCATGACCGAAGCGGGGTTGGGTTGGGGGCTAGTGCCGGAGTTGCAGGCCCGCGAGCAACTGGCAAGCGGCCAATTGGTGGAAATCTGCAGCGATACCCCGATCGACGTACCGTTGTACTGGCATCATTGGCGTAACGGCGGGCAACTGCTGGCACAGCTGACCGACCACCTGCGCCACAGCGCCCACCACTGGCTGGTGCCGTTGTAGCGCCGAAGGGCGTCAAAGGCTTCTGAACATCAGGCAAGGCGGAGTGTTACATGCGAATTCTGGTCACTGGCGCGAGTGGCTTCATCGGCGGGCGTTTCGCTCGGCTGGCCTTGGAGCGGGGGCTGGATGTGCGGGTCAGTGGCCGACGTGCCGAAGGTGTGGAGCATCTGGTGCGGCGTGGCGCGCAGTTCATCCCGGGCGACCTTGGCGACGCGGAATTGGCCCGGCGCCTGTGCCAGGGCGTCGAGGCCGTGGTGCATTGCGCCGGTGCTGTGGGGCACTGGGGGCTCTATCAGACGTTCGCCCAGGGCAACGTGGTGGTCACCGAGAACGTCGTCGAAGGCTGCCTGAAGGAACACGTACGTCGTCTTGTGCACCTGTCCTCGCCGTCGATCTACTTCAATGGTCGTTCACGCATGGCCATTGGCGAGGATCAGGTGCCCGGCCGGTTTGCCAATCACTACGCCAGGACCAAGTTCATTGCCGAACAGAAGGTTTTCGGTGCCCAGGAGTTTGGCCTCGAAGTATTGGCGCTGCGCCCACGTTTCGTCATCGGTGCAGGCGATACGAGCCTGCTGCCGCGGCTGGTGCACCTGCAACGCAAAGGCAGGCTGGCAATTATCGGCAACGGCTTGAACAAAGTTGACTTCACCAGTATTCACAACCTGAACGAAGCGCTGTACAGCGCAGTGTTCGCTGACGGGCGCGCGCTTGGGCAAGCGTACAACATCAGCAATGGCCAGCCCTTGCCGCTATGGGACGTGATCAACTATGTCCTGCGTCAGCTTCAGCTCCCCCAGGTCACCCGCTACCGAGGCTATGGGCTGGCCTACGGCCTGGCCGCGCTCAACGAGGCGGCGTGCGCCCTATGGCCGGGCCGGCCCGAGCCTACGCTGTCACGCCTGGCCATGCAGGTGATGAGTCGCGATTTTACCCTGGACATCAGCCGCGCCAGTCAGTACCTGGGCTACCAGCCCACCACTAGCGTATGGGCGGCATTGGACGAATTCTGCACCTGGTGGAAACACCAGCCGTCTGGCCGGTAAGCGCTCACGACGACGTCGGGCATCACCTGGCTGCGCGCGCGGTTTATAATCCCGCTTATTTGCAACCTCTGTGGTGGGATGCTCATGCGCTTTGATGCTCGCGATGATTTCGATGATGTACCGGCCTTGCGCGCAGGGACGCCGGATGACGACGATGAGGTGCTTGCGGCCCATGTCCCGCGCAGTCGTCGTCAAGCGACCAGGCCACCGAGCACCGGCCCGTTGTGGGCGATGCTGGTAGCCGCGTTCATCGCCCTGGGTTGTCTAGGGTGGTGGAGCTATCGGCAGATCTCCCTGATGGAGCAGCAACTGGTCGCCACCCAGGAGAGCTTCGCGCGCATCAGCGAAGACGCGGCAGGGCGATTGCAAGCGATCAGCGGCAAGGTCGAAGCCAGCGCCTCGTCCAACAACAGTGGCAGTGAAGCCCTCAAGCAGCAGATCAGCCAGTTGCAGGCCAGTCTGGCCGAACAGGGCAAGCAGCAGGCGGGTGTGGCGGGCCAGGCCGGGGACCTTGGCAAGCGCCTGGAGCAGGTCCTGGCCGACACCCGTGAACAGCAGAGGGCGGTGACAGAACTGCAAACGCAGTTGCAGGCGCAGTTGAAGGCGGTGAACGGCGAGTTGGCAGCGCTCAAGTCGGGCCAGGTCGATGGGCGCAAGCTCGACGGGCAACTCAAGAGCCTGAGCGAGGAAGTGGCGGCGCTGAAAAAACAAGGCAACCCCAAGGCCGCCATCGAAAGCCTGGAGCAGGATGTGCTGGTGCTCAAAAGCCAGCTGGACAACCGCCCCAATACCACGGCCGGCGGTGGCGCATCGGTGCAGGAGTTCGACGCGTTTCGTGGTCAGATGACCCGTAACCTGAACAACGTCCAGAGCCAGTTGCAGAACCTGCAACAGCAGATCAACGCCAAGCCTTGACCGGGAAGGACAGGGGCCGGGTCCTGGCCCCTGTCTAAGGCCTCACAGGCGTGGGTAATCAATGTACCCCACCGGACCTTGGCCATAGAACGTTTCTGGGTGAGCTTCGTTCAATGGCGCATCGCCAGCCAGGCGTGCAGGCAAGTCCGGGTTGGCGATGAACGGCACGCCAAAGGCCACGGCATCAGCCTTGCCATTGGCCAAGGCCGCATTGGCACTGGCCTTGTCGAAACCTTCGTTGACGATATAGACGCCGCCAAATGCTGCTTTGAGTGCAGGGCCAAGGCTGTCGTCGCGCTCACGTTCCCGTGAGCAGATGAAGGCAATGCCCCGCTTGCCCAACTCCCGCGCCACATACGTGAAGGTCTGGGCACGGTCGGTATCGCCCATGTCGTGGGCATCGGCGCGCGGCGCCAAGTGCATCCCGACGCGCTGCGCTCCCCATACCTGGACTACGGCGTCGGTGATCTCCAGCAGCAGGCGGGCCCGGTTTTCCAGCGAGCCGCCGTACGCGTCAGTACGCTGGTTGGTGCTGCTTTGCAGGAACTGGTCGAGCAAATAGCCGTTGGCGCCATGAATCTCGACGCCGTCAAAGCCTGCGGCCTTGGCGTTTTCGGCACCCGTGCGGAAGGCCTCGACGATGTCGCTGATCTCTTCGGTATCCAGCGCCCGAGGCGTGGGGTAGTCGCTGAGCGGGCGAACCAGACTCACGTGCCCCTTGGGTTGGATGGCGCTGGGTGCGACCGGTAACTGGCCATCGAGGTAGCGTGGATGGGAAATGCGGCCCACATGCCACAGCTGCAAGAAGATTCGGCCGCCAGCGGCATGCACGGCATTGGTGACATTGGTCCAGCCCCTGACCTGTTCAGCGCTCCATATGCCCGGCGTGTCCGGGTAGCCCACGCCCATGGGGCTGACCGAGGTCGCCTCGCTGATGATCAGGCCGGCACTGGCACGTTGCACATAGTATTCGGCCATCAGTGCGTTCGGCACGCGGCCGGCGTCTGCGCGGCAGCGGGTGAGTGGGGCCATGATGATGCGATTGGGCAGTTCCAGGTCGCCCAGGGTGATTGGATCGAATAGCGTGGTCATGACGGATACCTGAGAGTCAAAGGGAGTCGCAAAGCTTTAAGTGTTCCGAACAGATAGCCAGACGGTATATCGCTCGGCGGCGATGCATTCCAGGCAAGTGATAGACTGGCGCCATGAATTATCTTGCACACCTTCACCTTGGGGGACCAGCCCCACAGCAGTTGCTGGGCAGCCTCTACGGGGACTTCGTCAAAGGCTCGCTGGAAGGGCGGTTCGCGCCGCAAATCGAGGCGTCCATCCGCCTGCACCGGCACATCGACAGTTTCACTGACACGCATCCTGTCGTGCTGGCCTCCCTGGCGCGTTTTACGCAGGTGCGACGCCGGTTTGCGGGGATTGCGCTGGACGTCTTCTTCGACCACTGCCTGGCGCGTCACTGGCCTGAATATGGGCGCCAGCCGCTGCGTCAGTTCACCCATGGGTTCTATCAGGTGCTGTTGGCCGAGCCCGCGCTGCCGGGCCGGTTGGCCCACATCGCGCCTTCCATGGCGCAGTCTGACTGGCTGGGCTCCTATGCTGACTTCGCCACGCTAGAACAGGTGTTCGCCGGGATCGCCCGGCGCTTGTCACGGCCTGAAGGCTTGGCAGGGGTCATGGAGGAACTTGATCGCCTGTACGTGCCGTTGCTCGATGATTTCCGCGCGTTCTACCCCCTGGTACAAGCCTTCGCTGCCAGCCATCGGGCACAGGCCGGCCCGCTCGTTGATTGACTGATCTGCCGCGTGGTTGGCGCCAGGGCGCTGCGTTCAGGTGGCGGTCGCACACGGCCTGTGAAGTACCGGTGGCTCTGGTGTGCCGTAGAGCGCCTGATGGATCGAACGCTGGGCCTGGAGCGCCAGCAGCGTGCGGCCCTTGCCATGACTTGTCAGTGGATCGAGCAGGTGAATGCGTACTTGGCCGCGAGGTTGTGCCAGCAACCGCAGCAGGTGTGACACTAGATCATCATCCCCCACGAAGGGCGCCAAGGAGTCGATCTGGCCCCGCCGCTGGTATTGGATGGCCACCGGTTGCACGGCGATGCCCTGGTCGATGGCTGCCGCCAACAGGCGCCCATGAAAGGTCCTGAGCTGGTGCCCGTCGGTGGTCGTGCCTTCGGGGAACAGCAGCATGGGGTGGCCTGTGACCAACTGCTGGCCGATCTGCACGCGTAGCTGCTGCCCATCGCCGGCGCCGCGCCTGATGAACAGGGTGCCTGCCTGCTCGGCCAGCCACCCGGCAAGCGGCCAGTGCCGGACCTCCGCCTTGGACAGAAACGACATAGGCGCCAGCATGCCCAGCAGGGGGATGTCGGTCCAGGACACATGGTTGCCGACCCACAGCATGGGCGTGCTCGGCAGCTTGCCCGTCACGCAGACTTCGAAGGGCAGTGCTGCTACCAGGCGCCGCATGAACAGCCGGGTCCAGCGTTGCCGGCGTTCGAGCGAGGTTTTGATGCCAAGGTGCATCCCGATGACGAGCAGGCTGGCCATCAGCAGCCCCAGCACCACCACCAGCAGCATGTGAACCAAGCGCCCCACCTGCCGAAGACGGCCCCTCACACAGCGGCCTTGAAGTGACGGGCGTAGCGCGGGCACAGCGCCTCGCGCTTGAGCAGGATGAACACATCGGCGACCTGGAAGTCTTCATCCCAGCACGGTTCGCCACAGACCTTGGCGCCCAGGCGCATGTAGGCCTTGAGCAAGGCCGGCATCTGGGCGCTCACGTTATCCGGCAACGTCAGCGGCGGCAGCGGATTGCGGGGTTCGGCACGCAGGTCCTGGGTGCACAGGTGGCGTTCGCGCAGGCGTTGCATGACGGCATGCGCCTGCACCCCGCCGTCCTGCATCGAGATGCTGGCGCAACCCATCAGGTAGCGATAACCGCCTTCGTTGAGTACGTCGGCCAGCTCGCTCCAGAGCGTGGCAATGGTGCCCCCGTTGCGGTACGGCGCGGCCACACAGGTACGACCCACTTCCAGGATGGGGCCCTGGAGTTGCAGCAACCCTTGCAGGCTGAACCCCTCCTCGCTGTAGAAGCGGCCCAGGTTGCTGGCCGCCTCGTGGTCGAGCAGTCGCGTGGTGGCCACCAGCCGTCCGGTAGTGACATCGCGTACGCCGATATGACGGCAGTGCGGGTCAAATTCGTCCTGGTCCAGGCCGTGCTCGGCACCCTTGAACCTTGCATCGAACGCTTCGCTGAAGACCTGATAGCGCAGGGCCTGAGCCTCCCGCAACGCGGCGTGACCCATCAGGCGCTCGGCGTGCAGGCGGTGTCCGGTGCAGGTGTCGGCAACATGAGCGATTCGCGTCATTACGAGTCTCCATAAAACCAGCCATGCAAGGGTGGCCGGTAGGCTTTTATGTGCGCGTTCAGGCTAGAAACACGGGATGTCATGGCGATGAAGGTTCGATGATGCTTGCATGACCCGCCGGTTGGGCGTGGCGGCGAACGTGCTGGCGCTTGCTGTGCCAAAGACCTGCGCGGTAAGGTGAGTCGCCTGCATTTTCGAGACCCCTCATGCTCAAGTCACTCCGCCTATGGCCTGCACTGCTGCTTGCGTTGTGCCTGCCCGCACACGCCAATTGGCACCTTGACGGCGAGTCGTCTCGCCTGTCCTTCATCACCGGCACCAACGGCGAAGCGGCGCAGGTGCACCGCTTCCTAGTGCTGCATGGCACGGTGGACCGCAAGGGCGCCGCGAGCCTTCGTATCGAGATGGATTCGGTCAGCAGCGGCGTCCCGTTGCGGGATGAGCGCATGCGGGACACATTGTTCGACGTCGCACGGTTTGCCGAAGCGACCGTGCAGGCGCAGCTGGATCTGCGCCCGATCAACGACCTGGCCAACGGTGCGCAGATCGAATTGCGCCTACCGCTGACGGTAACGTTGCACGGTCAGTCCCACCGCTACGACGCCTTGCTGTTGGCCACCCGCCTGGACGAGCGTCGGTTCCAGGTCGTCACCCTGGAGCCCCTGGTGCTGCGCGCCGAGGATTTCGGCCTGATGCCAGGGCTGCAAGCCCTGCGCAAGTTCGCCAACCTTAAGGCCATCAACCCGTCCGTACCGGTCAATGCGGTACTGATCTTCACTGCGCGCTGACATGCCGGGCCCGGTCTTCCCCTGGCGGGATGGCAACCAGTTCGAGCTGCTGATCGATGGGCCACAATTCTTCCCCCGCATGCTGTCGGCCATTGAGCATGCCCAGACGCAGGTGGACCTGGAACTGTACCTGGTCGAGTCCGGAGCCTGCGCCGAGGCTGTGGTCCAGGTGCTGGAACAGACCGCCCGCCGCGGGGTGCGGGTGCGCTGCCTGTTCGATTATTACGGGTCGCTGGCCTTGAGCGCCAAGCTGCGGCAACGTCTGGTGGATGCCGGCGTGTATCTGCGCTGGTACAACCGGCTGCACTGGAGACGCGGGCTGCGCAATCTGTACCGCGACCATCGCAAGTTGCTTGTGGTCGACGAGCAGTGGGCGGTGGTGGGCGGTACCGGGGTTACCGATGAGTTCTGGCAACCGGGCCAGCCCAGCAGCGAATGGCACGAGGTGATGGTGCTGATGCAAGGCCCGGTGGTGAGCGACTGGCAATTGCTGTTTGATCGCCAGTGGCAGGCCAACCATCGCCGCACGGCCTGGCGCCCTGCCGAGGGCTTCGGCCTGCCGCGCCTGCCCAAGGTGCCTGCGCAAGGGCAGGGCATGGGCCGGGTGGCCTATGCCGACGCCCGCCAGCATCAGGACATCCTGCATTCATTGGTACGTGCCCTCAACAGCGGCAAGCAGCGCATTTGGCTGGCCACGCCTTACTTTCTGCCGACCTGGAGCGTGCGTCGCTCGCTGCGCCGCGCAGCTGGCAAGGGCGTCGATGTGCGGTTGCTGCTCACCGGCCCGCGCACCGATCATCCTTCGGTACGGTATGCCGGTCACCGGTACTATCCACGCCTGCTGCGCGCTGGCGTGCGTATTTTCGAGTATCAGCCGTGCTTTCTGCACCTGAAGATGGTGGTGGTGGACGATTGGGTCAGCATCGGGTCCTGCAACTTCGACCATTGGAACCTGCGCTTCAATCTGGAGGCCAATATAGAAGCGTTGGACCTGCCGCTGACGAGCGCGGTGGTCGAAAGTTTCGAACGCGATTTTGCCCTGAGCGAGGAAGTTGACCTGGCGCATTGGAACGCCAGGCCGTTCTGGCGACGGGTCAAACAGCGCATCTGGGGATGGCTGGACCGGTTGGTGGCCAACGTGCTCGACCGGCGCGACTGAGCGCAGCTATCGTGCAATGACGGTTCACAGGCAATCGAGGGAATGGATGCGATGACGGTTAAGAAGATACTCATGCTGGTGGGCGATTACGTCGAGGACTACGAGGTCATGGTGCCCTTCCAGGCGCTGAGCATGGTTGGGCATACCGTGCACGCCGTGTGCCCGGAAAAGGTGGCGGGCCAGACCGTGCGCACGGCTATCCACGACTTCGAAGGCGACCAGACCTACAGTGAAAAGCCGGGGCACCAGTTTGCCCTGAACCACGATTTCGTCCGGGCCCGCGCCGAAAGTTACGATGCACTGGTAATCCCGGGCGGGCGTGCCCCGGAATACCTGCGCCTTAACGAGAAAGTGCTCGAGCTGGTGCGAGCGTTCGACCAGGCAGGCAAGCCCATCGCTGCCGTGTGTCACGGCGCCCAGTTGCTAGCCGCTGCCGGGGTGCTCAAAGGCCGGGAGTGCAGTGCGTACCCGGCCTGCGCGCCCGAGGTGCGCCTGGCCGGCGGCACCTATATCGACATTGCGGTGGACCAGGCCCATGTGGACGGCAACCTGGTCACTGCGCCCGCCTGGCCGGCTCACCCTGCGTGGTTGGCGGCGTTTTTGAAGGTGTTGGGCACCCGTATCCTCTGACTCATCAGGCCGGCCAGTCCATGGGTCAGCCGACTTGCTCGACCCAATCGTTGAGGTTGTAGTAGTTGGTTACGCGGGCGATCTTGCCGCAATGGATATAGAAGAACGCGCCGGCCGGCAGGACATAGGTCTGGCCGGTGGCCGCAGGCAGGCCTTCGTCATCGGCCACATATTGCCCGTGTACGGTGAATTCCGCCGCCGCGCGACTGCCGTCGGCATTCTGCATCACCACGATGTCGGCCAGGCGCTCGCGGTAGCAGCGGTTCATTTTGTCCATGAAGGCGGCGAACCTGGCCTTGCCCATCTGCCGCTCACCCTGATTGATGTCGTGAATCACATCTTCGCTGAGCAGGGCCAGAAACCCTGGCATGTCACCTGCGTTGAACGCGGCGTAGTAAGCGTTTACCAATTCGGTAGCGGTCATGGAACATTACCTGTCGTGTAGGGAAAAGGCGTGTCGGTGGGCTGGATGATAGGGTTTCCCCTCAAGCCCGGCTTAGCCGAGCGCGTCATCCACATCGACAAAACGACCGCCAAGCATGCAAATACGCCTACTGCACGGCGCCGCCATCGCGCCCTATATCGATGACCTCGCTCGTCTGCGCCTAACTGTGTTCCGCGAGTTCCCCTACCTCTACGATGGCTCGCCCGAGTACGAAGCCGACTACCTGGCCGCCTATGCCCGTTCCGGGCGCAGCCTGGTGGTGCTGGCCATGGATGAGGACAAGGTAGTGGGCGCCTCCACGGGCCTGCCCCTGGTCGACGTTGCGCCCGAGTTCCAGGAGCCGTTCGTGGCCCAGGGCCGCGACCCGGCCAGCGTCTACTATTTCGGCGAGTCTGTGGTTCTGCCGCCATACCGAGGGCAGGGGCTTGGGGTACGTTTTTTCATCGAACGCGAATCCTATGCCCACAAACTGGCCGAGTTCGATTACTGCGCGTTCTGCGCCGTGGAGCGGCCCGGTGTACATCCGCGCCGCCCGGCCGACTACAAGCCTTTGCATGGGTTCTGGCGCAACCGCGGTTTCCTCCATGACCCATCACTGCGTACCCGGTATGCCTGGCGCGACCTGGACGAGCAGGAAAGCTCGGACAAGCTGATGTCGTTCTGGCTCAAGGAACTGCCCCTTTGATCCGTGTCGCGGCCTGCCAATACGCCATTGAGCTGCACGAAACCTGGGAGGCTTATGCCGACCACCTGCAGGGCTTGTGTGCAGAGGCGGTGGAGGCGGGCGCGCGCCTGCTGCTGCTGCCCGAATATGCAGGGCTGGTGCTCAGCGGGCAGCTGACACCCGAGCAGCGGGGGGACCTGAAGGCTTCCATTGCAGGCATCCAGCCTTTGATCGAGCCGTGGAAGGCCCTGTGTGCAGGCCTGGCCAAGCGTTGGGGCATCTACCTGCAACCAGGCACGCTTCCGGTACTGGACAGCGACGGCGCCTACCGCAACCGCGCCTGGCTGTTTGGCCCCAAAGGCGCGCTAGGGCATCAGGACAAGCTGATGATGACCCGCTTCGAGCGGGAACAGTGGGGCATTGCCGCAGGCCATGGGCTGACGGTGTTCGACACCGATCTGGGCCGTCTTGGCATCCTGGTCTGTTACGACAATGAGTTCCCGCTCTTGGCACGCCGGTTGGCAGAGCGTGGGGCTGACCTGATCCTGGCGCCGAGCTGCACCGACACCGAAGCCGGCTATCACCGTGTACGGATCGGGGCTCAGGCACGCGCCTTGGAGAACCAGCTGGCCGTATTGCAGAGCCCGACCGTAGGGCTGGCACCCTGGTCGCCGGCATTGGACGAGAACCTAGGCCGGGCAGGGCTGTTCGTGCCGCCTGATCGTGGCATGCCGGGGGATGGGGTAATGGCTCTGAGCGAATCGCTCGACCCGCAGTGCAGCCGTTGGCTGGTGTGCGATCTGGACCTGGAGGCCGTGCGCCGGGTCAGGCAGCAGGGGCAGGTATTTACCCGCAGGAACTGGCCCGAACAATTCGAACGTCTTTAAACGCAACGGCGGCGGGCCCTGGCATCAAGGTCCGCCGCCGCAGGTTGGGCTGCGCATGGCTGCGCACGCGAGCGGCCCCTGAAAGCGCCGCCCGCTGTTGCCATGGGTTACTTCACTTCGACGGCCAGGCTCTGGGCAATCTTGTTCTGCCACAAGGCAGGGCCTGTGATGTGCACCGACTCACCGTTGCTGTCCACGGCCACGGTCACGGGCATGTCCTTGACCTCGAACTCGTAGATGGCTTCCATGCCCAGTTCGGCAAAGGCCAGGACCTTGGACTTGCGGATGGCTTGCGCAACCAGATAGGCGGCGCCACCTACAGCCATCAGGTAGACGGCCTTGTTGTCCTTGATCGCTTCGATGGCGGTCGGGCCGCGCTCGGACTTGCCGATCATGCCCAGCAGACCGGTCTGCTCCAGGATCTGGCGGGTGAACTTGTCCATGCGCGTGGCGGTGGTGGGGCCAGCAGGGCCGACCACTTCGTCGCCTACCGGGTCGACCGGGCCGACGTAGTAGATGAAGCGGCCCTTGAGATCCACCGGCAGTGCTTCGCCGCGGTTGAGCATTTCGACCATGCGCTTGTGGGCTGCGTCCCGGCCGGTCAGCATCTTGCCGTTGAGCAGGATGGTTTCACCCGGTTTCCAGCTGGCCACTTCTTCGGGCGTGATGCTGTCGAGGTTGACACGTCGGGCGCTTGGGCCCGCTTCCCAGACGATTTCGGGGTAGGCGTCCAGCGAAGGCGCTTCGAGCTCCGCAGGGCCTGTGCCGTCGAGCACGAAGTGGGCGTGGCGAGTGGCCGCGCAGTTGGGGATCATGCACACCGGCAGCGAGGCGGCGTGGGTCGGGTAGTCCATGATCTTGACGTCGAGCACGGTGGTCAGGCCACCGAGGCCCTGGGCGCCGATGCCCAGTTGGTTGACCTTCTCGAACAGCTCCAGGCGGATTTCTTCCAGGCGGTTCTGCGGGCCGCGTGCCTTGAGCTCATGGATGTCGATGGACTCCATGAGCACTTCCTTGGCCATGACCGCGGCTTTTTCGGCAGTGCCGCCGATACCGATGCCCAGCATGCCAGGCGGGCACCAGCCAGCGCCCATGGTCGGAACGGTCTTGAGTACCCAGTCGACGATGGAGTCGGACGGGTTGAGCATGGCCATTTTGGACTTGTTTTCCGAACCGCCGCCCTTGGCTGCAACATCCACCTCGACCTTGTCGCCGGGGACGATGGAGTAGTGGATAACGGCCGGCGTATTGTCCTTGGTGTTCTTGCGGGCACCGGCCGGGTCGGCCAGGATCGATGCGCGCAGCACGTTTTCAGGCAGGTTGTAGGCGCGGCGCACACCTTCGTTGATCATGTCGTCGACGCTCAGGGTGGCGCCGTCCCAGCGCACATCCATACCCACGCGCACGAATACGGTGACGATGCCGGTGTCCTGGCAGATAGGCCGGTGACCGGTGGCACACATGCGCGAGTTGATCAGGATCTGGGCGATGGAGTCGCGCGCAGCCGGCGACTCTTCGCGCAGGTAGGCCTCGTGCATGGCCTGGATGAAATCGACGGGGTGGTAGTACGAGATGAATTGCAGGGCGTCGGCCACGCTCTGAATCAGGTCGTCTTGCTTGATCACGGTCATGCAGCGCGCTCCTCTTAAAGACGGGAACATTCAGTGAGACGTTCGACGGAGCCGACCAGCCTGTCGAAACGCCTTGCAAAGGCGCGCCGACAGCCTGCCGACGCAAAAAAGGCGCGGCAGTATAGCGCGCCTGCCCCTGTGAAACACCTGCGAGTGGTCAGGACCATGGTCTGGCCGGTAGCCGGCATCCTTTTTGCTGCTAGGCACAGGACAGGGCATTAGACTCGACGGGCGCGCGGTCGCGTCCATCGGCACAAGGGGTTTGAACAGGTGAGTGAACATGCCCGAAATTAGGGTGGGCACGCGTTGTTGGACGGTGCCGACGGGTGCCAACTTGCTCGATGCCCTGAACGAGGCAGGGCTCGGGGTGCCCTACAGCTGCCGCGCAGGGAGCTGCCATGCGTGCCTGGTACGGTGTGAGGACGGGTTGCCCCTCGACGCCCTGCCAGAAGCCCTGGCGCTGGACAGGCATGCCGTGGGCTGGCGCCTGGCTTGCCAGTGCCGCGTGGTCGAAGACCTGCGCGTGGAGGTGTTCGATCCGTTGCGCGACGGTGTAGGTGGCACTGTCAGCGAACTGGACTGGTTCGGTGATGTGCTGCGGTTGCGCCTGCGGACCGAGCGCAGCGTCCGCTACCAGCCGGGCCAGCACGCGGTGCTCTGGTTGGGTGGGGTGGCGCGGCCCTATTCGCTGGCCAGCCTGCCGGGTGAAGATGATTACCTGGAGTTTCATATCGATTGCCAGCACCCCGGTGCATTCTGTGACCGGGCGCGGGCGCTGGAAGTGGGGGATGTGTTGCGCGTTGGCGAGGTGAGGGGCGGGGCATTGCATTACGACCTTGACTGGCAGGACAGACCGTTATGGCTACTGGCTGCCGGTACCGGGCTTGCACCGCTGTGGGGCATCGTGCGCGAAGCCTTGCGCCAAGGCCATCAGGGGGAGATCAGGTTGCTGCACGTGGCCCGCGACCGCGCAGGGCACTACTTGGCAGCGCCGTTGCAGCAGTTGCCAGGTGTAAACGTGGAATTGGTGATGGTCGCGCAGCTGGAGGAGGCACTGGCTGCGCTGCGGCCTTCATCGAGACAGACTTTGGCCTTGCTGTGCGGCGCGCCCGCCAGCGTCGAACGCTTTGCCCGACGGCTGTTCATCGCTGGGGTGCCGAGGGGGCAGGTGTTTGCAGACAGCTTTGTCGAGCACGCCTGAGCCGACGTATCTGCGGTGCCTGAACAGGGCCGCTTGCGCACGGGGGAACGCGCGCGAAGCAACCCTGGCTCGTCAGCCGATCAGCCGACCAGCGGATCACCGACATGCAGGATCTTCATGCCGTTGGTCCCGCCGATGGTGTGGTAGCTGTCGCCCTTGGTGAGGATCACCCAGTCACCTTGCTCGACCAGCCCACGCTTGAGCAGCTCGTCCACGGCGGCCTGGCTGACCTTGTCGGCCGGTAGCGATGCCGGGTCGAAATCGATCGGGTAAACACCGCGGAACATCGAGGCACGGGCCTGGGTGGCGCGGTGCGGAGACAGGGCGAAGATTGGCACGTGCGAGCGCAGGCGCGACATGATCAGTGGGGTATAACCGCTCTCGGTCAGAGCGATGATCGCCTTCACACCCGGGAAGTGGTTGGCCGTGTACATGGCTGCCAGGGCGATGCTTTCGTCGCAGCGCTCGAACGTGGTGTGCAGGCGGTGGCTGGAGCGCTGGCTGGTCGGGTGCTTCTCGGCACCCAGGCAGATGCGCGCCATGGCCTGGACCGCTTCGATCGGGTATGACCCGGCGGCGCTTTCGGCCGACAGCATCACGGCATCGGTGTTGTCGAGCACGGCGTTTGCCACGTCGGACACTTCGGCACGGGTCGGCATCGGGTTCTGGATCATCGACTCCATCATCTGGGTCGCGACGATCACTGCCTTGTTGTTGCGGCGGGCGTGCTGGATGATCTTCTTCTGGATGGCGATCAGCTCGGCGTCGCCGATTTCCACGCCCAGGTCACCACGGGCAACCATGACGGCGTCGGAGGCTGCGATGAGCTTGTCGAGGGTTTCGTCGTCGGCAACCGCTTCGGCGCGTTCGATCTTGGCCACCAGCCAGGCGCTGCCACCGGACTCGTCACGCAGTTTGCGGGCGTATTCCATGTCACTGGCGTCACGCGGGAAGGATACGGCCAGGTAGTCCAGGTCCATCTCGGCAGCCAGCTTGATGTCGGCTTTGTCCTTCTCGGTCAGGGCCGGTGCAGTCAGACCGCCACCTTTGCGGTTGATGCCCTTGTGGTCCGACAGCGGGCCACCGATGATCACCACGCAGTGCAGGGCGTCGGCGGTGGCGGTTTCGACGCGCATGACCACGCGGCCATCGTCGAGCAGCAGTTCGTCGCCAACGCCACAGTCCTTGACCAGGTCGGGGTAGTCGATACCGACGATGTCCTGGTTGCCTTCTGTCAGCGGATGAGCGGTCGAGAAGGTGAAGGTGTCACCGACTTTCAGTTCGATGCGCTTGTTGGCGAACTTGGCGATGCGGATCTTCGGACCCTGCAGGTCGCCGAGCAAGGCCACGTGACGGCCATTCTTGGCAGCGATTTCACGGATCAGGCGGGCGCGTGCCTTATGCTCGTCCGGAGTGCCATGAGAGAAGTTCAGGCGAGCCACGTCCAGGCCGGCGAGGATCAACTGTTCGATCACTTCCGGCGAATTGCTGGCGGGGCCAAGGGTGGCGACGATTTTGGTACGGCGGATGGTCATGCACAGACTCCTATAGTGAAGCGCAGCGAGAGGCTACTCCTGAATCGGGCTGTAGTCATCGTTAGGTTGCACTACCTGGCTTTGGAAAACTGTGCAGGTGACAGGGGCACGGGTTTGTTGGCTGGTATGTGTCGGTCAACAAACGCGGTAAGTGCCGATCGTTGAAGAATCCGATGGGTCGGCCGATATGCTGTTCAGCAAAGGAGAGTCCCATGCGCATGCTGATCGTTTTAGCCCTCGCGGCCAGTGCCGTCGGGTGTACCCGCTGGTCCATGGACCACCATCTCAACAATGCCTACCGCGCTTATGATCGGGGTGATTGCCAGCGGGTAATGCTGGAGCTGTCCCAGGTCGATCGTACCAGCCGCGCCCGGCCGTTCATCCACCCGGAAGTCGCGTTGCTGCGTGGGCAGTGCCTGGAGCGGCAAGCGTTGTATGTGGATGCCGCACAGACCTACCAGTACCTGATCCAGCGCTATCCGGGCAATGAATATGCCTACCGTGCCCAGGCGCGCCTGCAAACACTGGAGAAACTCGGCCACTACCGCGGCGGTGAACCGGCCGTGACCAGGCCAGCGACGAGCGTACCTTGGCGCTAATGCCAAGGTGTGTTGTATTGACAGGGAGATTTGTCGCAGCGTGCGCTAACCTGTCACTCAACTGATACAACAACCGCCAGTACCAGGCATTCCTGGCATCGCGGACGGACTGACCTTGACGCTATTCAATAAACGACTTATCGACCGCCACCAGCTGCCCTTTGTCCTGAAAGTGTTCAATCGCTTCAACGGCCAGGAGATGGGCCAGCTCGGCAACGCCTCCGAAAACGGCATGATGCTGATCAGCGAACTGCCGGTCATGGTGGGCCCCGATTACGAATTGCAGTTGCGCCTGCCGTTGACGGGGGGTGGGCATCAGTTCGTCAACCTTACGGCCAGTTGCCTGTGGTGCCGCGAGGACCAGACCCCTGGATATTACGATTCGGGTTTCATGTTGTTGCAGGCCCCTCGCGAATACGATGACTTTGTACGCTCCCTGCAGGAGTACTTCAGTTTTCGCGCTTCCTCTACCTCGGTTTGACAGGTCGGTAATGCCGAGCGCTGATGCCTGCCCATGGGACTGGCCCGGGCCAATAGGGGCTGCATAGCACCGCCTACTGGCCCCAGGTAGCTTCATCGGCTCGACGTCAGGCCGGGCTCAACGCGTTAGAATCAGGGCGACCCTGCAACAGGACGGCCCTGTGACCTCAAGCATCTTCTGGTATGACTACGAAACCACTGGCATCAACCCGCGCTGCGACCGGCCCGTGCAGATGGCAGGGGTACGTACTGACCTTGACCTCAATGAAATCGACGATCCGGTCAACCTCTACTGCCGCCTATCGGACGATATACTGCCGCACCCTGCTGCCTGCCTGGTGACGGGCGTCACGCCGCAAAAGTTGGCCGAAAAAGGCCTCGGCGAGGCCGAGTTCATGGCGCGGGTGCACGCCGAGCTGGCACAACCCGGCACCTGTGGCGCCGGCTACAACACGCTGCGTTTCGACGACGAGGTCACCCGCTACAGCCTCTACCGCAACTTCTTCGACCCTTACGCCCGCGAATGGCAGGGCGGCAACAGCCGCTGGGATTTGATCGATATCGTTAGAGCCGCGTGCGCCTTGCGGCCCGATGGCATCCAATGGCCCAAACAGGACGGGCGCACCAGTCTGCGCCTTGAGTTGTTGAGCAAGGCCAATGGCATCGAGCATGGCCATGCACACGAAGCGCTGTCCGATGTTCGGGCAACCATTGCCCTTGCTCGGCTGATACGCGAGAAGCAGCCCAAGTTGTACGACTGGTTGTTTCAGCTTCGCAGCAAGCATAAGGTCATGGAGCAAATACGGTTGCTACAGCCGATGGTGCATATTTCCGGGCGTTTCAGTGCCGCGCGTCATTACCTGGGCATTGTGTTGCCATTGGCCTGGCACCCTAAGAACCGCAATGCATTGATTGTTTGCGATCTGCATCAGCAAACCCTGCCGCTGGTTGAGGAAAATGCTGAAACTTTACGCCAGCGGCTCTATACCCGTCGAGAAACACTTGGCGAAGGCGAGCTGCCCGTACCGCTCAAACTCATTCAGATCAACCGCTGTCCGGTGGTCGCGCCCCTTTCTGTAATACGACCGGCCGATCAAGCGCGTCTTGGGATCGACCTGGATACGTTACAACGGCGCGCAGAGGCATTGGCCCGTCAACAGGATCAATGGCAGGAAAAACTGGCGCTTATTTATACACAAGACGGTTTTGCGGCCAGTGAAGATCCTGAACAGCAATTGTATGAGCGGTTTCTCGGCCAGCGTGACCGGCGGCTATGCGATCAAGTGCGTTCGCTGGCGCCCGCACAGTTGGGCGCCGGGCAGTGGATGTTCGATGATCCACGCCTGCCCGAACTACTCTTTCGCTACCGTGCGCGTAACTTTCCGGACACCTTGAACGATGAAGAGCGGGCGCGATGGCAGGATTTTTGTAGGCAGCGTCTGGCTGACCCCCGCTGGGGTGCGCCCAATACCTTGGGTGATTTCGCCCATGCCCTGGCCGTAGCCTGGCCTGACGCGGATGAAGCAGGACGGCAAGTGCTGACTGCCTGGCAACTGCATGCCAACGCGTTGCAAACGCGGTTCGCCGTCAATTGAAAACCCATAAAAAAACGCCGGTTATTAACCGGCGTTTTCTTTTCGAATATCAAATAGCGGGCAACGGACAATCAGTCCAGCAGGGTTGCCCAGCTTTCTACCTCGTCACCGCCCCATTGAGCTTTCCACTCTTTCAGGGTTTTGTGGTTGCCACCTTTGGTTTCGATGACTTCACCGTTGTGCGGGTTCTTGTATTGCTTGACCTTGCGCGCGCGTTTAGTGCCAGTGGTTTTCACGGCGCCACGCGGCAGTTTGCTCATCTTGGCATCAGGGTCGAGCAGGGCAATGATGTCACGCAGCGATTTGGAATATTCGCCCATCAGGGTGCGCAGTTTGCCTTCGAACTCCAGTTCTTTTTTCAGCTTGTCATCCTGAGACAGGTTGGCCAGGCGGGCCTGAAGTTCCTTGATGGCTTCTTCGGTGGCACGGTACTCGTTGATCAGGGACATGGAGTGTTCCTTAATGCGTGTTCGGGAATGTGTGGAGCAATAGTAAACAGGCAACTCTCGCAAGTAAACATATGATTGATGTATTAACAGTTGGTTAAGCTGTGACAGTATTTCTCCAAGTGAACAGAAATTTACATAGGTTGCCGTTTCATCCATAAATCTTGTCAGAAGATTCCCCACGGGTAGGCCCAACGGCCCTATGCAGCACGTCGCAATCATTACTGCGTTTTTCTCAGCGTGCCGCTAGAATGAGCGCCTTTGCGAGTTCTGGAGTCTTATTCATGCGCACCTACCGTCTGGTGATCGCTTGCCCCGACCGTGTCGGCATCGTGGCGAAAGTCAGTAATTTCCTGGCCTTGTACAACGGCTGGATCACCGAAGCCAGCCATCACTCCGACGAGCAGACTGGCTGGTTCTTCATGCGTCATGAAATTCGCGCCGAGTCGCTGCCCTTCGGCATCGAGGCTTTTCGCGAGGCGTTCGCGCCCATCGCCGAAGAGTTCTCCATGACCTGGCGCGTGACCGATTCTGCCCAGAAGAAGCGGGTCGTGTTGATGGCCAGCCGTGAATCCCATTGCCTGGCTGACCTGCTGCACCGCTGGCACAGCGATGAGCTCGATTGCGATATTCCCTGCGTCATTTCCAACCACAATGACCTGCGCAGCATGGTCGAGTGGCACGGTATTCCGTTTTTCCATGTTCCAGTAGACCCCAAGGACAAGGCCCCGGCGTTTGCCGAAGTGTCACGCCTGGTGCAGGAACATGCAGCCGATGTGGTCGTGCTGGCGCGGTACATGCAAATTCTGCCGCCGCAACTCTGCCAGGACTATGCTGAGAAGGTGATCAACATCCACCATAGCTTCCTGCCATCGTTCGTCGGCGCCAAGCCGTACCACCAGGCGGCGCTGCGTGGCGTGAAACTGATCGGCGCGACTTGCCACTATGTGACCGAAGAGCTGGACGCCGGCCCTATCATCGAGCAGGACGTGGTGCGGGTTACCCACGCCGACAGCATCGAGGACATGGTCCGCTTCGGGCGTGACGTGGAAAAAATGGTCCTGGCCCGCGGCCTGCGCTATCACCTGGAAGATCGGGTTCTGGTGCACGGCAACAAGACAGTGGTGTTCGACTGATCGCAGGGCTACTCCCAGACCTGTCGAGCAACGTGAGGATCGACCCATGGGACGGCGCGGTACCCCTACAGCCTCACCTCCCCCTGTAGTGGGTCAGGGTTGCCTGGCCCGCTACGATCCCGACGCCTTGCAGGACACCGACGGTACCGACTTTCCCGGTGCCGCGGCGCTTTGGCAAGCGCTCAACCCACCTGACGGCGCCAGCGCTCCAGCAGCGGACGCGCCAGCAGGCACACGAACACCGGCCCTCCGGCGAGCAGATACAGGTAGTAAGTGATGGCACGCCAGATCAGGATCGCTGCCGCCGCCGTCGAGCTGCCCACCATGGGTGTCAGCAGGCTGGCCGAGGTCAGCTCGGCAGCGCCTGCGCCCCCGGGCATCATGCTGAACTGACCGGCGCTGAGCGATAGCATCTGGACCAGGAAGCTGGGAATCCAGGCCAGCTCCACGCCCAAGCCCCTGACCACGAGATACAGCACGCTAAAGCGCAGTCCCCAGTGGACGCATGTCAGGCTGAACACCAGAAACAAAGTGCGCTTGGGCAACTGCCAGGTTTGCGCCAAGGCCTGCACGAAACGAAGCAGCTTGCGTGCCCAGCGTCGTTTACGCGGTGCGCTGGTGCCCAGGCGCTGCAACAGCCGGCCGTTCAGACGCATCACCTTGCGCCGGTAGCGCAGCAACATCACCACGCCTGCCAGCACCGCGCATAGCAGTGCTGCACTGCCTAGCAACATGCTTTCCTGGCTGCGCCCAAGGCTGTGAAACAGCGCATAGCCTGCGATCGCCAGCATGGCGCAGAAGAAAAAAACCAAGTCATTGAGCTGATCCATCGCGAACACCGCGCCGCTGCGGGCTGCACTGATGCCCTCGCGGGCCAGCAAGGCCATCAGGGTCAAGGGGCCGCCGCCGCCACCTGGAGTGGTGCAGATGGCGAACTCGGTGGCCATGACCACACCCAATGTGCGCACCCGCGATACACGCGCTGCCTGATCGCCCAGCAGCAGGCGCATCCGGCAGGCGTTGATCACCCAGCACAGCAGGATCATGCCCACCAACGTCATGAGCAGCTGCGGATCGAAACGGCTCAGCTTGGGCAGCAGTTCGCTGCCGCCCAACAGTGCAGGCACCAACGCTGCGCCCAACAGCGCCAAGCCCAGCAGCAGCCAGCGGTTCACGCTGCCACCTGCCGCTCCAGCCAGGCTGACTTGGTCAAAGGTTCACGCCCGTCTTCGATCAGTTTTTCAAGGGTGCGCAACCAGTAGTCCCGTGAGTAGCGATGGCGCATGTCCACCGGATGCAACCCGAGGCGCAGGGTGTTGGCGCCTTGCCAACGTCGACATTGCCAGTCACTGAGCACCCGCGACACGCCACGGCGCCAGGCGCTGCGCGCGCTCCAGACCAGGCCGGGTGCATCGATGGCGGTAAAGTCCGGCAGGCGATAGAGGTGCTGCGGGGTGCTGGTGTACTTCAGCGGCAGTTGGCGCAGTGCTTGTCGTGTGCCCTGGCTCATCAACCAGGCGGGGGCCACGAAGCCAGCCACGGGCCAGCCTTGACGGTCGAACAGCGCCAGACCGTCTTGTAGTCGGGCGATGGCCTGGTGTTCGTCCAGCGCGTAGAACTCGCCTTCATGGGTATAAATCCGCCGCATGAAGTAGTCCAGGGGCGTGCGCGGCGTGGGACCTTCATCGGCATGGGCGTAACCATGCAGGGCCAGCTCGTCACCCGCGGCCAGACGGCGATCGAGCAACTGGCAGAAGCCGGGAGACTGAGTCAGCAGGTTACGTCGATGAAAATCGGGTACCACCAGCCAAGTCATGGGCACGTTACCCAATGCATCGACCGCCTGCACGAACGGCTCGTAGTCTGGCCAGGTCTCTGGGGCCACGTCATGCAGCACCAGCATCACGCTGCGGGAACGGAGAGAGGCCTCAAGCATGTGCCCGCACCTGCTGTTGGTGGCCCAGTACGGCCTGGTAATGCTCAAGCAGGCCGTTGACCACGTTGTCCCATGAGTAATGCTGCTCTACATGGCGCCTGGCCTGGGCACCGAGCTTGCGCGCACCCGCTTCGAACGCCTCGCGCACGGCCAGGGCCATTGCCCTGGCGTCGTTGGGTTGGCACAAGCGACCGCACTGGTCGTTGACGATTTCGCCGAAGGCGCCGGCACGCACTGCAACCACGGGCGTACCACTGGCCATGGCTTCGAGGATGACCAGGCCGAACGTTTCCTGGTCGCCGGCATGCACCAACAGGTCGGCGCTGGCCATCAGGCGAGCCACCTGGTCAGGTGGGCAGAACTGGCCGATCACGCTGACGTTGTCGGGCACATTGGCGGGCATATTGGACCCCACCAGCAGCAGGTGATAACCGCGCCCCAACTGCCGCATGCATTCAAGCAGAACGGGCAGGTTCTTCTCCCGTGAGCCACGGCCTGCATAGATCAGCAGCCGGCAGGTGTCGGCGATGCCCAGTTCGGCTCGCACCTGTGGATCGCGGCGTGCAGGATTGAAGGTTTCCAGGTCTACGCCCAAAGGCTGCACGTGGACATCACGTACTCCCAGGCGACGGAGCTTGTCTGCCATGACCTTGCTCGGTGCGAGCACTCGGTCGAAATTGCCATACAACTTGCTGACATAAGCCTCGACGTTGGGCGTGAACCAATTGCCCATGCGGTTGCTCACCAACAGCGGCAGGTCGGAGTGATAGAAGCCAATGACCGGCACGTCCAGCTGACGGCGAGCTTCCAGCGCCGCCCAGGCGGTCAGATACGGATCGCCGACTTCGATCAGGTCTGGCTTTAGCGTGCGCAGCGTGTTGCACCATGGCGCCAGGCGTACCGGAAAGCGGTAGCCTTTGCCAAAGGGCAGGGGTAGTGCAGGCACATGATAGACACCGCCTTCATGCCGAGCGCTGGCGCCGGGGATCAACAGGCTGTGACGGACACCTTGCACGGCATCCAGGCGGTGGTGTTTGGCATCAAGGTAAGTGCGTACGCCGCCGCTGGCCGGGGCGTAGAACATGGTG
This sequence comes from Pseudomonas parafulva, assembly GCF_002021815.1. NCBI lineage: Bacteria > Pseudomonadati > Pseudomonadota > Gammaproteobacteria > Pseudomonadales > Pseudomonadaceae > Pseudomonas > Pseudomonas parafulva. The sequence continues at coordinate 1,003,801 of NZ_CP019952.1, forward strand.
ATGTCGGCAATGTGCACGATCTGCGTCCCTCCGGGATCGTCTTTCGGGTCTGTCACCGCGCGGTAACGAAACCGGCGTTGACATGCCATGAAGTTGACCTTTCAGAAGGGTAGTTTGTTCGATCAGCTTGTGCGGTTGGCCGCCCGGCAGCCGAGCGCTAGGCAATAGCGCTCGGTGGGTCGGTGCCGGGGCTGGGCCGGCTTCAGATACGGAAGGTGCCGACCAGGTGTTTCAGGCGGCTGGCCTGCTGCTCCAGGTCAGAACAGGCACGCAGCGTCGCCTGCAGGTTTTCCACGCCTTCCTGGTTGAGCATGTTGATTTCGTTGATATCCATGTTGATGGCTTCGACCACGGCCGTCTGCTCTTCGGTGGCCGTGGCCACGGACTGGTTCATGCCATCGATTTCGCCAATGCGCACGGTGACACTTTCCAGCCGCTCACCTGCCTGGTTGGCGATCTGCACGCTGTCCAGGCTGTGACGCTGGCTCTGGTCCATGGTTTCGACCGACTCGCGGGCACCCACTTGCAGCTCCTCGATCATGCCCTGGACCTGCTGCGCGGATTCCTGGGTGCGATGGGCCAGGTTGCGCACCTCGTCGGCCACCACTGCGAAACCACGACCTGCTTCACCGGCGCGCGCGGCCTCGATGGCGGCGTTGAGCGCCAGCAGGTTGGTCTGCTGGGAGATGCTGGTGATCACTTCGAGAATCTGGCCGATGTTGACGGTCTTGCTGTTGAGCGTCTCGATGTGGGCGCTGGACGTTACGATCAAGTCGGAAAGACGGTTCATGGCGGCGATGTTGCGATCGACCACCTGCTGGCCTTCTTCTGCCAGGCGCCTTGCAGAGCTTGCGTGCTGGGACGCCTGCGCCGCGTTGCCGGCGATCTCCTGGGCGGCAGCGCCCAGCTCGTTGATGGCGGCCGCCACGCTGTTGGTGCGGTTGGACTGTTCGTCGGAATTGGCCATCGACGAGTTGGACGCACTGATGACACGCAACGCGACTTCGTTCACCTGCTCGGTGGCCGAGGACACTTCACGGATCGAGCCGTGGATACGCTCGACGAAGCGGTTGAAGGCGTTGCCCAGGATGCCGAACTCGTCGTGGTGGTGGATGCGCAGGCGCTTGGTAAGGTCGCCTTCACCCTCGGCGATGTCCTCCATGGCCCGTGTCATGGTGTGCAGCGGCTGCATCAGCACACGGATCAGCAGCCCCAGCAGGGCGATGATGATCACCACGGCCACCACGGTGGCAATCACGGCGGAAGTGCGGAATGTGCTGAGCATCGCGAAGGCCTCATCCTTGTCCAACGACAGGCCGATGTACCAGTTGGCCGAAGGCAAGCCGGTCACCGGTGTGAACGTCAGCAGGCGGGCCTGGCCGTCACTTTGCACTTCGGTGAGCTCGGACGTGAGCTTTGGTGTGCGCTCGGGGAACAGGTCTGACAATGATTTCATCACCAGGCCTTGATCCGGATGGACCAGGATCTTGCCTTGGTCATTTACCAGGAACGCATAGCCCATGCCGCCGAAATTCAGCGAGTTGATGATTTGCGCCAGGCCGTCCAGTGCCAGGTCACCCCCGACCACGCCCACCGAATCGGCCACCTTGTCGAGGATGCCGATGACCATCTTGTTGGTGGTCATGTCGATGTAGGGTTCGGTCAGCAGGGTGCTGCTGGCACTCATGCCATCCTTGTACCAAGGGCGTGTGCGGGGGTCGTAGCCGTCAGGCATCTTTGCATCCGGGCGTACGCTGAAGCTGCCATCGACCCTGCCCAGGTAGACGGTTAGGAAACTCGATATCAGCGCCTGCTGGCCCATCAGGGTTTCAGCGTTGGCCGGTTGCTGGGCAATATTCTGCGCCAGGTTTTCGACCAGTTTGATACGCCCCTCGAACAAACTGCGGATGTTGGTCGAAGTGGAAGCGCCCATCTCAGTCAGGTAGTCCTGAAGGTCCTCGCGAATCGCATTACGCTGCAGATAATCGTTGTAGAGGGTGAACAGGCTGAATGCGAGGATCACGATCAGTGATGCTGCCAGCAGAATCTTGTGGCTGAAACGAAGGCTTTTGTTCATGAAATCATCGGGTCCGCTAAGGTTTTGTATCAGGCGTTCGCAGCTGTAGGGCCCAGCCAGTGCAACATCCCGAAAAGTCCTTTTTCGGTTGTTCTCTCTGAGTAAGGCGAATATCACCCAGAGGTATCGGCCGGAGTAAGACAAAGCTTGAGCAGAGGATTAAAGAGATGTCGGAATCTTCATTTATCGTTGTAGGATCGAGCCCTGATGGCCAGCCCGTAGGGCAGGCGATGCGGCTTGCCAACCGGCACGGGCTGGTGGCAGGGGCCACCGGTACCGGCAAGACCGTGACCCTGCAACACTTGGCCGAAGCGTTCAGCGATGCCGGGGTGGCGGTGTTCGCGGCCGACGTCAAGGGCGACCTGTGTGGGCTGGGCGCCAAAGGCGCGCCCGAGGGCAAGGTGGCCGAGCGCATCGCCGGGATGCCTTGGTTGCGCCACCAGCCACAGGCCTATCCGGTGAGCGTGTGGGACATTGCGGGCCAGTCGGGTCATCCGTTGCGTACCACGATCAGCGAAATGGGGCCTTTGCTGCTGGGCAACCTGCTTGAGCTCACCGATAGCCAACAGTCAGCGCTATATGCCAGTTTCAAGGTGGCTGATCGCGAAGGCCTGCTGTTGCTGGACCTCAAGGACCTCAAAGCGCTGCTTGGCCACTTGAAGGACAACCCGCAGGTGTTGGGCGAAGACAGTGCGCTGGTGACCGGCGCGTCCGTTCAGGCGTTGCTGCGCAGGCTGGCCACCCTGGAGCAACAGGGGGCAGAGGCGTTGTTCGGTGAACCGGCATTGCAGCTCGAGGACATTCTACGGCCCGACCCGGATGGGCGAGGGCGCATCCATTTGCTCGACGCCAGCCGACTGGTGCATGAGGCACCCAAGGTCTATGCCACGTTTCTGCTGTGGCTGCTGGCCGAACTGTTCGAGCAACTGCCCGAGCGTGGCGATGCCGAAAAACCGGTGCTGGCGTTGTTCTTCGATGAAGCGCACCTGCTGTTCAAGGACACCCCCAAGGCATTGCAGGACCGCCTGGAGCAGGTGGTGCGGCTGATTCGCTCAAAGGGGGTAGGGGTGTATTTCGTCACCCAGTCCCCAGCGGATCTACCCGATGCAGTCCTGGCCCAACTGGGTTTGCGAATCCAGCATGGCCTGCGGGCTTATACGGCCAGGGAGCAGAAGGCGTTGCGTGCCGTAGCTGAGGGCTTTCGCCCCAACCCTTCATTCGATGCGTTGTCTTCGCTGACCGAACTGGGCATCGGGGAGGCCTTGGTCGGCACGCTTGAGGACAAGGGAACACCTGCCAGGGTGCAGCGGGTGCTGATTGCGCCCCCGCAATCGCGTATCGGCCCGTTGAGTGAGTCTGAACGCAGTGCGCTGATTGCGCGTTCACCCTTGGTTGGCCGTTATGACAAACCCATAGACCGGGACTCGGCTTACGAAAGGCTCAACCAGCGCAAAGGCGAAGCGGTGGAGCCCGCGCCGCAACCCAAGGCCGATGACAGCAGTTTTGCCGAAAAGGCGGGCGAGTTCCTGCAAGGCGCGGCCGGGCAGGCGATCAAGTCGGCGGTGCGTCAGGCTGCCAATCAACTGGGGCGGCAGCTGGTGCGCGGGCTGATGGGCTCGTTGCTGGGCGGGAAGAAGAAGTAGCTGCGCGGTGTGAAGCCATCGCCCATAAAAAAGGCGCCCTACGGCGCCTTCTTATACGGGCTGAGGTCAGCCGATTGCCTTGGACGCCAACCAGAACAGGCCGGCTGCAAGACCCATCGAGGCAGGCAGGGTTAGCACCCAAGCCATCAGGATGGTCTTCACCGTGCCGCCCTGCAGGCCGCTTTTGTTGGCGACCATGGTGCCGGCAACGCCGGAAGACAGTACATGCGTGGTGGAAACCGGCAGCGCAAACACGTTGGCCATGCCAATGGCGCAGGCCGCGGTGATCTGCGCCGACATGCCCTGGGCGTAAGTCATGCCCTGCTTGCCGATCTTCTCGCCGACGGTCAACACCACGCGGCGCCAGCCAACCATGGTGCCCAGGCCCAGGGCCAGGGCAACGGCCACGATCACCCAGAACGGGGCGTACTCAGTGGTGGCGGTCAGGTCCTTGCGCAGCTTTTCAAGGTCGGACTTTTCACGCGCGTCCAGGCCTGGCAGCTTGCCAACCTTCTTCGCGGTGTCGTCCAGGCACAGCAGGTAACGGCGTACTTCGACACGCTTGTCCGCGTCCAGGGCCCGGTAGTCGGTCACGCCCTGCAGCGAGGATTGCAGCGCGGCGATGGTCGGCTCGGTCTGCTGCGGATTGCAGCTGAACTGCTCAGGCAGGTCACTGGCCTTGGCCTTGCCCAGCGCCAGGAATTCACCCAGCGTGGCAGCGTTGCGCTCGTAGAACTGGCTCATGTGCAACGTGGCATCACGGGTGCGTTCGATCTGGTAGGTGGTGCTGTTCAGGTCGAGCACGAACTTGGCCGGTACGATGCCGATCAATACCAGCATGATCAGGCCAATGCCTTTCTGACCGTCATTGGAGCCGTGCACGAAGCTCACGCCCATGGCCGAAATCACCAGCACCAGGCGATTCCAGAAAGGCGGGTGCTTCTTGTCGTCCAGTTTGCGGCGTTGTTCAGGCGTCTTGTGCATCTTCGACAGCGGGCGCCACCATTTCAGGCCAAGCAGAACCAGCGCAGCCACGGCAAACCCGGCAATCGGCGAAACCACCAGGGACATGGCGATATCGATGGCTTTCTGCCAATTGACGCCGTCACCCAGCGGAATGCCGTTGATAAGCGCGTTGGCCAGGCCCACCCCCAGGATCGAGCCGATCAGGGTGTGCGAGCTGGACGCAGGAATACCGAAGTACCAGGTGCCCAGGTTCCAGGTAATGGCCGCGGCCAGCAGCGAGAAGACCATGGCCAGGCCATGCCCGGTGTTCACATTGATCAGCAACTCTACCGGTAGCAGGTGCACGATGGCGTAAGCCACCCCGACCCCACCCAGCAGAACGCCAAGGAAGTTGAACACGCCGGAGAAGAACACGGCCAGGTGTGGCGGCATGGCTTTGGTGTAGATGACGGTGGCTACCGCGTTGGCGGTGTCATGAAAGCCATTGATGAACTCGAAGGCGAGCACGAAGGTCAAGGCGAGCAGCAGGCTCACCAATACCCAGGCATCCAGTCCGCTGAATAAATCGATCATGAAGGTTGTCTGGCGGTCGTAGGGGGGCCGGATTATGCCAGAAAACGTTGGCAATCGATGCACCCACCGCAGCCGCTGATCATGTCGCGCAGGTCAGAAAACGCCATCCGCAGCCGCAGGTGGGCCGGCATCATCTAAGGCAAATGCATTCAACGTCAGCGAAAAATCAACAAAATACGCGAAAAGGTGATGCCTTTATCGTTTTAAACGGCTGTATGAAATTTGTGAAATTCCGTTACAACCACTGCGCCAGAGCAGTCAGGCGCTTTGGGCACCCCTTGCGCAACTTGACGACTGGGCAAAGCACTCAGGGTGCGGCGCTGCGCAATTCCTTCTCCATGCGTTCCAGCTCCTGACTGAATGCCTGGTCGCGCATGTTGACACGTTTACGCCATGGTTTGCGTTCCGGTTCCGGCTGCGCCGCATAGGTGGTCACTTCGCCGCCATACACATCCTTGAAACGCTCGGCCTGGCGCTCGAGTTCTGCGCGCAATTCTTCTTTTGTCACATGCAGTACCTGAATTGATTTGAAAAGAGGACCGCCCTGTCGGCGTAACCGTTATGCGGTATCGACACGTTAACATGCCAGCAGGATCTACATCGGCGAGTCGTCCAACAAGACGATCGGAGTATATCAACACGCGAACAAGGCTAGCGCGATGGGATTGGCGCGATGGGCAATCAAACACATGTCGAAATTAAGAAAACCTCAACGTATGAAAGTTCGATACCCAACGATGCGAGTCGTACAAACAAAACGGCCCCACCAATTGGCAGGGCCGTTGCCTGGGACTTCTACGGTGGGTACCTGACCAGTCTCTCCAAAGAAGCCACAAGTGGCACTGGAAAGGTATAAGCAAACGTGTCGCCGGTCAATTGCGATTATCGGCCGGTTGTTCGATAATCGCACAAGTCGGCGATTTTTTTGAGGTGTGCGATGAAGGACGTTAAAACAGCCCGTGACGGTGGCCTGCCCGAAACAGCGCACAGCACGGCGCCAGCCCTGGCCCCGCCGATCGTGGCATCACCGGCCAAGCGTATTCAGGCGTTCACCGGCGATCCTGACTTCATGACCTCCTTAGCGCGCGGGCTTGCCGTCATCCAGGCATTTCAGGAACGCAAGCGGCACCTGACCATCGCGCAAATCAGCCACCGCACTGAAATCCCCCGGGCAGCCGTGCGCCGGTGCCTGCATACCCTGATGAAGCTGGGGTACGCGACCACCGACGGGCGTACCTACTCCTTACTGCCCAAAGTGCTGACGCTGGGCCATGCGTACCTGTCATCGACACCCCTGGCCATTTCCGCGCAGCCTTACCTGGACCGAATCAGCGACCAGTTGCACGAAGCGGCCAACATGGCGACCCTCGAAGGGGACGATATTCTGTACATCGCCCGCTCGGCGACAGTAGAGCGCCTGATCTCGGTGGACTTGTCTGTCGGTGGGCGCCTCCCGGCGTATTGCACGTCCATGGGCCGCATCCTCCTGGCGGCCATGGACGACACCAGCCTGCGCGAATACTTCGACCGCGCCGACCTCAAGGCGCGCACCAGCCGTACCCTGCACGACGCCCCGTCGCTGTTCGCCTGCATCGAGCAAGTGCGTAGCCAGGGATGGTGCGTGGTCGACCAGGAACTCGAACAGGGGCTGCGCTCGGTTGCCGTGCCCGTCTACGACGCCTCAGGCCAGGTGCTGGCGGCGTTGAACGTCAGTACTCACGTCGGGCGTGTGCCGCGCAGTGAACTGGAACAACGGTTTCTTCCTGTTCTGCTGGAGGCTAGCCAGGAGTTGAGCCATCAGCTGTTTGGTTGAGAACGCATGCTTGCCTGCGGATCATCAGCCCAGCCTGCCTGACAAAAGCGTTCGATAATCGCCCATTTCAGCCTTGAGCCAATTGTGGTGGATCCGCCTTTGTCCCTAACCTGATGCCCATCCGGCGGACAGGTTGCAGTGACCGATTGTGCCTCTGTCCCCGGCGCCCATGGCCATTGCAGGAGAGGCAAGATGCGCGAGGTGTATATATGTGATGCCGTTCGTACGCCCATTGGCCGATTCGGCGGTGCCTTGGCCGGCATACGGGCTGACGATCTGGCGGCGGTACCACTCAGGGCGCTGATCGCACGCAACTCCAGTGTGGACTGGACGCAACTGGACGAGGTGTTTTACGGCTGTGCCAACCAGGCCGGCGAAGACAACCGGAACGTGGCGCGCATGGCGCTGCTGCTGGCCGGGCTGCCGGAATGCGTGCCGGGCGTCACCCTCAACCGCTTGTGCGCTTCAGGCATGGAGGCCGTTGGCGCGGCGTTCCGCGCCATCGCCTGCGGCGAGATGGAGCTGGCCATCGCGGGCGGCGTGGAGTCGATGTCGCGTGCGCCATTTGTCATGGGCAAGGCACAAAGCGCTTATTCACGCAGCATGCAACTTGAAGACACCACCATTGGCTGGCGTTTCGTCAACCCGCTCATGAAAGCGCAATACGGTGTGGATGCCATGCCGCAAACGGCCGACAACGTGGCTGACGACTACGGTATCTCCCGCGCCGACCAGGATGCGTTTGCCTTGCGCAGTCAGCACAAGGCCGCAGCGGCGCAAGCTGCCGGGTTCTTCGCCGAGGAAATCGTGCCGGTGTGCATCGCGCATAAAAAGGGTGAGACCTGGGTAGAGCATGATGAGCACTTGCGGCCCAATACCACCCTTGAGGCCTTGGCCAAGCTCAACCCCGTCAATGGCGTGGGCAAAACGGTCACGGCGGGCAATGCATCGGGGGTCAACGATGGCGCGGCAGCGATGATCCTGGCATCTGCCGAGGCCGTGCACACCCATGGCCTGACCGCTCGCGCCAAGGTGCTGGGCATGGCCAGTGCGGGGGTAGCCCCGCGGGTCATGGGCATCGGGCCGGTGCCTGCGGTGCGCAAGCTGATCGAGCGACTGGGCATTTCCATCAGCGCCTTCGATGTCATCGAACTCAACGAAGCCTTCGCCAGCCAAGGGCTGGCCGTTCTTCGCGGGCTGGGGGTGGCGGACGATGCGCCCCAGGTCAATCCCAACGGCGGGGCCATCGCCCTGGGCCACCCATTGGGCATGAGCGGTGCGCGCCTGGTGCTGACGGCGCTGCACCACCTTGAGCGCACAGGCGGGCGCAAAGGCTTGGCCACGATGTGCGTAGGTGTCGGCCAAGGGCTGGCGCTGGCAATTGAACGCCTTTGACGAAACCAGCCCGCAGGTGCCTCAGGGATCAGGGCAGCCTCCACCGCCTCGCTGCGCCGGATTGCACACCACGCGGAACGACTGTGTAACCAGGTATGTCTAGACTTACCTTGTATCCTCCAGGAGCACGACTGACATGACCACCCCTCACTACACCGGCGAGGAGCGTAGCAAACGCATCTTCGCCATCGTCGGCGCCTCTTCAGGCAACCTGGTGGAATGGTTCGACTTCTATGTCTACGCCTTCTGCGCCATTTATTTTGCCCCGGCGTTCTTCCCCTCCGATGATCCGACCGTGCAACTGCTCAACACCGCCGGCGTGTTTGCCGCAGGCTTTCTGATGCGGCCTATCGGCGGCTGGATCTTTGGGCGCCTGGCCGACCGCCACGGTCGCAAGAACTCGCTGATGATCTCGGTACTGATGATGTGCTTCGGGTCCTTGGCCATCGCGTGCTTGCCCACCTACGCCAGCATCGGTACCTGGGCCCCGGCATTGCTGCTGCTGGCGCGCTTGATTCAAGGCCTGTCGGTGGGTGGCGAATATGGCACCACCGCGACCTACATGAGCGAAGTGGCCCTGCGTGGCCAGCGGGGCTTCTTTGCATCGTTCCAGTACGTGACCTTGATTGGCGGCCAGTTGCTGGCAGTATTGGTGGTGGTGATCCTGCAGCAGTTACTGACCGAAGACGAGCTGCGCGCCTGGGGCTGGCGAATTCCTTTCGTGGTCGGTGCGGTCGCTGCCGTCATCTCCTTGATGCTGCGCCGCTCGCTGCACGAAACCAGCAGCGCAGAGACGCGCCAGGACAAGGACGCCGGGAGTATTCGCGGTCTGTTCGGCAATCACCTGGCGGCCTTCATCACGGTGCTGGGCTATACCGCCGGCGGCTCGCTGATCTTTTACACCTTTACCACCTACATGCAGAAGTACCTGGTCAACACGGCCGGCATGACCGCCAAGCACGCCAGCTACGCAATGACTGGGGCGCTGTTCCTGTTCATGGTGATGCAGCCGTTGTTCGGCATGTTGTCCGACCGCATTGGCCGGCGTAACTCCATGCTGCTGTTCGGCGCGCTGGGCACGGTGTTCACGGTGCCATTGCTCATGGCGCTCAAGACGGTCAGCAGCCCATTCATGGCGTTCGTGCTGGTGAGCCTGGCGCTGTGCATCGTCAGCTTCTACACCTCCATCAGCGGCCTGGTGAAGGCCGAGATGTTCCCACCCCAGGTACGGGCATTGGGCGTGGGGCTTGCGTATGCGGTGGCCAACGCCATGTTTGGCGGGTCAGCGGAGTACGTGGCTTTGGGCCTCAAAACCCTGGGCATGGAGAACACGTTCTACTGGTACGTGACGGCAATGATGGCCGTTGCCTTCCTGTTCAGCCTGCGCTTGCCAAAACAAGCCAAGTACCTGCACCACGATCATTGAGGGCCGACACAGGACGTCAGGCTCGGTGGGCCGTCTGCTGTGACGGGACGGCCTGCCGGCGATGTCAGTGTCGCATGGCCTTACGCACCGCCACGGGGCCGGCGGCGCGCTCGACCTGACGCTTGAGCGAAGGGCACAGGCCCATCAGGAACGCCGCCTCGGCCACCACGAACAGCGGCCCGATGATCAAGCCGCTGATGTCATCGACGAACGCTGGCTTGCGCCCCTCGTAGTGGTGACCGACGAACTGAATGATCCAGCCCACCACGAACGCCCCCACGCCTATCGACAGCCACAGCGCCGTGGTCTGCACCGCCAGCAGGCGACCCAGCCACAGACACAGGCCCAGCAGGACGCCCATCACCAGCCCGAAGCGAAGCTCAAGACGCAGGTAGAACCAGGTAGCCGCCGCCGAGACAAACAGGGCAGGGGATAACCAGATGCCGCCCAGGGACACGCCTGGCCGCGACAACAGAATGGCCACGGACAGGACGATCAAGGGTATGCCGACGAAATGGGTGACGATATTGCGTGGGTCGCGATGATAGCCCGCGTAACGGATCAGGTGCTCGGCGAGGGTGTTCATGGTGCTGCCTCCTGGTGGGCTTGCCGGGGTGTGCCCGATATAGCTCAGGATAGCTGTGGTCACCATCATCATCAGCCTGGCGAATGCCAAGGCCGCGCCTTGCTCACCACCCACCGCGTCTGTTGGGGCCTGGCCGGTGGTGAGCAAGCGGGCGGGTATCAGCCGCGGGGCGTCTGTACCGAGGCCTGTTGGCTGGCCTGCCCGGTGCGCTCGTACCAGCCACCACCGAGCGCCTTGTACAGGTTGACCTCGCTGGTCAACTGCGAAAGGCGGTCACCAATCAGCGCCTGCTGCGCACTGAACAGGTTGCGCTGGGCGTCGAGGAAGGTCAGGTTGCTGTCGATGCCGATACGGTAACGACGCTCGGCCAGGCGGTAGTAGTCCTGGTTGGCTTGCACCAGGTCTTGCTGGGCCTGCAATTGCTCCTCGAAGGTCTTGCGCGCGGCCAGCCCGTCGGACACTTCCTGGAACGCAGTTTGAATGGACTTCTCGTAGCGGGCGACGTTGATGTCCTTCTGGATTTTGGCGTAGTCCAGGCTCGCTTTCAGGCTCCCGGCGGTGAAGATCGGCAGGTTGATCTGCGGCTGGAACAGCCAGGTGCCCGACCCCCCCTTGAACAGCCCGTCCATGTCAGTGCTCAAGGTGCCTGCATTGGCCGTGAGGCTGATGCTGGGGAAGAAGGCCGCGCGGGCAGCGCCGATGTTGGCGTTGGCCGCCTTGAGCAGGTGCTCGGCCTCCTGGATGTCAGGGCGGCGCTGCAACAGGTCCGACGGCAGGCCCGCCGGTACCTCGGCCAGCTGATCGGCATCCAGGCGCAGCGGCTCAGGCAGGTTGGTGGGGATGCTGGTACCCAGCAGGACGGTCAGACTGTTCACGTCCTGGGCAACCAGGCGCTGGTACTGCGAGTACTTGACCCGGGCACCTTCGACAGCCGTGCGGGCCTGGCTCAGGTCCAGCGCCGACGCCACGCCCACCTCGTTGCTGCGGCGGGTGAGGTTGTAGCTTTCCTGATAGTTCTTCAGGGTTTCCTCGGTCAGCTTGAACAGCGCCTGGTCGGCCTGCCAGGTGTAGTAGGCGTTTGCCACGCTCGCTACCAGGCTGATCTGGGTGGAGCGACGCGCCTGCTCGCTGGACAGGTAGGTCTCCAGCGCCTGCTCCGACAGGCTGCGCACGCGGCCGAACAGGTCGAGCTCATAGGCACTGACGCCCAGGGTCGCCGAATACTGGCTGGTGATGTCCGACTGGCCCGTCTGCGACATGTTCGCCGGGATGCGCTGGCGGCTGCCGCTGCCGTTGGCCGATACCGCCGGGAACAGGTCCGCACGCTGGATGCGGTACTGAGCGCGGTAGGCGTCGATGTTCAGCGCCGCGACGCGCAGGTCCCGGTTGTTGACCAGTGCGGTCTGGATCAGTTGCTGCAGCGCCGGGTCGTTGAAGAACTGCCGCCAGCCCTGTTCGGCGGCAGCGACGTCCGCCGATTGGGTAGGCGAGTAGGCCGGGCCTTGCGGCCACTGGGCAGCCACCGGTGCTTCCGGGGTCTGGTAGTCGGGGATCAGCGAGCAGCCGCCGAGAATGAAAGCGGTGACTGCCAGGGACAACAAAGACTTGGTCATTGCCCAGCCTCATAACGTGGAGTTTCAGGGGTGTCATCTTTTTTCGGCTCTTTGCTGCCGAACAGCGACGACACTGCGACGAAGAACAACGGTACCCAGAAGATGGCTAGTACGGTCGCACTGATCATGCCGCCGATCACGCCGGTACCAATGGCGTGCTGGCTGCCGGCGCCGGCGCCGCTGGCGATGGTCAACGGTACCACGCCGAGGATGAAGGCCAGCGAGGTCATGATGATCGGACGCAAACGCATGCGGCACGCCTCGATCGCCGCGTCGTACAGGCTGCGGCCCTGCTCGTGCAATTCCTTGGCGAACTCGACGATCAGAATGGCGTTCTTGGCCGCCAGGCCGATGGTGGTCAAAAGGCCGACCAGGAAGTACACGTCATTGGACAGCCCGCGCAGGCTGGTAGCGATCAACGCACCAATGATGCCCAGTGGCACCACCAGCACCACGGCGATCGGGATCGACCAGCTTTCGTACAGCGCTGCCAGGCACAGGAACACGAACAGCAGCGACAGGGCGAACAGGGCCGGCATTTGCGAACCGGAGAGCTTCTCCTCGTAGGACATGCCCGTCCAGGAGAACCCTACGCCGCTTGGCAGTTCACCCGCGATGCGCTCGACCTCGGCCATGGCCTCACCGGTACTGTAGCCAGGTGCAGGGGCACCGAGGATTTCCATGGCTTCCACGCCGTTGTAGCGCGAAAGCTTGGGCGAGCCGTAGGTCCATTCACCTTTGGCGAAGGACGAGAACGGCACCATTTCGCCGTCGGCGTTGCGCACATACCACTTCTGCAGGTCTTCCGGGCTCATCCGGGCATTGGCTTCGCCCTGGATGTAGACCTTCTTGACCCGGCCGCGGTCGATGAAGTCGTTGACGTAGCTGGCACCGAAGGCAATCGACAGGGTGTTGTTGATGTCCGAGATGGTCACGCCCAGGGCGCTGGCACGCTCGTCATCGATGGTCAGCTGGTACTGCGGCTCGTCGTTCAGGCCGTTGGGGCGTACACCGCTGAGCACCTTGCTCTGCGAAGCCTTGGCCAGGAACTGGTTGCGAGCCTCCATCAGCTTGGCATGGCCGACACCGCCGCGGTCTTGCAGGAATACGTCGAAGCCGGTGGCGTTACCCAGCTCGAGCACCGCTGGCGGGGCGAACGCGAAGACCATGGCGTCGCGGAAGCTGAAGAAGTGCTGCTGCGCCCGCTGGGCGAGGCCGAATACGCTGTTTTCCGCCGTACGCTCACCCCAGGGCTTGAGCATGATGAACGCCATGCCCGAGCTCTGGCCGCGGCCGGCGAAGTTGAAGCCGTTGACGGTGAACACCGAGGACACCGTGTCGGCTTCGTCCTTGAGCAGGTATTCGCGCATCTGGTCGACCACTGCCTGGGTACGCTCGGCACTGGAACCGGCCGGCGTCTGGACCTGGGCAAACAGTACACCCTGGTCTTCCTCGGGCAGGAACGCAGTCGGAATGCGGGTGAACAGGAAAATCATGCCAGCCACGATCAGGGCATAGGCCAAGAGGAACGGAATCTTGTTGCGCAGGATGGCCCCCACGCTGCGCTCGTAACCGTTGACGGTGCGATCGAAGTTGCGGTTGAACCAACCGAAGAACCCGCCCTTGGCCTCATGGTGCTGGCCCTTTTTCAAAGGTTTGAGCATGGTGGCGCACAGCGCCGGGGTGAAGACCAGCGCCACCAGCACCGACAGGCCCATGGCCGAGACGATGGTGATGGAGAACTGACGGTAGATCACACCGGTGGAGCCGCCGAAGAACGCCATGGGCAGCAATACGGCCGACAACACCAGGGCGATACCCACCAGCGCGCCCTGGATCTGCTCCATGGAGCGCTTGGTGGCCTCCTTGGGTGGCAGCCCTTCTTCGGACATCACCCGCTCGACGTTTTCCACCACCACGATGGCATCGTCCACCAGCAGGCCGATGGCCAGCACCATGGCGAACATGGTCAAGGTGTTGATGCTGAAACCAGCGGCGGCAAGGATGCCGAATGTGCCCAGCAATACCACCGGTACGGTCATGGTGGTGATGACGGTGGCGCGGAAGTTCTGCAGGAACAGGTACATCACCAGGAACACCAGCACGACGGCTTCGATCAGGGTATGGATAACCCCGCTGATCGATTCGGTGACCACCGGCGTGGTGTCATACGGGAATACCGCCTTGACCCCTGGCGGGAAGAACGGCTCCAGGTCGGCAATGGTCTGGCGCAAGGCCTTGGCCGTGTCCAGTGCGTTGGCGCCCGTGGCCAGCTTGACGGCCAGGCCCGAGGCGGGCTTGCCATTGAACTGGGCGCTGACGGCGTAGTTCTCGCCGCCCAGGCTGATCTGGGCGACATCACCCAGGCGGACCTGGGAGCCATCGTTGTTGACCTTGAGCAGGATCTTCTCGAACTGCTCGGCAGTCTGCAGGCGGGTCTTGCCGATGATGGTGGCGTTGAGCTGCGTCCCAGGCATGGCAGGCAGGCCGCCGAGCTGGCCGGAGGACACCTGTACGTTCTGGGCTGCCACGGCGGTCTTGACGTCCACCGGGGTGAGTTGGAACTTGTTCAACTTGGCCGGATCGAGCCAGATGCGCATGGCGTACTGGGCGCCGAACACCTGGAAGTCACCCACACCGGCCGTCCGCGAGATCGGGTCCTGCATGTTGGAGACGATGTAGTTGGCCAGGTCGTCCTTGGTCATGCTGCCGTCTTCGGATACCAGGCCGATCACCATCAGGAAGTTCTTCACGGCCTTGGTGACGCGGATACCCTGTTGCTGCACTTCCTGCGGCAGCAGGGGGGTGGCCAGGTTGAGCTTGTTCTGCACCTGAACCTGGGCGGTGTCGGGGTTGGTACCCTGCTCGAAGGTGGCGGTAATGGTCATGCTGCCATCGGAGTTACTTTCCGACGACACATAGCGCAGGTTGTCGATACCGTTGAGCTGCTGCTCGATCACCTGCACCACGGTGTCCTGCACGGTTTGCGCCGAAGCGCCCGGGTAGGTCACGGCAATGGCGATGGCCGGTGGGGCAATGCTGGGGTACTGGTTGATCGGCAACTTCAGGATCGACAAGGCGCCGACCAGCATGATCACCAAGGCGATCACCCAGGCGAAGATCGGGCGATCAATAAAGAACTTCGACATGGTTTACTCCGCTTTGGCGTCTGCTTTCGCTGCGTTGCCCTGGTTCGGGCTGTCCGGCTTCTTGACGTTGGTGGCTTCGCTGACCTTGACCTCGGCGCCTGGGCGCACGTACTGCAAGCCTTCGGTGATCAGGCGGTCGCCTGGGTTGAGGCCTTCCTCGATCAGCCAGTCGCTGCCCACGGTCCGGCTGGCCTTGAGCTGGCGCAGTTCGACCTTGTTGTCCTTGTTGACCACCAGCGCGGTAGGGGCGCCCTTGAGGTCGCGCGTCACGCCCTGCTGCGGTGCCAGGATGGCGTTGGCGTTCACGCCGGCCTTGAGCCGTGCATGCACGAACATGCCAGGCAGCAACGTGTGGTCAGGGTTGGGGAAAATGGCACGCAGGGTGACCGAGCCGGTGGTTTCGTCCACGGCCACTTCGGAGAACTCCAGGCGGCCTTCCTGCTTGTACAGGGTGCCGTCTTCGAGCACCAGTTGCACGGACGCTGCGTTGTCGCCGGCGCGCTGCAGTTGGCCGCTTTCCAGCTCGCGCCGCAGCTTGAGCAGCTCGGCGGTGGATTGGGTCACGTCCACGTAGATCGGGTCCAGTTGCTGGATGGTGGCCATGGCATTGGTCTGGCCGCTGTTGACCAGCGCACCTTCGGTTACCGCCGAACGACCGATGCGGCCACTGATGGGGGCCAGGACCTTGGTGTAGCGCAGGTCGATCTGCGCACTCTTGAGCGAGGCCTCGGCTTGCAGGCGCTTGGCATTGGCGTCGTCGTATTCCTGCCGGGAAACCGCCTGCTCCTCGATTAGCTGCTTGTAGCGATCAGCCAGAGAGCGGGTAGCCTGCAGGTCCGCCTGGGCCTTGCTCAGGTTGGCTTCATACACGGCCGGGTCGATCTGGTACAGCTGCTGGCCCTGCTTGACCTCGCTGCCTTCCTTGAACAGGCGCTTGAGGATGATCCCGTTGACCTGTGGACGAACTTCGGCGATCCGGTAGGCATTGGTGCGGCCCGGCAGCTCGGTGGTCAAGGTGAAGGCTTGCGGCTGTAGGGTCACTACACCGACTTGAGGCGCCTGCTGCTGCTGTTGCTGCTGCTGCGCGGCTTGGTCTTCTTTATTGCAGCCACTGAGCAGGGTTGCGAGGGCTACGGCTGAAACCAGGGCGGTAACGGCTGGCTTGAATTGCATGAGAATCCTCGGATCGCAGGAGCAGGGAGACGCTCAAGAGTAATGGAATGTCTTGATCTGGATAAATGGCTATCCGGTGGATAAATAGCTTGCTAAGGAATATACTTACATTCATGGTTGTTTGTAAATACCGCCGGGTTGTCCATGGCTACCGCCACAGCCCTTGATTAGCTTGATCCGCCAGGTGCCCCCAAGAGGCGCCCCGGAGCCTTCCCGCACGCGTCGCCGCGTTCGGGCCAGATGAGGTTGTACTGCCATGGTCCGTCGAACCAAAGAGGAAGCCCAGGAAACCCGCGCCCAGATCATCCAGGCGGCGGAAAGGGCTTTCTACAAGCGCGGGGTTGCGCGAACCACCCTCGCGGACATCGCCGAACAGGCGGGCGTCACGCGAGGTGCAATCTACTGGCACTTCAATAACAAGGCCGAACTGGTGCAGGCACTGCTCGACAGCCTGCATGAAACCCATGACCATCTTGCACGCGCCAGCGAAAGCGAAGACGAACTCGACCCGCTCGACTGCATGCGCAAATTGCTGCTGCAAGTGTTCAACGACCTGGTGCTCGACGCCAGGACACGCCGTATCAATGAGATTCTGCATCACAAGTGCGAGTTCACCGATGACATGTGCGAAATCCGCCAGCAGCGCCAGGTGGCGGTAGTGGACTGCCATACAGGCATTACCCTGGCCTTGGCCAATGCCGTGCGCCGCGGCCAACTGCCGGTGGAGCTGGATGTGGAGCGGGCCGCGGTGGCCATGTTTTCCTACGTCGACGGGTTGATCAGGCGTTGGCTGTTGCTGCCCGACAGCGTGGACCTGCTGGGCAACGCCGAGAAATGGGTCGACGCCGGGCTGGATATGCTGCGCTGGAGCCCGGCGATGCGCAAATGAGACTTTGTGAAGGTTTGTGAGGGCTTGATTCCCAGGGGACGGGCCAGTGATCTGCACCTGAGCCTACCTGCGTGCCACCTCAGTGCCCGCGCAGTGGCCGATCAGGTAGCAACACCGCCACCACCAGTGCAATGACGCCAACCCCTGCGCTGGCCATCAACAGATGCCGGAACGTGACCGCCAGGTGTGCCTGCAGTTCGGGGCTCACCGGGTTGGCCTTGAAAGTCCCTATCAGCGGATTGTCCAGCAACGCCAGCCCGCCTTGGTGCAGCAAGGCCAGCAACAGGCTCGACATGCACGCCACGCCCATGGCGCCACCGAGGGACCGAAACAGGTTGGTGGTGCTGGTGGCGACCCCCATGTCCTGGATCTGCACGGCATTCTGTGTGCCTACCAGTGACGTCGGGAACTGCATCCCGCACGCGATTCCTGTCAGCAGCATGAACAGTGCACTGGCCAGTCCGGCCTGTGGCGGGGTGATCGCCAAGGCCAGGATAGACACGGGCATCAGCAGGGCGCCAACCAGGATCTGCGGCTTGTAGCGGCCAAGCCGCGTTGTCAGTCGTCCTGCGGTAAAAGCACCGATGGGTAACCCCATGGCCAACGGCAGCAGATGCAAGGCGGCGCTGTCGGCACCGGCACCGGTGAGGCCTTGGTAGCGCAAGGGCATCAGCATGGTCAGGGAAATGGCCTGGAAACTGGCGAAGAAAATCACCCCCCAGCACAGCACCGCGGCGCGATTATTGAATAGCTTCAACGGCAGCAGTGGCTCGACGCAGCGACGCTCCTGGAGGATGAACATGGCCATGGCGACCACGGTGCAGGTGATCAGGCCCAGCACGCTGGGGGCCGTCCAGGCCTGCCCCTGGCCGACCAGGGTGATGCCGAGCAGCAGGCTGCCCAGCCCCACGATCAGCAGCAGCGCGCCCGGGTAATCCACTTGTGCGGGCCGATGCTGCACGGGCAGACCGGCCAGAGCGCGCTGGATAGCCCATAGCGCGGCGATGCCCAGCGGCAGGTTGATCCAGAATACCCAGCGCCAGGACAGGTACTCGGTCAGCCAGCCGCCCAGTACCGGCCCCGCCACGCTGGCCAGGGCATACATGCTGCTGAAATAGCCCTGATAACGCCCACGTTCGCGCGGAGGCACGAAGTCGCCGATGATCGCCTGACTCACCGATACCATGCCGCCGGCGCCGATGCCTTGCAGCACTCTGGCCAGGACCAGTTGCGGCATGTCCTGAGCCAGCGCACAGCCGATCGAGGCGACGGTGAATACGCCAATCCCGGTCAGGATCATGCGACGCCTTCCATAGAGATCGCCCAGCTTTCCGTAGATCGGCACGGCCACGGTCATGGCTACCATATAGCCGGAAATGACCCAGGCCAGCAGACCGACATCGTTGAACTGCGCGGAAATCGCAGGCAATGACACTGCCACGATGGTTTGATCCAGCGCGCCGAGAAAGATGGCCAGCATCAAGGCGGTCAGGATCTGGCGCAGGGCAATCGCGGGCAGGGCAGGGGGCACGGCAATTCCTTGTTTTTGAGCAGTTAAAGCATGGCAGTGTAACCTGAGTTACGTAGCTTCCTATGTACTCTGGGCATTGCCTATGCACGATCGGCATCAGAGCATTCATCCAGCAAAGGCTGGCCTCGTGATATCTTTGGTATGCCAATCCCGCTCTAAACCCCTGTTTGCACCAGCTTGGTGCGACCTCTCGGGGGTTAATCGGATTCCCCTGGCTCCTACACCTTTATTCCTCTGCCTGCATGTGGAGCATGACCCCGAATTGAGTGGTCCATGAATTGTGCAGGTACGCCTGATACAGAGGCCGGTAGTTACCGTTCAGAAATTTCTACAATTGCGGAGTGATCATGCCCAAGGCTTCCCACCAAGATCTGCGTATTGCCTTCCGCGAGCTGCTCGCTTCAGGTTCTTGCTACCACACCGCCTCGGTGTTCGACCCCATGTCTGCGCGTATTGCCGCAGACCTGGGTTTTGAGGTCGGCATCCTTGGAGGGTCGGTGGCATCGTTGCAGGTACTGGCTGCGCCGGATTTTGCCCTGATCACACTCAGCGAATTCGTCGAGCAGGCCACGCGAATTGGTCGCGTAGCCCAATTGCCGGTACTGGCAGACGCTGACCACGGATACGGCAATGCGCTTAACGTGATGCGCACGGTCACGGAGCTGGAGCGCGCCGGTGTGGCGGCGTTGACGATCGAAGATACGCTGTTGCCGGCCCAGTTCGGCCGCAAGTCCACCGACCTGATATCGGTAGAAGAAGGCGTGGGCAAAATTCGCGCGGGGCTCGAGGCGCGCGTCGATTCGTCCCTGTCGATCATCGCCCGTACCAACGCCGGCGTGCTGAGCACCGAGGAAGTGATCGTGCGAACCCAGAGCTACCAGAAAGCGGGTGCTGACGGCATCTGCATGGTAGGGGTGAAGGACTTCGACCAGCTCGAACAGATTGCCAGCCACCTGACCGTACCCTTGATGCTGGTGACCTACGGTAACCCCAACCTCCACGACGACGAGCGCCTGGCAAGCCTTGGCGTGCGCATCGCCGTCGACGGTCACGCGGCTTACTTCGCCGCCATCAAGGCGACGTACGACTGCCTGCGCCAGCAGCGTGGCCAGCAGCACAAGTCCGATAACTTGAGCGCCACCGAGCTTTCGCATACCTACACCCAGCCCGAGGACTACATCCGCTGGGCCAAGGAATACATGAGCGTCGAAGAGTAAGCGGGCGCTTACAGGTCCCGGTCCCAGGCCGGTTCCTCCTCAAAGCGCTGGACGAGAAAGTCCAGCAGGGTGCGCAAGGTCGCCGGCATGTGCTTGCGTGAGGTATAGACCGCCGTCAGGCCCAGGGCCTGCGGCCTGGCCTCGGGAAGCAGGCGCACCAGTTCTGCGCTGCGCAGGGCGGCGGCCGCCTGGTAGGACGGGAGCAAGGCGATGCCGGCCCCTGCTGCTACGGCCCTTTGCAAAGTCAGGGATTCGTTGGCACTGATGTTGCCCTTGACCGGCACCGCAACCGGTTGGCCGTCGACCTCGAATTGCCACACGCCATTGCCGTAATAGCTGTGTGTCAGGCAATTGTGGTGCGCCAGGTCCTCGACCCGCTCGGGCGTGCCGTGTTCGGCCAGGTAGGCGGGCGCGGCGCAGATCACCGAGCGGCATACGCTCAGGCGGCGGGCAACCAGGCTGGGGTCCAGGTCATTGCTGTTGCGGATGGCCAGGTCGATGCGTTCGTCCACCAGGTTCACGGTGCGATCGAGCATCTGCAGATCGACTTTTACCAAGGGGTACTGGCGCACGTAGGCGGCCACGGCATCGGCCAGCTGCGCCTGTCCAAATGACGTACTGACGCTGATACGCAATGTCCCTCGCGGTGTCTGGTCTTGCTGTTGTACGGCCCCTTGCAGTTCGCTGGCCAGCTCCAGCAATTGCCTGCAGCGCGGCAGGATGTCCTGGCCCGCGGCAGTGAGGCTGAGCCGGCGCGTGGTGCGCTGCATCAACCGCGCCCCCACCCACGCTTCGAGCTGTGCCAGGTACCGAGAGATCACGGGCCGCGAGAGCAGCAGGTGCTCGGCCGCCGCCGACTGACTGCCAAGGTCCACGACCGTGACGAAAACGCGCATAGCGGTTAGACGATCCATCATTTGCCCGATTTTAGAAACAAACCATGTGCAAGCATGGCATTTTTCTACAGGGTATCGCCCCTTAAGCTCCCAGGCATTCCCATTCTGACGGATGCCTGCGATGACACTGCTTTCTCCCTTGCGTGGCCTGGTGCTCGGATGCCTGGCCTGTGCCGCCCCACTGCTGGCAGCCGCCCCCCTGCAACTGGACGTTTACAACCCTGGCGCCGATGCGCCGTTCGCGGTCAGCTCCGTGATCGTAAGCGGTCAACGTGACGCCGTGTTGATCGATGCACAATTTGGCAATGACCACGCCCGGCAACTGGTGCAGCGACTGCGCGCCAGTGGCAAGCGCCTGACGACGATCTACATCAGCCAGGGCGACCCCGATTACTACTTCGGCCTGGCAACCCTGACCCAGGCGTTCCCGGACGCCGAGGTAGTGGCCTCGGCCGCCACTGTCGAACACATCCGCAACACCATGGAGGCCAAACTGGCGTACTGGGGGCCTGAAATGGGGGCGGACAAACCTGAACGGCTGGTGCTGCCCAAGGCGCTGGCAGGCAACCGTCTGCTGCTCGAGGACCAAGTGCTGGAGGTGCGCGGCCTCGAAGGACCGCAGCCAGACCGCAGCTTTGTCTGGATACCTTCGATCAAGGCAGTGGTTGGCGGCGTCGTGGTTTCGCAGAACATTCATGTGTGGATGGCCGACACACAATCGGCACCCTCGCGTGCCCATTGGCTGCAAACCCTGGCGGACATCCAGGCACTTGCGCCGCAAACCGTGGTGCCCGGCCACTTTGTCGGTGCCAGTGATTACTCACCGCAGTCCGTTGGCTTTACCGCCGATTACATCCGCACCTTCGAGGCGCAGGCGCGAGTGGCAAGGGATGCGGCGGCGCTGGTCGAGGCCATGAAACGACACTATCCGGGGTTGGGCGATCAGAGTGCGCTTGAGCTCAGCGCCAAGGTGGCCAAGGGCGAGATGCAATGGCCGCTTCAGTGACTGTGCGCGTTACGCTATGCAGCGCTGCGGTGATCTCGTTGTCGCTACACCGCGCTTGACCGCAGCCGGGCCATGTCACGGATAGGCGGTGCGCCGTAAAGGCGGCTGTACTCACGGCTGAATTGCGACGGGCTTTCGTAACCTACCCGATAGGCCGCCACGGCGGCCTCCAGGCCCTCGTTGAGCATCAGGCGCCGGGCTTCCTGCAAGCGCAGTTGCTTCTGATACTGCAGCGGGCTCATCGAAGTTACCGCCTTGAAACGATGGTGCAGGGTAGAAACGCTGAGGTTGACCTCGCGGGCCAGGTCCTCGATGCGCAGTGGCCGCTGATAGTTGTCGTTGAGCCAGCTGATGGCCTGGCACACGCGGTGGGTCTGGCTATTGGCCAAGGCAATTTCGTACAGCCGATAGCCCTGCGGGCCGCGCAGCAGGCGGTAGAGAATCTCTCTGCGCACCAGCGGGGCCAGCATGGCGATGTCGCGAGGCGTGTCGAGCAGGCGCAGCAGACGCAGCAAGGCATCGAGCAGCGCGCCGTCGGTTTTTTCCACATACAGGCCGCGCCCATACGGGCGATTGGGTACCAGCATCGGACCGCTGTCGGCGATCAGCTGGCTGATCTCGGCAGGGTCCAGGTCCATGCGCAACCCCAGGCTAGGGCGCTGCGGGCTGGCGTCGAGCTTGACCGCGCTCAGGGGCAAGGTGACCGACACCACCATGTAGTGCAGCGGGTCGTAGGCGTATTGTTCATCCCCGAGGAACAGGCTCTTGCTGCCCTGGGCCAGAATGCACAGCGCAGGTTGCGCCAGAGTGGGTACGGAGCGAATGTTCTCGGTGTAGCGCACCAGGAAAAGGTTGTCGATGGCTGAGGCCGGCCCATAGGGGTCGCCTGCATGGCGAGCGATCAAGTCGGCCAGCTCCTGGCGCTGAACCTCCAGGTGCGGATCTAGGGACGGGGCGATGGGCATGGGGCTTTCCTCTGCTGACCGACGCAGCATAGGTTTGGGCAATCGTCGAAGCTAGTCGAATACTGCAGATCGATTGCCTGATCCTGCCGCGTTGCAGAATCAGGCAATCGGTGTGCAGTAATGGCCTAACGCGCAGACGCGCCCAGGCCCTAGCCTTGCAAGCCAGGTATTGGACTGCTTGAGGGAGATTGTGCAATGAGGCTACAACAACCGGTCACCCACCTTGCCTTGATTCGGGCCAGCAGCGGGCGCTCGGCCGAACTCGGGGCACGCTTGCGCGACCTGTTGGCGCCGTCGCTGGATACCCCGGGTTGCCTGAGCTTTTCGGTGCAGCGCTCGCAGGCCGATGACGACTTGTGGTTATTGAGCGGTAGCTGGCAGGATCAGCAGGCGATGAATGGTTACTTCGCTTCGCCAACGCTCAATGTGTTCGGTGAGTTGGTGCAAGCCCAGGTGGTGAGCAGCCTGGATCTGCACACGTTCGGCTGAGCCGGTGCTGCGGGCGCCCAGGCCAGTGATTGCCGCGTCAACGAGCCAGTGGGTACCATCTCGGTTTCACTCACAAGGCGTATGGCAAAGATGGCACGTAGAGAGTTTCCCCAGTACGAAGCCGTGTCGGCAATGGTGCCGGCCGAAGGCGGTGGCTACCACGCAGCCATTGCCGTGAAGGCCATGGGCATGGGCGGCGCACCGCGCTTTCACAAGGTGCTCGATGGGCAAGTGTTCAAGGGCGCCGTGGCTGCCGACGAGGCGGCCACGGGCCAGTTGCAACGCCTGCAAGGGGTCAGCGAGGCGGGTGAGCTGATCTGGTGATCAGGCTTTGGGCCTGGGCATCTTGAACAGGTTGCCCAGCTCGAAGTAGTCCGCCGGGCCACCGCCACGCAGGATGGGCTCGGCTGCCGCGGTGTCGTAGATGCCGTCCTTGAGCAGGCGCTCGGCGATGTGCACCGCCACCACCTCGCCCAGGATCAACCAACTGGGTACCAGTGCCTGGTCGGCGCGCTGCAGTTGCACGATCTGCGTCACCTTGCATTCGAACGCCACGGGGGTTTCCCCTACCCGTGGCACCTTCACCACGCTTGAGGGTGTGGCCGTCAGACCGCTGAGGTCGAACTCGTTCACTTCCGGCGCTACAGCAGAGCAGCTCAGGTTCATCTGCTCGGCCAGAGGGCGGGTGGCCAGGTTCCAGACGAACTCACCGGTTTGCTCGATATTGTTCAGGCTGTCTTTGCGCCCGACGCTGCAGAAACCGATGATCGGTGGAATGTAGTTGAAGGCGTTGAAGAAGCTATAAGGCGCGAGATTCAGACGGCCTTGCTGGTCCTGCGAGGATATCCAGCCGATCGGGCGAGGGCCGACGATGGCGTTGAACGGATCATGGGGCAGGCCATGGCCTTTGGCGGGTTCGTAGTAATACATCTGCGCTGGGCTTGCCGGCCCACCTCCTGGTTTGAGAGGCGACCAGTGTGCCAAGGCTGAGGCCAACTGGGAATGCTGGAGCCCGGCGAAAGCCGGGCTGGATACGCATGGTTGCTATCAGCTGATGCGATGAGCGTTGGTGCGGTCGAAGCCGTCTTCGGCGAAGCGCTGGCCGCCGGTGCGGTCAAAGCCGTCTTCGGCGAAGCGTTGGCCACCGGTGCGGTCGAAGCCGTCTTCGGCGAAGCGCTGGCCGCCGGTGCGGTCGAAGCCGTCTTCGGCGAAGCGCTGGCCACCGGTGCGGTCAAAGCCATCCTCGGCATAGCCGGTGGCTTGAGCGGGCGCCGCCGCGAAGGTATGCGCATGGGTGCGATCGAATCCATCCTCGGCGGATGCGCCTGCGGCAAATGCGCAAAGGGCGAGGGTCAGGATGAGTTTGCTTTTCATGTGGATGCTCCAGAGGTAGTGGGTTGTTTCGATAAATTCAATGTTACGCCGATTAATACGATTAAAAAGCGCTAAAAATCGTAATTAATGATCGGATTATTCGATTATTTGGGGTGCGCACCTGGATTTGTAGGTAGCCAATCGGCGGGTTTCGCGGAGCAGGTGCTGGCGCTGTTGCTGAGGGATGCAATGTGCCGGAGTGTGATTAATAGGCCATTAAGCCAAGCGCGTCAGATGAACGTCGTGCCAGTGCGGGCGGTGCGAAGGTGCAAGCTGGGCTTGCAGGGGGAGGGCTGGCACCTAGGTAATTCCGTCAGGCTCGGGGTGTCCAAACGAAGTCGGGCGCCCTCTAGGCGCCCGAAGCAGTGATAAGCGTGGGATGGCTTAGTCAGTGGTGATCCGCGAATGCTGCTTGGTGTCCTTCATGGTGGCATACACCAGCAGCGAGCAGGCGATGCAGCCTGTGACGTACCAGTAGAAGCCGCTTTCCATGCCGGCGCTCTTGAACCACAGGGCCACGTATTCGGCCGTACCGCCGAAGATGGAGACGGTCAGGGCGTAGGGCAAGCCAACGCCCAGGGCACGGATTTCGGTCGGGAACAGTTCAGCCTTCACCACTGCGTTGATCGAGGTGTAGCCGCTGACGATGATCAACGCCGCCATGATCAGGAAGAACGCGCCCCACCAGGTCTGGATGGTATGCAAGGTGCTGAGGATCGGCACCGTGAACAGCGTACCGAGCACCCCGAAGGCAATCAGAATAGGGCGCCGGCCGATCTTGTCCGACAGCCCACCCACCAAAGGTTGCAGGCACATGAACAGGAACAGCGTCGCGGCAGAGATAGTGGTCGAATCGCTGATGCTCATCCCGACTGTATTGACCAGGTATTTCTGCATGTAGGTGGTGTAGGTGTAGAAGGCCAGGGTACCGCCCATGGTCAGGCCGACCACGGTCAGCAGTTCCTTGGGGTGGCGCATCAAGGTGCGCATCAGGCTTTCCTTGGCTTTCTCCTTCTTGGTGAACGACGCGGTTTCCTCCATGCCCCGTCGCAGGTAGAGGGCAACCACCGCACACAGGGCACCGATCACGAACGGCACGCGCCAGCCCCAGGCGTACAGTTGCTCGGTGGTCAGGGTCTGTTGCAGAACGATCAGGACCGCCAGGGCGATGAGCTGGCCCGAGATCAGCGTCACGTACTGGAAGCTGGAGAAGAAGCCCCGACGCTCCTTGCTCGCCATTTCGCTCAGGTAGGTGGCCGAGGTGCCGTATTCACCCCCCACCGACAACCCTTGCATCAAGCGAGCAACCACCAGCAGGACCGGCGCTGCTACACCGATGGTTTCATAGCCGGGTGTGAGGGCAATGACCAGCGAGCCTGCGCACATCAGCAGCACAGAGGCCATCAGCGCAGCCTTGCGCCCCTTGCGGTCGGCATACATGCCCATCAGCCAGCCACCAATCGGGCGCATCAAAAAGCCCACGGCAAAGATGGCAGCGGTATTGAGCAGTTGAGCCGTGGAATCGCCGGCCGGGAAGAAAGCCTTGGCGAAATACAGCGAGAACGCTGCATAGACGTACCAGTCGTACCACTCGACCATGTTGCCGATCGAACCGCTGAAGATCGATTTGAGGCGACTGGCAGTGGTTCTTGGCGCGGCAGGCGTTGCGGCCGCCCCGTTAGGCAGGGAGGTAGCGTTATCCATCAGAGGACACCTTCTCATTGTTGTTGTGAAAGCGCGCAGGGCGCAGCTTGCAGGGGCTTTTGCAGAAGGTGTGCCAAAACGAGGCGCGATTGCCTCATCCGGGTGCACGCTGACGTGGAACCCGTATGGATCATGGCGTTGAGCAGAAGTTGAGATGCACTCAGTACAGCGTGCGCGCAACGGCGGTTCACCTGTATAAGCAAGATTCCGCTCATCAGTGCGCAGGTGTAGGCGAGTTTCCGCTTATGGCGCGTTGACGAATTCGTCCCGCACCAGCCCATGGCGCTGCATTTTCTCGTTCAAGGTACGGCGGGGCATTTGCAGGTCCTGCATCACCGCCTTGATCTCGCCGGCATGTTGGCGCAGGGAAGCACGCAGGCACTGCGCTTCGAATGCCTCCACGCGCTCAGCCAGCGACTGCCCGACAGACGCCTGTTCTGGCATGGGCGAACCGAGCCCCAGCACGTGGCGCTCCGCCGCGTTGGCCAGTTCACGCACGTTGCCTGGCCAATCATGGGTCAGCAGTTGCGCCAACTGCTGACCCGACTGGGGCAGGGCTGTGCGGCCAATTCGGGACGCGGCTGCCTGCGCGAAGTGCTCGAATAACAGGACGATGTCTTCCCGTCGTTCGCGCAAAGGCGGCAGGCGCAACTCTGCAACGTTCAGGCGGTAGGCCAGGTCCTCGCGAAAGCGGCCGGCCCGGGCTTCATCGAACAGGTCGGGCTTGGTGGCAGCGATGATGCGCAGGTCCACGCCGATGCTCTGATTCGCGCCCAGGCGCTCGATCTTCTGGTCCTGGATCACGCGCAGCAACTTGGCCTGTTGCGCCAGGGGCATGCTTTCGATTTCATCGAGAAAGACCGTGCCGCCATCGGCGTATTCCAGTCTGCCGATGCGTTTGCCCTGGGCGCCGGTGAAGGCGCCGCTTTCATGGCCGAACAGCTCGGCCTCGAACAAGGCTTCGGGAATGGCGGCGCAATTGAGCGCGACGAAAGGTTTGCTGGCGCGTGGGCCAAAGTCGTGCAGGCAGCGGGCGACCTGCTCCTTGCCGCTGCCGGTTTCGCCGCGAATCAGCACGTTCACCGGCAAGGCGGCCAGGTCCAGCACTTGCCGGCGCAACTGCTGCATGCCCGGTGATACCCCGAGCAGCGTGGCTTCAAGCCGCGTCCTGAGGTCTGCCTGCTGATGCAGGCGTCGATTTTCCAGCACCAGCTGGCGCTTTTCCAGCGCGCGGCGAAGGCTGCCGAGCAGGTGCTGTGGAGTGAAGGGCTTTTCCAGGAAGTCGTAGGCGCCGCTGCGCATGGCCTCGACCGCCATGGGTACATCACCGTGACCGGTAAGCAGGATCACGGGCAGGTCCGGATCGTTGGCCTGCAGCCGTTCGAGCAGTTGCAGGCCGTCAATGCCAGGCATGCGCACGTCGCTGATGATCACGCCTGGATAGTCCTGGCCGATGTGCGCCATGCCCTCATCGGCACGGGCAAAGACCTGGACTTCGAAGCCCGACAGGCTCAGCCATTGCTCGACGGCCGTACGAATACTGGCTTCATCGTCTATGACCATCACTGAGTTCAACATGCAGGCTCCTGATCGCGAGGCAAGGTGATGCTAAGGCGCGCGCCGCCCGGTACGTTTTCGGCCAGCAGCTGCCCACCGGCGTCGTGCACGATGCCATAGGAGATCGCCAGGCCCAAGCCCAGGCCATCACCTACGGGCTTGGTGGTGAAGAAAGGGTCGAAGATCCTGGGCAGGTCCTCGGCCGCGATACCACCCCCCGAATCGAGCACGCTCAGGCGCCAATGCTGCGCATCGGGCTCGATGCGGATTTCCAGCCGCCGGTAGCGCCTGTCTGCCATCGCGTCCAACGCGTTGCTCAGAAGGTTGATCAGCACCTGTTCCAGGCGGATGGCGTCGCCGCGCACCCACGCCGGACGTGCCAGGTACAGGGCCAACTGCACGTCCAGGGCATGCAGGCGCGCCTGCAACAGGTCCAGCGCCTGGTCGACCACGCCGGCCAAGTCCAGGCGCTCGCGCAAGCCGCCTGGGCTGTTACGGGCAAACGTCTTCAGGTGCCCGGTCAGCGACGCCATGCGCGTCAACATCTGCTCCAGTGGTTCCAGGGCCTGACGAGCCTCGTCGTAGCGCCCGTGGTCCAGCAGCAGTTTCAGGGTTTCCAGCTGCATGCGCTGGGTCGTGAGGGGCTGGTTGATTTCGTGCGCCATGGCGGCGGACATCTGCCCCAGGGCCGCCAGCTTGGCCGTTTGCACTAGCCCCTCCTGAGCCGTGCGCAGCTCGCGGGTGCGTTCCTCGACCTGGCGCTTGAGCTCCTCGCGGCTGCGTTGGCGCAGGCGTGACAGGCGCAGGCGCTGGCTGACCAGCAAGGCGGCGAATACCAGGCTCAGCCATACCGCTGCAGCACCCAGGCCGGCATTGCGCGCGTCGGTTCCCACCTGGGGCTTGCGCAGCAGGTGCAGGGTCCATTGCTCGCTTTCCAGCGGCAGGCTTTCCCACAAGAACTCGGTCTCGCCTTGTGGGGCCTGCACCCGGCTGAGGGTGCTGTTTTCAGCGAAACGCGTCAGCACCTGGTGCATCAGCGGTATCAACGGGTGCTTGTCGTACTGACGGGTCTGCGCCAGTTCGGCCCGGTCAGCGCCATCCAATGGGCGCAGTTCCCGGTAACGCCAGCCGTCCTGGTTGGCGATGAAGGTAATGCCACGGGCATCGCTGACCAGCAATATGTCGCTGCCCTGGCGCCACTCGCGCTCAAGCTCGGGAAATTCCAGCTTGACCACCATGGCGCCGAGAAAGCGACCCTGTTCGTCGTTCACCGCGCTGGACAGAAAGTAGCCGGGTACCCCGCTGGTCACGCCAACGGCATAGAAGCGGCCATTACCCAGGCTGCGGGTTTGCTTGAAATAAGGGCGAAAGCCGTAGTTGGAACCCACATAGCTGGTGGGTAGCCGCCAGTTGCTGGCTGCCACCGCCAGCCCGTTGCGGTCGAGCAGTTCGAGGGTGGAAGAGTTGGCTGCACCGTTGATGCGCTCGAGCTTGCGGTTCAGGGCATCCTGGGTTCGCGCCTGGACCGGGCCGCGCAAAGCGTCGATCAGTTCCGGGTCCAGGGCCAGTACTGCAGGCAGGGCCCGATAGCGGTCGATGAGGGTGTGCAAGGCATTGGCATACAGCCCCAGTTGCTGGCTGGCCTGGCGGGCGTCCGCTTCCATGGCCTGGCGTTTGGCCTGGTGCATGGCCCAGCTGGCACAGAGGACGGTACCCAGCACGATCACCAGGGTGATCAGCCCCAGACGCAGGGCGCGAAAGGAAAAAGGCATTGGGAGCAGATCCGCGTGGGTGGGGAAGGAGCCTGCTTTGGCGAAACCGGAGCGCTGCACCGCCGCCCCAGTCTGTCCGCGAAAAGGCCGTCAAGGATCGACACTTACAGCAGTTCGAAGCCCTGCTGTTGCACCGCCTCGGAGTCCAGGCCCACCTGGACGTTGAACGCCCCGGGCTCGGCAACGCGCTGCAGCTGGCCATTATAGAACTTCAGGTCTTCTTCGCTAATGCTGAAGGTCACGGTCCGTGTTTCGCCGGGCTTGAGCATGAGCTTCTGGAAGTTCTTCAGCTCCTTGACCGGGCGGCTCATCGAGGCGGACACATCCTGCACGTACAACTGCACCACCGTCTCGCCGGCCACCTTGCCGGTATTGCGCACCACGATGCTGGCTTGCAACGTGTCCCCGCGCTTGAGCTTGTTGCCAGAAAGCGCGAGCCCCGACAGTTCGAACGTGCTGTAGCTCAGGCCGTAACCGAAGGGATACAGCGGCCCGTTGGGTTCTTCGAAGTACTGGGAGGTGTAGTTGCCGGGTTTGCCAGGTGTGAACGGACGGCCAATACGGGTGTGGTTGTAGTACATCGGAATCTGCCCGACCGAGCGTGGGAAGGTGATCGGTAGCTTGCCGGAGGGGTTGTAGTCGCCGAACAGCACGTCGGCAATGGCGTTGCCACCTTCGGTACCGGCGAACCAGGTTTCGAGCAGGGCATCGGCCTGCTCGCGCTCCCAGCCGATGGACAGCGGCCGGCCATTCATCAGCACCAGCACCAGCGGCTTGCCGGTGGCCTTCAAGGCCTCGATCAGTGCACGCTGGTTGGCCGGTACCTGCAGCGTGGTGCGGCTGGAAGATTCATGGGACATGCCGCGCGATTCGCCGACCACCGCCACGACCACGTCCGCCTGCTGCGCGGCCTTGACCGCTTCGTCGATGAGCACCGCAGGTGGGCGAGGGTCGTCGACGATTTCCGGCGCATCGAAGTTGAGGAAGTTCAGGTAGTCGAGAATGGCCTTGTCACCGGTGACGTTGGAGCCCTTGGCGTAGACCAGCTTGCCCTTGCCCTCGATGGCGCGGCGCAGCCCTTCGCGCACCGTGACCGAGTGGGTGGGGCGCCCGTCTGCTGCCCAGCTGCCCATCATGTCGATCGGTGCGTCGGCAAGGGGACCGACCAGGGCGATGGTGGCATCTTTACTGAGCGGCAGCGTCTGCCTGCGGTTTTCCAGCAGCACCAGGCTGCGGCGCGCCACGTCGCGCGCAGCGTCGCGGTGCAGGCGGTCCTCGCCGTAGTAGTCTTTGAGGTCGTTCTGCGCCGCGCCGATGCGCACGTAGGGGTTCTTGAACAGGCCCATGTCGTACTTGGCGCCCAGCACTTCGCGCACGGCCTGATCCAGCTCTGCCTGGCTCACGTCGCCCGCCTTGAGCAACCCTGGTAGCTCCTCGCCGTACAAGGTGTCGTTCATGCTCATGTCGATGCCCGCCTTGATCGCCAGCTTGGCCGCCTCGCGACCGTCGCGCGCCACGCCATGGCGGATCAGCTCCTGGATGGCGCCATGATCGCTGATGGTCACGCCCTTGAAGCCCCACTCCTTGCGCAGCACGTCGTTCATCAGCCAGGTGTTGGAGGTGGCCGGCACGCCGTTGATCGAGTTCAGCGCAACCATCACACCACCGGCGCCGGCATCGATCGCGGCGCGGTAGGGCGGCAGGTAATCGTTGTACATCTTCGGCAGGCTCATATCGACCGTGTTGTAGTCACGCCCGCCTTCCACTGCGCCGTAAAGGGCGAAATGCTTGACGATGGCCATGATGCTGTCCGGGTTGGCCGGGCTGCTGCCCTGGAACGCGCGGACCATTACCTGGCCGATTTTCGCGGTCAGGTACGTGTCTTCGCCAAAGCCCTCACTGGTGCGACCCCAGCGCGGATCCCGGGCGATGTCGACCATCGGCGCAAAGGTCATGTCCAGTGCGTCGGCAGTCGCTTCGATGGCCGCTGTGCGGCCGACCTTGGCGACGGCGTCCATGTCCCAGGTGGCGGCCATGCCCAGGCCGATGGGGAAGATGGTGCGCTCGCCATGTACCGTATCGTAGGCGAAGAACATCGGGATCTTCAGCCGGCTGCGCATGGCCGCGTCCTGCATCGGCCGGTTTTCCGGTGCCGTGCGCGAATTGAAGGTGCCGCCGATGCGTCCGGCGGCGATCTCCTCGCGGATCTTCTCCCGGGGCATTTCAGGGCTGATGCTGATCAGGCGCAACTGCCCAATTTTTTCGGCCTCGGTCATCTGGCTGATCAGATGGTCGATGAAGGCCTGTTTGTTCTCGAGCGGCGGCGCGGAAGTGGCGGCGACAGCCGCCTGGCTGACCAGGCCCATGGCCAGGCCCAGCAGAGACAGTTTCATCATGAATTCCGTAAGGGGGCCGATGCATGGTCAACGGTGACACATGCATGGGCGAGGTTTTCGGGCGGCTGTTGTTGTACGATTTGCACGCAGATCTTCCTGCGGCGGATTATGCCTGAATCCGCCGCGTGCTGACGAAGCCCCGTACACCGGGAAAACAACTATAAGAACGCTCACGAGAACACGGCATGACCCCGCTTGAACCCTACCAGCAGCGTCAGCTCGCTGAAGCCATGGCCGGTGTTGGCCGGCGCACGGATGTCGCGTTGCTGGCGGTGCTTGCCCGCCGCGCCGATGATTACGCCTATTTCCCACTATTCTGGTCCGCCGTGCTGGCGCTGGCACTGCCAGGCGTGCTGCACGCGGTGCTGGGCTGGCCCAGCGTGCGCGGCCTGATCGTTGCCAATGTGCTGCTGTTCGTAGGCCTCTGCGTGCTGTTGCGCAGCCCGCGCCTGGAACGCTGGACCGTACCGCGGGCTTGGCGCCGCTGGCGAGCGTCGCGCCTTGCCACTCGTCAGTTTCTCGACCTCGGCGCTCAGGCCTTTACAGGCGCCGGATGCGTAATGATCTTCGTCAGCGAGGCCGAGCAGTACGCACAACTGCTGATGGACAAGCAGGCCGCACTCTGCCTTGACGACGCGCTGCGCGTTACGCTCACTGACCGTCTGGCCAGCCAGGTTCGTCAGGGGCAAGCGCTGCAGGGCATGATCGAGTGCGTCGAGGCGTGCGGCCATCGCCTTGGCCAGCAGGCGCCACGCGCACTTGCGTGCAGGCATCTGCCCCAGCCGCTGGTAATCCTCGACTAACGCAACCCTGGCCGACTGTGCGGGGGTGTAGAATACGGCCCCCGCTATTGGAGATACCGTTTGCCCATGTCTGCCCTTTCTACTTCACCGGATGCGCGCGTCCAGTTTCTCGACCTGCTTCGCACCGGCCTGCAGGGCAACACCGTGGTCAAGCTGGTACTGGCGCGGCCTGTCGGCACCGACCCGACCCTGCAACGCATCATCGCCAAGCCCTTGCTGGTCAAGGGACAGGCGAACCTGTCCCTGGTCTACCGCCACCAGACCCGCGACATCACCCGCAACCTGCCGCTCGATGATGCTCTGCAGTGCATCGCCGAACTGTTGCCAGAAGGCTTTCGCAATGCCCACCTGTTCGATGCAGAGGGTGAGTTGCAACTGACCTTCAGCAAGAAGGGCAAGCCCATGCTGCAGCGCCATGGCGCCCAGGCGCCCCGGGAAACCGTTGGCAGCAACGGGCATGACCGTGAGAAAAAGCGCTACCTGGACATTGCCCGACCGTTTCTGCGTGACCTTGGCGTCACGGACGCCCAGGGCGCACTGATCCCGTCGATGTCGCGCAAGTGGAAGCAGATCAACAAGTTCATCGAGGTCTTCGACCACGCCCTGGCCAATGCCCCCTTGTCGAGCGAGCAACGCCTGCGGGTGGCCGACTTCGGCTCGGGCAAGGGTTATCTGACCTTCGCCATGCACGATTACCTGCGCAATACGCTGGGCCGCGATGCCCAGGTAACGGGCGTTGAGCTGCGCCAGGACATGGTCGAGCTGTGCAACGCCGCCGCCGCGCGGCTTGAACACCCAGGGCTGGAGTTTCAGTGCGGCGATGTGCGCAGCGTGGTGCCCGATGCCATCGAGGTGATGATCGCGCTGCACGCCTGCGACGTGGCGACCGACTACGCCATCCATACCGGCATCCGCTGCAACGCGGCAATCATCATGTGCTCACCGTGCTGCCACAAGCAGATCCGCCCGCAGCTGCAAAGCCCGGGCCTGCTGCAACCGATGCTGCAATATGGCCTGCACCTGGGCCAGCAGGCCGAAATGCTCACCGACAGCCTGCGTGCACTGTACCTGGAGGCCTGCGGCTACGAGACCAAGGTGTTCGAGTTCATATCCCTGGAGCACACCAACAAGAACAAGATGATCCTGGCCGTCAAGCGGCGCCAGCCAGCGGATCAGTCAGCCTTGCTGGAGAAGATAGAACAGCTCAAGGCGTTCTACGGGGTGAAGGCGCATTGTCTTGAAACGTTGCTGCGGGCGGATGGGTTGCTTTGAACCTGATGCGCCCCAGCCTTGGATATGCTCATCCTTGCTTCGCTGCTCATGAGCGCGTTTTTATGCTGCAGCCATGCTTGATCAACCAGCTTGGGCAATCAATCACACAGTCGTGCTTGCCAGCCCCAGCGGATGCGTCTGGGCGTCGAAGAAGTGCAGGGCCGTGTCCGGCATGTCTTCGAAGCGGCTGGTGAAATGACGCTTCTGGTTGATGACCGATGCCTCTCCCAAAGGGCGTATGGCAATCGCCAGGTGGCTGGGCCGGGCTGAGCGGATGGCGTCGAGCAGGTGCCGGTCGTTGCTGTCCAGGTGCTGACCGAACAGGCACATGCCCCGGTGTTCACTGGCCAACTGGCCCAGGCTCCAGCTCAGGTAGTCCGAACTACGGATGGCACGCAGCTTTTCGTCGCTGCGCTCTTCGTTGACGAACAGCGGCACTTCACCTGGCACATTCACGGCGAACCCTTCGAGCATTTCAACGCTGCTGGCACTGCGTTGCCGGGTAGTGCCGTCAGGCAGCTTGAGCAGGTGCATGCCACCGTGCAGGTGCAGCACCCGCGTGCCTTGACCCGCCGTTCGGCGCACGTCGAAAAAACCCTGCTCGTCGAACAGTTCGGCAAAGCCCTTCGGATCGTGCTGCACGGCCCAGACCAGCAGCAGGTCATAGTTGCTGGTATAGACGTTGCGGTAGCCGCGCAGGGCCTGGTTGAGGGTGCTCAGGGCGGCTTCGGGCATTGCCGACCAAGGCATGTGCACGGTGCGCACGGCGTGGATCAGCGCCTCCTTGATGGAGTAATAGCGGTTCAGCGGCGCGGTCGAGTTGATGGCCAGCGCAGCGTTGGTACGCACCGTGGTGTTGAGGGCGGTCAGCACTGGTTCGAACAGCTCGGAGCTCAATGACTTGAACAAGGCCTGATCGCTGATGGCCAAGCCCTTCTTACGCCCGGCCCGTTGCGCCTCCTCGTACAGCGAGAAATACCCGAACGGCTTCCAGAAGGCCCGGCTTGCGCCGTTACCGACCATGAGGGTTTCACAGGGGTACTGGTCGGCAAGGTCTGACCAGGGGAGAAGAGTGGCGTCTAGTGCGGGCATGCTGGAGTCCGTAAAGCGGGATCCGGCAGACTTTACCACGTCAAGCCTAGGCCATGAGTGCGCCGCGCCAGTGCTGGCAGCGCGTTGCAGGCTGCATCGGTGAGCTTGACGGCAACTGCAGGGGATTGAAAGTGAACACGAGCGGACTTGAATCCCTCCAAGGTCTTGAGTGGCCACGGGGCAGCGCCTAGCCAGCACCGGCCACACCGACACGTAGATCGTCATGTCTTTACCTGAACAGGAGATCTGTCATGGACACCTATCATGTAAGCCCTGCCAATGACGGGTGGGAACTGAAGAAGGCAGGTGCTGCGCGCGCTTCAAAGCACAGCGCGACCAAGCAAGAACTGGTGGGGTCGCTGGCCACATTCTTCGAGGGCAAGACAGCCTCGGTGAAGATTCACAAGGCCGATGGCACCATCGAGCAAGAGCGCACCTACCCTCGCTCCGCTGACCCGCGGCGCACCAAGGGTTGATACTGGTCAGCGCCGCGCTGCTTGGCATCGACATACACCAGTGCCATGGGCGCGGCCTCTATAAGTGGTTGCTTGCCAGCTTTCTGATCGGCAAGCGCATTCGTGCCAGTGTCGCGATCCAGGCCTACCGGCTGCTGGTCGATACCCATGGCCTGGACACCCCAGGCAAGCTGGCGAGGTGCCCGCATCACACGCTGGTGAAGCTTCTGGGTCAGGCCGGTTACGCCCGCTACGACGAATCCACGGCCCGGCGGCTGCATCGCTTGGGCAGTGGGCTTGAAGCGGAAATGGATGAGGTGTTGCTCAATGCGGCGGTGGACATGGCGCACGCCAATACATGGCTGCTGGGATTTGATGGCGTGGGGCCCAAGACGCTCGAGATTTTTATGCGGGAAGCGGCGGTGGTACTGCAGCATCAACGTGTGCAGTGAGGATGGGCGGTAGAGGAAGCGTAAGCCATGTGAACGCTGGCTTGAAGATGGAGCGGGTAGAGGGAATCGAACCCTCAACTAAAGCTTGGGAAGCTTTCGTTTTGCCACTAAACTATACCCGCATCTGAGCTGCACTTTTTACCAGAACGTTCGGCAAATTAGAAGCCCGCGTTATAAAAAATGTCTTTTCCCTCCGCGCTCCTGCGCCTTTTCCCTACGTCACAAGGCTCACCTATACGGCAGCGATTTCCTCGAGCGTGAGTTCTCGGTATGCCCCCGGCGGCAGGTTCATGTCCAGCGCGATCGCGCCCATGCGCTCCCGGTGCAGCTTGACCACCTTGTTGTCATAGAACCCGAACATGCGTTTGACCTGGTGGTAGCGCCCTTCGACGATGGCGAGCCGGGCCAGGCGCGGCCCGAGGATCTGCAGGTCGGCCGGTTGGGTCGTCAGGTTTTCGAAAGCAAAGTGAAACCCCTCCTGAAACCGGGCCACATAGTGCTCGCCGATTTCGTCCTGGGTTTCGACCAGGTAATGCTTGGGCAGCTTGGTGGCCGGTTGGGTCAGGCGCCGGGACCACTGCCCGTCGTTGGTCAGGATCATCAGCCCGGTGGTATTGAAGTCCAGGCGCCCGGCGATATGCAGGCCCTGCGCGAGCGCGTCGGGCAGCAAGTCCATGACGGTTGGATGCTGGGGATCGTGGGTGGCGCTGACGCAACCGGGCGGCTTGTGCAGCATCAGGTAGCGTGGCGGGAGGCCCGCCTGCAGCACCTCATCGTCCAGCTCGACCCGGCTGAACGCCCGTACTTCCGTTAGCGGGTCGCTGGCCACTTGGCCATCGAGCCGCACGCGACGTTGAGCCAGCATCAGGCGCGCTTGCTGGCGGTTGCAGGTCGGTAGGTTGGCAAGAAAACGATCAAGGCGCATGGTCGTCACCTGCGGGCGATGCCAATTGGGCCTCGACGCCTGCGCAGCTTGGGCACAGGCAGGCACGGTCGCGCAGTTCGGCAGGCAAGGCCTGCAATACCGCCGGGTCGATGCGCACGTTGTAGCACCAGCAAGCCTGGGTGGCCTGCGCAGGATCGGCCAGGGTGCACCGGTTGAGGGCACCGCAGGCGGGGCAACGTTGATCGTCGTTCATTTCAGGTTTCACTGCAGACACGGTTGCGGCCAGCCTGTTTGGCACGATAGAGGGCGCCGTCGGCGCGGGTCAGTAGGGTGTGCAAGGTATCGCCTGGCTGCAGATGACTCACCCCGATGCTGGTGGTCAGGCGCAGGGGCTGGTCCTCGTAACTGAAGGTCAGTTGCTCGGCGCGGCGCCGGATCTTTTCGGCAGCCTCGTTCGCCTGGCGGGCATCGGCCTCACGCAGCAGCACGATGAACTCCTCGCCTCCCCAGCGGCAGAGTATATCGGACTGGCGAATGCTGCCTTGCAGGACATTGGCAAATTGGCGCAGCACTTCGTCGCCTGCCAGGTGACCATAGGTGTCGTTGAGGGCTTTGAAGTGGTCCAGGTCGATCAGCAACGCCACCAGCGGACTGTTGTCACGCTGGGCCTCGCGCAGCGCCTGGGCGGCCAGCAGGTCGAAGCTGCGCCGATTGGGCAGCCCGGTCAGGCTGTCGAGCGTGGCCAGGGCTTCGGTGCTGGCCTGGTGGCGGCGCACCATCGCATGCATCAGGGCTACCACCACAAGGGTGATCATGGCGCAGATCGCCAGGTTCAGGTACAGCGAATGACGGATCCGGTCCAGCGCCCCGGTCTCGCGTTTGTCCACCAGCAGGTACCAATCCAGTTCCGGCAAGTGGCGCACGTTCAGAAAATGGCTGTGGCCTTCAAGGTCGCGGTATTCATGACTGCCTTCGCCAGGCACCGGCTGGCGTGCCAGCACGCCGCCCAGGTCCGGGCTGTCGACCAGCGACTGGCCGACGCGCAGGCCCTGCGGGCCACCGCCTGAGCCTGTCATCAACACCTTGCCCTGGGCGTCGACGAAGACCACGGATCGCTGATAGCGGTGTTGGTACTGGTCGATCATCCTGACCACGGTGGAAACGCTCAGCCCCACCCCTGCCGCGCCGATGAAGCGATCCTGGTAGTCGTGCACCTTGTAGTTGATGAACACGGTCAGGTTGTCCTGATTGGCCATGTCCAGGTCTACATTGATCTCGTAAGGTGCCGCCTGGTCGCGCAGGCGGAAGTACCAGGCATCGCGCCAGGCCTGTGGCTGGACCTGCTTGAGCACGCCCTTGGCCTGGTAGTAGGTCAGCGTGTGTTCGGAGACGAAAAAGGACGTGAAGATGCCCTGCTTGCCCGTTACCTCGCCCAGATAGCGGGTCATGCGCTGGGCATCCTGCTCACCGGCCAACACCCAGTCTCGAAGGAAAGTGTCCTGGGCCATCATCGAGGCGATCAGAACAGGGCGGATCAGGTCTTTCTGGATTTCCGAATAGACCGTGTCGGAGGTCAGCGGCAATTCGGTATTGATGATGCCGTCACGTATGGCGCT
The DNA here is from genome assembly GCF_002021815.1 of Pseudomonas parafulva. Lineage (NCBI taxonomy): Bacteria > Pseudomonadati > Pseudomonadota > Gammaproteobacteria > Pseudomonadales > Pseudomonadaceae > Pseudomonas > Pseudomonas parafulva. The sequence continues at coordinate 1,042,587 of NZ_CP019952.1, forward strand.
GCGCGAGGAGAAATAACTCAGCAGCGACGTGGCGAGGAAACCGCAGGCCAGCAGCATCAGCAGGGCGGCGACTAACGAACGCTGCGATGATGGAGCGGAGCGTGAAGGCATGATCTTCCCATGATGTGTGCCGGGCCGCACATTCTAGTGTTCCGGGCTTTAAATGACTGCAAGATTTTGTCCAGAAGCCGCAGCTGTATCAAATTATTACCAGTATGGCACTGCACGGGTTGACGCTTGTCTTATTCCATGTCGATCAACGTGTCGTGCATCGACGCTCGGCAGCGTTCGCTGCGCGGGCACCTCAGCGGTCCGGGAGGCGGCCTATGTCCTATCGAATTCTGCTTGTGGCCCTGCTCGGGCTGACGCTTGGCGCCTGTGCGCCGTACGCTGGTCGGTCGACCTACTACCGCTCCGACTATTACGTCACTGACCGATATGTCTCGCCTGGTTACGCGCCCGGCTACTACCGGTACGGTCGTTATCCGGTGGCGCCCCAGCCGCGCTACTACTACCAACCGGTGCCTCGTTACCATGCGCCGCCCGGCTACCGACCGTTGCCGCCGCCCGACGTGCGCCGCTGGCACGGCAACCCGCGCTACGATTACGGTCATCGCCAGCGCTGGGACTACAGGCGCGACCGCGATCGACACGACTACCGCAACGATGGCCCGCGCTTCCAGGATGGAGGTCGGCATCAAGGCGGCTGGGGTGACAGGCGTGGGCGAGGCCATTGATCAGGTGAGGAGCGCCCTGCGCCCGACGCGCCGCTAGTGCAGGTCCGCCAGCGGATGATGGCCTTCCCACGTCGCTTGAAAGTGTGCCTGCACCACGGCTGCGGGCACGTGGTCCACATCCGGCCAGTGCCAGCGCGGTTGGTGATCCTTGTCCAGCAGGCGGGCACGCACCCCTTCGCTGAACTCCGGATGACGACAGCAGTTCAGGCTCATCGCGTATTCCATCTGCAACGCCTGCGCCAGTGACAGGTGTCGGGCCCGCTGAATTTGCTCCCACACCAGATGAGCCGTCAGCGGACAGCCGCCCAGCATGCGCTCGGCGGCTGCCGACAGCAGCGGGTCGTCGTGCTGGCGCAGGCTCGCCACTGCCCGCCAGGCAGCGCCCGCGCAGGTGACATCCAGCAGCGCGTCGATAAGCACGCGCCGCGGCAACCACTGGGCCGCCGGCAGTGCCCGGCGGGCGCAATGCTCCTCAGCCCTGAGCAGGCTGTTGAGTTGCAACGCGGTCTGCTCCTGCCAGTTCATCTGCAGCAGTTCGTCGATCAACGCCGCTTGCCGGTCTTCACCCATGAAACGGTCAGCCAACCCCAAGTCCAGCGCATCGCGCGCATTGATAGGCGCACCGGTGAGCCCCAGGAACAACCCCAGCTTGCCCGGTAAGCGGGCCAGGAACCAGCTGGCCCCCACGTCAGGGTACAGACCAATGCTGATCTCAGGCATGGCCAGTGCGCTGCTGGGGGTCACGATGCGTACGTTGGCACCTTGGAGCAAACCCATGCCGCCGCCCAGCACATGGCCATGGCCCCAGCACAGCAGTGGCTTGGGGTAGGTGTGCAAGGCATGGTCCAGGCGATATTCGGCGGCGAAGAACGATGCAGCCAGCGGTGGCACGCTGCCAGGCTGCTCGCGGCACGCCTGGGCCAGCGCCCGCACGTCGCCCCCGGCGCAGAATGCCTTGGCGCCATTGCCGCGCAGCAGCACACAGGCGATGCCTGGGTCTTGCGCCCAGCTGTGCAACTGCTCGGCCAGCGTCTCTATCATCGGCAGGTCGAGGGCATTGAGCGCCCTTGGCGCATCAAGGGTAGCGATGCCCAGGCGAGCGCCATCGGCGCCTGTCAGTACTTGGCAATGAATGCTCATGGCTTACCTCATTCAAGTCACCGCTCAAGTATGGCCTGCCTGGTCGATCCCGCCGGGCACTGGTCGGATCGTTTGACAAGCGTCGGTGTCACCCCTAGTGTCGCCCCATTGTTTACGGAAGCCCCCATGACTGACGACGATCGCATCAAACTCGAACCCAGTTGGAAAGCCGCCTTGCGTGCCGAGTTCGAGCAGCCCTACATGCAGCAGTTGCGCGAGTTCCTGCGCGGTGAATATGCCGCCGGTAAACAGATCTACCCGCCTGGCCCGCTGATCTTCAATGCACTCAACTCCACCCCCCTGGATCAGGTCAAGGTGGTGATTCTCGGCCAGGACCCCTACCACGGCCCAGGGCAGGCCCATGGCCTGTGCTTCTCGGTGCAGCCTGGCGTGCCCACGCCGCCGTCGCTGGTGAACATCTACAAGGAGCTGCACCGCGACCTGAACATTCCCATCCCCAACCATGGCTACCTGCAAAGCTGGGCCGAGCAGGGCGTGTTGCTGCTCAACACCACCATGACCGTGGAGCGGGGCAACGCGGCCTCCCATGCCAAGAAAGGCTGGGAATTCTTCACCGACCGTATCATCGAGGTGGTCAGCGAGCAGTGTGAGCATGTGGTGTTTCTGCTGTGGGGGGCTCATGCGCAGAGCAAACAGAAGCTGATCGACGGCACCAAGCACTTGGTGCTCAAGTCGGTGCACCCCTCGCCGTTGTCGGCGTACCGTGGGTTTCTTGGCTGTGGGCATTTCAGCCGTGCCAACGGCTTTCTCGAGCAGCGCGGGCTTGCGCCCATCAACTGGGCGTTGCCACCGCTGTGAGCCAGACGGGGCCGTCAGGCCCCGACAGGTCATGCGGGCCGCTTGCTCATCCAGTAACGGAACAAGGGCTCGGCCAGGAACAGCACGAAGAGCAGGCGCATCACTTGCAAAGCAGTCACCAGCGGCACCGACAGTTGCAGCGTTTCGGCCGTCAGGCTCATTTCAGCGATGCCGCCGGGCATCATGCCCAGCGTCAGTGAGCGCAGATCCAAAGCTGTCAGCAGGCTCAAGCCCCAGGCGGCAGCGCCAGCCAGGGCCATGCTCAAGGCTGTGGCCACCAGCGTGCGCCCCAGAAATGCCGGCGCGCGGCGGAAGAATGCACGGTTGAAATGGCAGGCCAGGCCGCTGCCGATCAGCCATTGACCGATCTGACTGGCGCCATTGGGCAGGGCGATCTGCAAGTTGCCGGCAAGGCTGAAGGTGGCTGCCACCAGCAGCGGCCCGAACAGCCATGGGTTGGGCTGTTGCAGCCGCTGCCAGAGCCAGCCAGCTGCCACGCCCAGCGGTGCGATGAGGGCCAGCCAGGCCCAGCTGACGCTGCCGGTGTGGTTGAGCGCTACGCCATCGCCCAACAGCAGCTTGAACAGCGCCGGCACGCACAGCACCACCGCCAGCACGCGCAGGCTTTGGGCTGCGGCCACCTGGCTCAATACCGCGCCATTGCGCGCACCCAGGTTGACCATTTCACCGGAACCGCCTGGCATGCTGGCAAAGAACGCAGTGGCGCGGTCCTCACCCGAGCGGCGCAGCAACCACACCCCAAGCACGCTCGAAACGGTAGTGAACAAAGCGCCGAAGAAGATCAAGGCGAAGTGACTGCCCACTTGCTCGATGACCTGGGGCGTGAAGTGCAGGCCGATGCCAAGGCCAATGATGCATTGCCCGCAGCGCCGGCCATTGGGTATTTCTGGCAGCTGCCAAGGGCTCAGGCAACGTACCGCGATGATCGCCAGCAACGAGCCGACCATCCACGGCAAAGGCCAGCCGACCTTGCTGGCGGCGAAACCGCCAGCAAGGCCGACCAGCCCAGTTGCCCAGTACAGCGGCAACCCACGATCAGGCATCGGCCATGGCCCGGCGCTGCAGGCTACGCTTGCGCCAGATGCGCACCATAGGCAGTGCGAGCATGAGCGCTACCAGTGCCCAGACACCCATGCTGATCGGGCTCGACCAGAGAATGCCTAACTCGCCGTTGGAAATTGACAATGCCCGGCGCAGGTTCTGCTCCATCAGGCCACCCAGGATGAAGCCCAGCAGAATCGGCGAAAGTGGGAAGTCCAGCTTGCGCAGGATGTAGCCCATGATGCCGATGCCGACCATCAGGAACAGGTCGAAAGTGGTGGCATGCACGGCATAGACACCGATCCCGGTGATGATGGCGATCACCGGCACCAGGGCCCAGTTCGGCACGGCCAGGATGCGGGTGAAGATGCGGATCATCGGGATGTTCAGGATCACCAGCATGATGTTGGCGATGAACAGCGACGCGATCAGGCCCCAGACGATGTCAGGTTGCTGTTCGAACAGCAGCGGGCCTGGGGTGATGTTGTAGAGCGTCAGCGCGCCGATCATCACCGCCGTGGTACCTGAACCGGGCACGCCCAGGGTCAGCATGGGCACCAGGGCGCCACAGCAGGAAGCGCCAATGGCGGTTTCCGGTGCCGCCAGGCCACGGGCGTCACCCTTGCCGAACTTGCCGCTGGCACCGGCCATGCGTTTTTCGGTCATGTAGGCCACTGCACTGGCCAGTGTGGCACCAGCGCCTGGCAACACGCCCATCACAAAGCCCAGCAGGCCGCAGCGAATGTTCACCACGAACACCGACGCCGCTTCCTTGAAGTTAAACAGCATGCGCCCGGTGGCCTTGACCGCCTGGTGACCGTGGTGGGTCTTTTCCAGCAGCAACAGAATCTCGCTGATCGAGAACAGGCCCAGCACCAGCACGACGAACTGAATGCCGTCGGCCAGGTGCACGCTGTCACCGGTGAAGCGGTACACGCCACTGTTGGCGTCGATGCCCACCGCCGACAGGAACAGGCCGATCAAGGCGGCGATGAAAGTCTTGAGCGGCTTGTCGCCGGCCATGCCGCCCAGGGCGACGATGGCGAACACCATCAGCACGAAGTACTCGGCCGGGCCGAAGGCGATTGCCCACTTGGCCAGCAGCGGGGCGAACAGCACCATGCCGCAGGTGGCGATGAAGGCGCCGATGAACGAGCTCCAGGCCGACAGGGACAGGGCCACGCCCGCCAGGCCCTGGCGGGCCATCGGGTAGCCGTCCAGGGTGGTCATCACGGTCGATGCTTCGCCCGGAATGTTCAGCAGGATCGAGCTGATCCGCCCACCGTACTCGCAGCCCAGGTACACCGCAGCCAGCAGGATCAGTGCCGACTCCGGGGGCAAGCCCAGGGCGAAGGCGATGGGGATCAGCAGGGCCACGCCATTGATCGGGCCCAGGCCCGGCAGCAGGCCGACGACGGTACCGATCAGCGTGCCGGACAGGGCCGTGACCAGGTTGTAAGGGGACAGGGCGACGCCGAAGCCCTGGCCCAGGTAGCTCAAGGTATCCATGTGTCAGTTCTCCAGTACGCTCAGCAGGCCAAGGGGCAGGGGCACGTCCATGACGCGGTCGAACAGCCAGTAGAGGAAGAGGCTCATGCCGACCACGACGATGGCGCTGTGCAGCCAGCGACCGCCATACAGGCGTGCCATGGGCACACCGGCCAGGATGGCGCTGAGGATGAAGCCAAGGGATTCGAAGGTGGCCGCGAAGATCAGCAGCAGGCCGATGCAGGCGGCGATCTTGGTCAAGGTCGCCTTGTCCAGCGCCGGCTCGTCGTCTTTGTGCACGATCGGCGTGGGGCGGATCGCCATGTACAGCAAGCCCAGGCTCATCAGGCCGAGCATCAGCAGCGGGTAGGCACGCGGGCCTACCGGCTCATAGGAAAACGCCGCCTGATAAGGCCAGGCCATCACGGCCAGGGCGGCGCAGACGGCCAGCAGAATCAGGGCGAAGATGCGTTGCAGGATCATGGAGGAATCCTCGGTAAGTAGCGATGGGAGCGGCACACCCGTGAACCTGGGCCAAGGCCCAGGCTAGGCACGGCAGCGTCTGCCTGCTCCCGCCAGGAAAGCCCAGTGGTCTGGATTACTGGACCAGGCCGAATTCCTTGGCCAGCATCTTGTAGTCAGCGACTTGCTTCTTGACGTAGCCATCGAGCTCTTCACCCGTCATGGCGAAGGGGAACAGTTCGCGCTGGTCACGCAACTTGGCGAAGTCTTCGGAGGCCAGCATCTTGTCGAACGATGCTTTCCACCAGGCGTAGTCTTCGTCGCTCACTTTCGGGCCGAGGTAGAAGCCGCGCACCACAGGCCAGACGATGTCGTAGCCCTGCTCCTTGGCGGTGGGGATGTCCTTCATGGCCGGGTCGTCCAGGCGCTTTTCCGAAAACACGGCCAGCAGGCGCATGTTGCCGCTCTCGATGTGCGGCATGGAGTCGGAAATGTCGGTGGAGCCTACCTGGATATGGCCACCGAGCAGTGCGGTGGCAATTTCGCCGCCGCCTTCGAGTGCCACGTAGCGCAGGTCGCGTGGGTTGATGCCGGCTGCCTTGGCGATCAGGGCGGTTTGCATCCAGTCTTGGCTACCTACGGTGCCACCGGAGCCAATCACCACCTTGCTCGGGTCTTTCTTCAGGGCAGCGACCAGGTCGTCGAGGGTTTTGTAGGGCGAGTCGCTCTTGACCGCGATTGCGCCATAGCTGGTGCCGACGGCAGCCAGCCATTTCACTGCATTTTCATCGAAGCGACCGAACTTGCCCTGGGCCAGGTTCAGCAGCGAACCGCTCGACCAGGCCACCAGGGTCCCGGCATCGGCAGGGCGCTGTGCCACCACGGCGTTGTAGGCCACGGCACCGACACCGCCCGGCATGTAGGTCACGCGCATGGGCTTGCTCAGGATCTTCTCCTGCACCAGGGCGCTTTGCACCAGCTTGCAGGTCAGGTCGAAGCCACCGCCAGGCGAGGCCGGGGCGATGCACTCGGGGCGTTTGGGTTCGGCGGCCAGGGCATTGCCTGCCAGTAGCAGGCAGCCGGTTGCCAGTACGATATGGCGCAGTGAAAAGGTCATGGTCTATCTCCGTAGGCGTTGTTGTTATCGGGTTACCACAGGGCGACGCTGTAGCTCACCAGCAGCCGCACTTCGTCGGCGTCACGGGCGAAATTGGAGCGGAAGGTCGCGTTTCGCAGGCGCACCGCCACGTTCTTGAGCGGGCCGTTCTGCACCACGTATTTCAGCTCGGTATCGCGTTCCCATTCCTTGCCCTCGCCACCGCTGGCACGGCTGACGTTGTCGCCGCTGATGTAGCGGGTCAGGAACGTCAGGCCAGGCACGCCGAGTGCGGCAAAGTTGTAGTCGTAGCGGGCCTGCCAGGAGCGCTCGTCGGCATTGGCGAAGTCGTTGATCTGGACGAAATTGACCAGGTATGGGTCGGCACCATCGACATAGGGGAACGCGCTGTCGCCGGTCAGCTGCTGCCAGCCGGCGCTGAACTTGTGCCCGCCCAAGGCATAACTGACCATGCCGTTGAAGGTGGTATTGTCGATGCTGCCGGCCCTGGCAGCGCCTGCGTCATCGCTCAGCGCCAGGCGCAGGTCGAAGGCCAGTGCGCCTGGGCCCACGGCTTGGGTGGCGAGCAGGCCGATGAAGTGCTGGCTGTAGATGTCGTCCAGTTGGGCGAAGTGGTAGCTGCCGGTCAGCCGGTCGTTGAACTGGTAGTCCAGCCCGGCCAGGGACAGGTTGTCTGCGCTGAACGAGCCACCGAAGCGGCCGTTCTTGTTGTTCAGTGCCAGGTCTTCCCAGTTGGTGTCGTCACGGTCCTTGGCCTTGTCCAGGCGCCCGCCGGTGATGGTCAGGCCCTTGATTTCCTTGGAGGTGAGCAGCCCGCCTTCGAATGTCTGCGGCAGAATGCGGCCATCGTTTGGGCGCAGGGTGGGCAGGGAAGGGATCAGCGTGCCGATCTTGAGTTCGGTTTTGGAAATCTTGGCCTTGGCGGTCAGGCCGAGCTTTGAGTACTCGTCGGCAGCTTTGCCGTTGTCATGGGTCGGCAGCAGGCCGCTGCCGGTACGGTCTGGGCTTGAATCGAGCTTGATGCCCATCATGCCGAGCGCATCTACGCCGAAGCCTACGGTGCCTTCGGTGTAACCGGATTCGAGGTTGAGCATGAACCCCTGGGCCCATTCGTCGCGCTTGGATTGTTGCGCACTGGTGCCATCGCGAAAGTCGCGATTGAAGTACATGTTGCGGGTTTCGAAGGTGGCCGTGCTGTCTTCGAAAAAGGCGGCCTGGCTGAGCGGGGCGACGCCGGCGAGCGCGAGGGCGCTGGCAATGGCGCTGGGGCGTGCGGCAAAGGAACGAGCAGGTGCGAATGCCTGCGGCTGCAATGACAGCATCGTTGTGGCTCCGTTTCTTGTTCTTATTCGATTGCACCTTGCTGGTGCTTTATTCGGCGCTCGGGGCGACCGTGGTGCGATGCTAGGTAACGAACCTTTCGCTAACCTTTCAGCGCGAAAGGTTTGTCGAGCCGGCTTCACAGGTCGCCGCGGCGGGGTACACTCCGCGCCATCGCCCCACCGAACAGGGACAATCCGATGCGTGTGTTGCTGGTAGAAGACCATCTGCAATTGGCTGACAGCGTGGCCCAGGCCCTGAAAGGTCTAGGCCTGACGGTGGATGTGCTGCATGACGGGGTAGCTGCCGACCTTGCGCTTGGCAGTGAGGACTACGCCGTGGCCGTGCTCGACGTGGGCTTGCCGCGTATGGATGGCTTCGAGGTGCTGGCACGCTTGCGCGGGCGTGGCAAGACCGTGCCGGTACTGATGCTCACCGCCCGTAGCGACGTCAAGGATCGGGTCCATGGCCTCAACCTGGGGGCTGACGATTACCTGGCCAAGCCGTTCGAGTTGACCGAGCTTGAGGCACGGGTCAAGGCGCTGCTGCGCCGTAGTGTGCTGGGGGGCGAGCGCCAGCAGCGCTGCGGGCCGCTGGTGTATGACCTCGATACCCGGCGGTTCACCTTGGGTGAAGCGCCGTTGTCCCTGACCTCCCGCGAGCAGGGGGTGCTCGAAGCCTTGATTGCCCGGCCGGGCCGGGTGATGAGCAAGGAACAGTTGGCGGCCCAGGTGTTCGGCCTGGACGAGGACGCCAGCCCCGATGCCATCGAGATCTACGTCCATCGCCTGCGCAAGAAGCTCGATGGCCATCCGGTGGCCATCGTCACCTTCCGCGGCCTGGGGTACCTGCTCGAGCATCGCGATGCGTGAAAACATCAGTCTGCGTGGGCGCCTGCTGGGCAATCTGGCGTTGCTGTTGGTGGTCCTGATGCTGGCCAGTGGGCTCAGTGCCTACTGGAACGGCCGTGAGGCAGCGGACACCGCCTACGACCGAACCCTGCTGGCGTCCGCCCGCACCATCGCCGCGGGCCTGTCGCAACGCGACGGCTCGTTGAGCGCAGATGTGCCCTATGTGGCGCTCGATACCTTTGCCTACGACAGCGCTGGACGCATCTACTACCAAGTCCTGGACATCAACCAGCGGCTGATTTCTGGGTATGAAAAGCTGCCGCCTCCGCCGCCTGGCACCCCCCGCACCGATGACTATCCCGCCCTGGCGCGTTTCTATGACGCGACGTATCTGGGACAGAACGTGCGAGTGGTCAGCCTGCTCAAAGCGGTGAGCGAGCCGAACATGAACGGCATGGCGGAAATCCGCGTGGCCGAAACGGATGAGGCGCGGGTGAGCATGGCTCGCGGCCTGATGGGCGATACGTTGCTGCGCCTGGGCATGTTGGCCTTGGGCGCTTTGGTGATGGTGTGGTTCGCCGTCAGTGCGGCGCTGCGACCGCTCGAGCGCCTGCGCACAGCGGTCGAAGAGCGCCAGCCGGACGATCTGCGCCCGTTGCCGGTGGTGCAGGTGCAGCCTGAGCTGCGGCCACTGGTAGGGGCGCTCAACCATTTCACCGAACGTCTGCGTGCACAGTTCGAGCGCCAGGCGCAGTTCATCGCCGATGCTGCCCACGAACTGCGTACGCCCTTGGCGGCGCTCAAGGCGCGGGTGGAGCTGGGTTTGCGCGCCAGTGAACCGCAGCAGTGGCATCAAACGCTGGAAGCGGCGGCCCAGGGCACCGACAAATTGACGCACCTGGCCAACCAGTTGCTTTCACTGGCACGTGTGGAAAACGGCGCGCGCGCAATCGCCGAGGGGGGCGCTCAGCGCTTGGACCTCAGCCAGCTGGCGCGCGAGCTGGGCATGGCCATGGCGCCGTTGGCGCACAACCGCGGGGTTGCGCTGGCCCTCGAGGCGCAGGCGCCGGTATGGCTCAAGGGCGAGCCAACGTTGCTCAACGAGCTGTTGAGCAACTTGGTCGACAATGCCCTGGCCCACACCCCCAAGGGTGGCAACGTCATCCTGCGCGTGCTCGCGCCTGCGGTGCTCGAGGTGGAAGACGACGGCCCCGGCATTCCAGAGGCCGAGCGCGAGCGGGTGTTCGAGCGTTTTTATCGCCGTAGCGCCCAGGGCAGCGGGTTGGGCCTTGCGATCGTGGGAGAGATCTGCCGGGCTCACCTGGCGCAGATCAGCCTGCATGATGGTGACAACGGCGGGCTGCGCGTGCGGGTGAGTTTCATCGCTGACTGAGCGCTGGCGGCCGGAGTAGCCGGCGGCCAGACAGTGTGAAGCCCTCAGCGCAACAAGCTTCGGGCTTCGAGCAGGTCCTCGGCGTGCAGCTCGCTGCCCATGGGCAGGCCCAGGTGTCGGTAGGCTGGCAAGGCTGCCAGCGGCCTTTCCCGACCACGTTGGCTGACACAGCGAGCGATCTGGACCACATCGATGTAGTCGATGCGGTCGGTCTGCCGATCCAGGTCCTGGACCAGGCCAGGCAGCTTGACCAGCTGTTCGGGGAACTCCCAGGCCTTGAGTATCTTGTCGCCCAGGACGGGCTGGATCAGTTCGATGACATGGTGCAGGCAGACCGGATCGGACAGCAGTTCGTTGTGCTCCTCGGCGTAGATCAGTACCGGCAGCGCGCCGATCTGGTTGACCAGGCCGCCCAGTGCCGCCTGATCAGGCTTGAGCCGCGTGTAGCGCCGGGCCAACTCGTAGCTCATCCCCGCGACTTCGAGGCTGTTGGCCCAGATTTCGCGCAGTTTCTGCTCCACGGCAGGCGAGCGCGCATGGAAGATCTGCTCGATGACCAGGCCGATGGCCAGGTTGCAGCTGTAGTTGATGCCCAGGCGGGTGATCGCCGTGTGCAGCTCGGTAACCTCCACCGTGGCTCGCAGCAGCGGGCTGTTGACCACCTTGATCAGGCGTGCCGACAAGGCGGCATCGCGGCCGATCACCCGGCTCAAGGCCGCCACGCTGATCTCGCTGTCTTCCGCAGCCTCGCGGATGCTCAAGGCAACCTCAGGCAAAGTCGGAAGTACCAGGTCATCCTTTTCGATGGCATCCAGCAATTGCGCCTGGACCATTTCGGCCAGCTTGTTCATGGACATGTCTACCGCAGTGGTGAAGCGGCCCCGCTGTCGTGGCAGGGCGGGGCTGGTCAGCGCTGGATTTCCCTGTCGCGGTCCAGTTCGTAGGGCAGGGGCAGCACCTGCAGGCGCGGGCCTTCGAGATGACCCAAGTGCAGGTTGCCATCTTCCACGGCATCGGCTGCGATCACGGCGAGCAGTTCACAGCCAGTGCCGGTACTGGCCGCCATCACCACGTCGCCCACCGAGGAGCCATGCACGGGGGAGAACAGCTGCTCCCCGGCTGCCGGCAGGGCCTGCTGATCGATGGCCAGGCGGTACATGCGACGCTTGAGCTTGCCCAGGTACTGCATGCGCGCAACGATTTCCTGGCCGGTGTAGCACCCTTTCTTGAAGCTGACACCATCGACGGCTTGCAGGTTGATCATTTGCGGAATGAACTGCTCGCGGGTAGGGCCAAACACCTGGCCGATGCCGGCGCGTATCTGCCCCAGCAGCCATGGGTTGAGGTCACCTTCGGGCAACGTACCGGCCAGGGTCTTGCGCACCTCGCCTGCCAGCTCCGCTGGTGCCCAGAGTTCAGCGCGACCTGTGCTGACCGTTACAGCGATCAGCCCTTCTCGCCGTGCAGTGCTGCCGGCTTCAGGTGCCAATTCCAAACCCAGCGCCGCAAGCGCTGCCTGGCCGTCGTGCAGGCCGAAACGCACCCAGGCGGCGCTCTCGTCGGTCAGGGTGGCCTTGGAGAATACGGCGTACTTCTTCAGGTCGGCCAGTTGCGGCTCCAGCAGTTCACTGGCCATGGCCAGGAGGTAACCGTTGCCTTCGGGCAGAATCCTGAAACTGGACTGCATGCGCCCCTTGACCATGCAACGTGCGCCAAAGCTGGCGTATTCGGGGCTGAGGTAGTTGATGTTGCAGGTCAGCTGGCCCTGCAGGAACTTGCCTGCATCGGAGCCGCGGACAGCGAGAATGCCTTCGTGGGACAGAGGGCAGAAGAAAGCGGTATCGGCCATGGGTCATCGCGGTGGCTTAAAGTCTGGGGCCATCATAGAACGCCGGTAACAAAATAGGTAGGTGACTTAGACCAACAGCTGGCTGTCGCTTCGCGCGGCTGACTGTATACTGGCGGGCCACTCGAGGAGGGCCCCATGGTCGAACAAACTGAACTCAACCGGCTTTTCTGGCACAGCCGCCGAGGCATGCTGGAACTGGACGTCCTGCTGGTGCCTTTCACCCAGGAGGTCTACCCCACCCTCAACGAAGCCGATCGTCAGTTGTATGTTCGGCTGCTGAGCTGTGAGGACCAGGACATGTTCGGCTGGTTCATGGAGCGTACCGAGTCCGAGGACCCGGAGTTGCAGCGCATGGTTCGCATCATCCTGGACCGTGTCCAACCCAAGTGAGTGGTTCGAATGCCGCTGGCAGGGCTCACGCCTGTTGCTGGCGGCCTACCTGATCTGCCAGGTACTCGCCTGGTTCGCCGTGCTTGTCAGCCCATTACCGTCCTGGTTGGGGCTGCTGGTGGTCGCCGCGTGCATCGTCCATGCGGCCTGGGCTATTCCGCGTCGTATTCTGTTGACCCATGTTCAGGCTGTCACCGGGCTGCGCCGTGATGGGGCCGGCTGGTGGGTGTTTTCCCGCGCTCGGGGGTGGCAGCCGGTACGGCTGTGTCGTGACAGCATCGCGTTGCCGTCGCTCGTGGTGCTGAGATTCATCCCTGTTGGGGCGTGGTGGGGGCACAGCCAGTGTGTGCCCAGGGATGCGCTTGGGACAGATGAGCATCGGCGTTTGCGGGTAAGGTTGAAGTTCAGCCGCAGGCGCTGGGTGGCGCCCATACAGCCCTAACGACCGAGCCGAGCGCCGCGTCTCCTCGCTCTCGCTCTCGCTCTTGCTTTTAAGCGCGCGGTAGCCCAGGCGCCGCAGATCGCGACTTCAGGAGGCCGAGCGCAGGGCTTGCGGAGGGAGGTGACAGGCATGGATGCCTGTCAAGCGCTGGGCCCCAGGAGGGGGCCTGCAGCGGGGTCCTCCCGGGAGCAAGCCTGGAGCGAGGGAACCCCGGAGCGTAGCGTAGGGGCCGGATGATAGGAGCAGGCGGTTTTTGCTTACTTTTTGACAAGACCCTCCATGTCAGGATAGTTGTCGCCCCGTGCAATAGATGGAGGGCGAGGACTGTCTCATGAAGCAACGACGTTACACCGCTGAGGAAAAAGCCTGGGCGCTGGAGCAAATGTCGGCCCCGATCAGCCGTACGGTCGTAGAGCTGGCCAAGCAAACGGGCATCACTGCTGTCACACTCAGGACTTGGCGTAACGAAGCCAAGACCCAGGGAGCACAGATGGCAGGAACAGGTAAGCGCAACGGGCGCTGGAGCAGCGCTGACAAGTTCAGGGCAGTGCTCCAGACAGCCGCAATGAGCGAGGCAGAGATTTCGGCATACTGCCGTACCGCAGGCATTGTGCCGGCGGACTTGGTGTTGTGGCGTGCAGCGTGTGAGCAAGCCAATACGCCTACCCAGCAGGAACCCGCCAAAGATATTGCTTCGGTCAAGCGTATCGAGCAATTGGAGCGTGAGCTGCGGCGCAAAGAAAAGGCTTTGGCAGAAACGGCAGCGTTGTTGGTGCTGCGAAAAAAGGCCAATGCGATCTGGGGCAAGGGCGAGGACGAATGACCAGCGCCGCAGATCGCACCACTGCCCTTGAGTTGATCGATGCGGCTATCGAGTCAGGCGCTCGTCAGCGTGCAGCCTGCACAGAGCTGGGCATCACCGAGCGCACCTTGCAGCGGTGGCGCAACCAACCTAAAGACCGGCGGCCTGAAACGAGTCGCCCAACGCCGGCCAACAAACTGAGCGAGCAGGAGCGGCTGGCGGTTCTGGCAGCAGCCAATCGTCCTGACTGTGCAGGCCTCACTCCACATGAAATCGTGCCGAAGTTGGCAGATGAAGGCCTTTACTTGGCCTCAGAATCCACCTTTTATCGAGTGCTCAAGTCAGCAGGCCAGGCACATCGGCGTGGACGCGGCAGAAAGCCCCAAGCCAGGCCGCTCACCACGCACAGGGCAGACGGCCCGAACCAGGTTTGGTGCTGGGATATCACCTGGCTGCCCAGCACAGTCAAAGGCCGTTACTTCTACTGGTACATGGTCAAAGATATCTACAGCCGCAAGCTGGTCATGAATGAGGTGCATGAGGCAGAGAGCGCTGAACATGCCAGCGTCTTGCTGGAACGTGCCTGTCTGCGTGAAGCAATCCGCCCGGAAACATTGGTGCTTCATTCAGACAATGGCAGCGCCATGAAAGGCGCGACAATGCTGGCCGCTCTGCGTGATCTGGGTGTGCTGCCATCGTTTAGCCGCCCGCGGGTCAGCAACGATAACGCCTATGCCGAAGCCTTGTTCCGTACGGCCAAGTACTGCTCGCGATGGCCAGGCCTGCCGTTTGAATCACTGGACGAGGCTCGGGTATGGGTCATGGAGTTTGCTGCCTGGTACAACAATGAACACCGCCATAGCGCGCTTAAATACGTCACTCCTGCGCAGCGACATGGGAGGCAGGATGCTGCTGCGCTGAAGCAGCGTGAACAGGTCTACACGGTGGCTCAGCGTGGGAATCCAGAGCGCTGGGCTAGAGGAATCCGCAGCTGGAAGCTGCCTGACCATGTGTATCTGAATCGTGAGCGAGACGCCCAGCAGCAAGTCGGTTAGGCAAGACACGACAACTACCTTGACACATACCGAAGACAAAAAGTAAGCCGCCGTAAGGGCGGAAAGGTGACTGTGCGCCACCCGTGCCAATGAATACCAACTTGCTGTATGCGCCCACGCTTTCAAGTTTCAAGTTTGATTGCGTTGGCGTGGGTATTGAAAGAGAGCATATTCCATTTGCGATGGCGACGCTTAGTCACCTTTTCGCCATTACGTGAACTGACCCCCGAATGTTGGACACCTATCTCACCGGAGGGTGTTCCATGACGAAATACAACCTGGCGCTCAAACAGGCACTCATCGAAGAGTGCCTTTCTGCTCCTAGCATTCATGAAGTGGCGCTAAAGCATGACCTCAGTCCATCGATGCTACGTCGGTGGGTAAAGGGCTATGAAAAACACGGCGCAGCCGGTTTAAATGCCAAGTACAGCCGCTACGATGCCCAGTTCAAATTGAAGGTTTTGCAGTGCATTGAGCAAGAAGGATTGTCTGCCCAGCAAGCCTGCATCCAGTTTGATATTCGTGGTCCAAGTAGCATCAGGCAGTGGAAAAGGTTGTATGATCAAGGCGGAGTTGAAGCACTTCATCCGCATCATACCCGAGAGTTGAGCATGCCCCGTAAGCCATCGAAAAAAACCAGCGCAAGTCCTCCTACCGCTTCGGATAGCGACCTGACACCCGAGCAAATGCTCGAAGAGCTGGAATATCTGCGTGCGGAGAATGCTTACCTAAAAAAGCTCGATGCCTTGATCCAAGCGGACCCTCGCACTGCGCAGGCGAGAAAACGAAGGCTGTCCAAGGATTGAGGCACGGGCATCGACTCGCTCTGCTGTTACGTGCCGCCGGGCTTGCACGTAGTACCTTTTATTACCAAAGCAAGGTGTTGTTGACTGACAAGCATGCGGCTTTGAAAGAGAGTATCAACAACGTCTATCACGAGCATAAGGGACGGTATGGCTATCGCCGGATCACTGAGACCCTCAAGCACAACGGTCGGATGATTAATCACAAGAAGGTGCAGCGACTGATGCAGCTTATGGGTCTCCAGTCGCTGGTCAGGGCGAAGAAATATCGCTCGTACCGAGGCTCAGAGGGACTGGTTGCGCCTGATCTGCTCAGGCGAGAATTCAAGGCAGGAGCCCCTAATCAGAAATGGGCAACCGACGTGACAGAGTTCAAAGTGAAGGGGCAGAAGCTGTTTCTTTCGCCGTTGATGGACCTGTATAACGGCGAAATCCTCGCTTATCAGATTAACCGGCGCCCGGAGTTCAAGATGGTCTCGGCAATGCTTGAGCAAGCCTTTGAGCGGCTGAATCCAGGTGATAAACCGATATTGCACTCCGATCAAGGATGGCAGTACAGGCAGCCCACTTACCGGCATATGCTGGCCGAGAAGAACATTGAGCAGAGTATGTCGCGTAAGGGCAACTGCCTAGACAACGCCGCAATGGAAAGCTTTTTCGGCACACTCAAGAGCGAATATTTTTACCTGGAGTCGTTTGAAAATGTCGAGCAGTTGGCTTCAGGACTTGATGATTACATCGCTTACTACAACCAAAAACGCATCAGCCTCAGACTTGATGGCCTGAGTCCGATACAATTTCGGACCCACGCGCTGGCCCCATAGCGCTCACTGTCCAACTTTTGGGGGTCAGTTCAACGGCGAGTCACTTTTTGTCAAACGCGACAAAAAGTAACCAAAAAACGCTGTGCTCCATTCATACGGCCCCTACGCTACGCTTCGGGGTTCCCTCACTCCGGTCTTGCTCCCGGGAGGACCGCGCTGTAGGCCCCATCCTGGGGCCCAGCGCTTGACAGGCATCCATGCCTGTCACCTCCCTCCGCAAGCCCTGCATTCGGCCTTCTGAAGTCGCGAAGATCAAAAGCCAAAGCAAGATCAAGATCAAGATCAAGGTCAAAACCGCTTCAGCAGTCCCTGGTTCTCCTCTATTCAATCGGGCTGAAGCACCGTATCCCTGGCCTCACCAAGCATCGCCGGATAATCCAGCGTGTAATGCAACCCACGGCTCTCCTTGCGCTGCATCGCCGAGCGAATCATCAACTCCGCCACCTGCGCCAAATTGCGCAACTCGATCAAATCCCGACTGACCTTGTAGTTGCTGTAGAACTCATCGATTTCATCCAGCAACAACCGCACGCGATGCTGGGCCCGTTGCAAACGCTTGCTGGTCCGCACGATCCCCACGTAATCCCACATGAAGCGCCGTAGCTCATCCCAGTTATGCGCGATGATCACATCCTCGTCCGAGTCCGTGACCTGGCTGGCGTCCCATCCCGGCAAGGCCTCAGGCATGCCCACATTTTCGAGGTTCGCCTGGATGTCGGCCGCCGCCGCCCGGCCGTAGACGAAGCACTCCAGCAGCGAGTTGCTGGCCATGCGATTGGCGCCATGCAGCCCCGTGAAGCTGGTTTCGCCAATCGCATACAGCCCCGGCACATCCGTGTGTCCTCTGTCGTCCACCATGACGCCACCACAGGTGTAATGCGCTGCCGGCACGACAGGTATTGGCTGGCGCGTGATGTCGATGCCAAAGCTCAGGCACCGCTCGTAAACGGTGGGGAAGTGGCTCTTGATGAACTCGACAGGCTTGTGCGAGATATCCAGGTAGACACAGTCCACCCCCAGGCGCTTCATTTCATGGTCGATCGCCCGCGCCACGATGTCGCGCGGGGCAAGCTCCTCGCGCGGGTCGAAGCGGGGCATGAAGCGCTCGCCGTTGGGCAGGCGAAGCAGGGCGCCTTCGCCACGCAGGGCCTCGGTGATCAAAAAGCTCTTGGCCTGCGGGTGATAAAGGCACGTAGGGTGGAACTGGTTGAATTCAAGGTTTGCGACCCTGCAGCCGGCCCGCCAGGCCATGGCGATACCATCGCCGCACGCGCCATCCGGGTTGCTGGTGTACAAGTACACTTTCGCCGCACCCCCCGTGGCCAGCACCGTGAACCGCGCACCGAACGTGTCCACCTGGCCCGTGTTGCGGTCCAGCACATAGGCGCCCAGGCAGCGCTCACCGTCCAAGCCCAAGCGCCGCTCGGTGATCAGGTCCACGGCCACACGCTGCTCCAGCAGCTCGATGTTCGGGCGCTGCCTGGCCTGGGCCAGCAAGGTGTTGAAGATGGCTGCGCCCGTGGCATCGGCGGCATGGATGATGCGCCGGTGGCTATGGCCACCTTCACGCGTTAGATGAAATTCGAAGCCTGCGTCGACGACACCGTGGGGCTCGTCCCGGGTGAACGGCACGCCTTGCTCGATCAGCCACTCGATGGCTTCGCGGCTGTGCTCCACGGTAAAGCGAACGGCGTCTTCGTGGCACAGGCCGCCGCCGGCATTGAGGGTGTCCTCTACATGGGACTGAATCGTATCGGCGTCATCGAGCACCGCCGCTACGCCCCCTTGGGCCCAGTAGGTCGAACCGCTGGCCAGGTCACCCTTGCTCAGCACCGCAATGCGCAGATTCGCAGGCAGGTTCAGGGCCAGGCTAAGGCCCGCTGCGCCGCTGCCGATAACCAGGACATCATGTTGGAATTGTTGGCTCATGTCAGGACACTAGTAATCTTCGGAAGGGGCACGGCACAATAGCCACGCGTCGATGGCATTGTGAAACTATCGTTTACTGGCTGGGTAGCCTTTATAGCAGCCTCGGGTGGCCCTTTTCCATGCCGCTCGCCCGGTAACGGCAGGCATTGTGGGAACTTTCCAGCGTGCCTGGAAATCCTATGAAGGCTGCCCGCACGCCAACAATTTGCCGCGGCGACGCAGGGCGGTAGCTCGACATTGGGCTCACCTGCGTATTCGTAACCTGATTATCGACGTTGTCGGCTGCTGCCGTACCGCGTCTTCCGTGCACGCCGCTCAAGGTCTGCAGGAAACTTGCTTGGAGGGGAGAACTTTTGCGCAAAGCCCGAGTCTATGGTTGCAAGCCTGAGCAATGGCCGCTGCAACACTCCTTCGAGTTCACCGAGGAGTGTTCATGCTAACCCAGGAAGAAGATCAGCAACTGGTCGAGCGCGTACAGCGCGGCGACAGGCGAGCTTTCGATCTATTGGTGCTGAAGTACCAGCACAAGATTCTCGGGTTGATCGTGCGGTTTGTCCATGACACCCACGAAGCCCAGGACGTAGCACAGGAAGCGTTCATCAAGGCGTACCGTGCGCTTGGTAATTTCCGCGGTGACAGTGCGTTTTACACGTGGCTGTACCGCATCGCCATCAACACGGCGAAGAACTACCTGGTGTCCCGTGGAAGACGGCCGCCAGACAGCGATGTGAGCTCCGAGGATGCGGAGTTTTACGACGGCGATCATGGCCTCAAGGATCTTGAGTCCCCGGAGCGCTCGTTGTTGCGGGATGAGATCGAAGGCACTGTCCATCGCACCATTCAGCAACTGCCAGAAGACTTGCGTACGGCGCTGACCCTGCGAGAGTTCGATGGCCTGAGTTACGAAGACATTGCCAGCGTCATGCAATGTCCAGTGGGTACCGTGCGCTCTCGGATCTTCCGCGCTCGGGAGGCCATTGACAAAGCCTTGCAGCCTTTGCTGCAGGAAACCTGAGACAGCGGCTACAGCCAAAAGAGGAACCGCCATGAGTCGTGAAGCTTTGCAGGAATCGCTGTCCGCGGTAAT